>NC_020409.1:0-305000 GCF_000341895.1 Pseudodesulfovibrio piezophilus C1TLV30 | reverse complement strand
GGCATTGAAATAAAAGGGCCTGTTCTTTGGGATCGGCTTACTTTTCTCTTCAAGGCACTCGGTGCTCCTGCTTCAGAAGCTCAAGAGTTTGTCAGTCAATTCGATGCATGGCTGACCGAAATGGGCTACCAGGCCGTTTCCGAATTCAAATCTGAACTGCAATATCGTTTGGCCCTGGTGCTAGAACTCGAAGATGAAGAAGATGAACGTGACCGTCTCTTTCTAAAACTCTCCGAAGGTATTTCCAAAACCAGAGAACAGATAACAAAACGTATTGACAGTTTGCTCTCTTCCCATTCAAAACTCGACGATGCCTTTTGGGAAGAATTTGAAGAGATTCTGATCATGGCAGATGTCGGTATGGAAGCAGCAACTCAACTCATGGAAAACCTCAAGGAACGAGCCCGCAAAGCCGGAACGGATGATCCTGAGGATTTTAAAGACATTCTGCGCGATGAGCTTGAGGATATTTTCAAAGTTCCTCCCCGAATTGAGGCTGTTAATCCTCCTGAAGTTTTGATGATGGTTGGCGTCAACGGAGTTGGCAAAACAACAACCATTGCCAAACTTGCTCACCGGGCGCAAATGCAGGGACGCAAGGTACTGATCGCAGCAGGTGATACATTCCGCGCTGCGGCCATCGAACAGCTTGAAGTATGGGCTCAACGCATTGGTGCCGGTTTCTTCGCCAAGGCAGAAGGAAGCGATCCGGCTGCTGTGGCATATGAAGCAATGGACAAGGCTGTCAACGAAGGGTACGACCTGCTTCTTCTCGATACAGCAGGTCGTTTGCATACTAAAGTAAACCTGATGGAAGAACTCAAAAAAATTGAACGTGTAGTTGGTAAAAAACATGAAGGGGCACCGCACCGCTGTGTCTTGGTTATTGATGCTACTACCGGGCAAAATGCTCTGTCACAAACAAAACTTTTTAATGAAGCGGTCGGCGTGGATGAAATCATATTGACCAAACTTGACGGAACAGCCAAGGGTGGCGTCGTGGTGGCCGTAACTCTTCAGAACAAACTTCCGATCACCTTTGTGGGACTCGGAGAAAAGATGGAAGATCTTCGCCCATTCAACGGCAAAGACTTTGCGAAAGCCTTACTCACTTAACCCTATTAAACGACGGTAGAAACGTGTCTGAAGAATTCAAGGAACGTAATGGCGTGGAAGAAGGCGAAGCCAGCTTCGCCGAACTGTTCGAACAGTACAGCGAAGGCGGCGGAGATGATCTGAACATAGGAGACAAAGTCTCCGGACAGGTTATACAAGTTGGCGAAACCACAATCTTCGTCGATACCGGCACTAAACTGGACGGCATTGTTGAAAGAGAAGAGCTTCTGGACGAAGAGGGAAACTGCACAGTCCAGGAAGGCGATACGGTAGAACTGTACGTTGTCGGCAAGGATTCCGGCGGAATCAAACTTTCCCGAGCATTGTCTGGTATCGGTGGTATCGCCATGCTGGAAGAAGCCAAAAGCGCAGGACTCCCGGTTGAAGGCAATATTGACTCAACCTGTAAAGGTGGTTTCAATGTTACTGTCATGCACCGTCGGGCATTTTGTCCTGTCAGTCAGATTGACAACCGCTTTGTGGAAAATCCAGAAGAGTATGTTGGCAAAACCCTCGAATTTCTCATTACCAAACTTGAACAGAATGGTCGCAATGTCGTCATCTCTCGACGCACCTTGCTGGAACGAGAGACTGCGCAGGCCATGGAAGCATTTACAGCGGAATCCGGAGTCGGCGATGAAATCGAAGGCATTGTGACCCGTCTCGCTCCATTTGGGGCCTTTGTGGAAATCATGCCGGGTTTGGATGGCTTGGTACATATCTCACAGATATCCCATGGCCGTATCGGACACCCGGAAGAAGCTGTTTCCATAGGGCAGAAGGTTAAGGCAAAAATTACAAGCTATGAACATGATGACAAAGGACGTCTTAAAATTTCCCTGTCCATGAAAGAACTCGCACAGGACCCGTGGGAAACAATTTCCGCGACGTTTACTGAAGGAGACAAAGTTACAGGCAAGGTTGTTCGCCTTGCTGATTTCGGCGCATTCGTTGAGATAGCACCCGGTATTGATGGCCTCGTGCATGTGTCTGAAATGAGCTACACGCAGCGGGTGCACAAACCTTCTGACTTTGTGCAGGAAGGTCAAACTGTTGCAGTCAAAATCAAATCCATAGATGCGAATGCGCGCCGCATCGGATTGTCCATGAAAGATGCCGAAGGTGACCCTTGGATGGATATTGAAGAGAAATTCCAGTCAGGACAAAAAGTCACAGGAATTGTGGAGAAGCACGAACAATTCGGGATATTCATTCAGCTGGAACCTGGAATAACAGGCCTTTTACCCAAGTCTGTTATTGCCCGCTCTGAAAAACCTGCCTCGTTTGAAAAACTCCACTCAGGGGACTCTGTTGATATTATTATTGCCCAGGTACGAGCTGGGGAAAGAAAGATATCTCTGACGACCGGAGATGTCCAAGATGATGGTTCTTGGAAAGAGTTTGCTCCAAAGAAACAAAAAACATCTCTCAATACTGGCGGTATGGGGCTTTTAGGAGCCAAATTGCAGGAAGCGATGGACAAGAAAAAATAATGCACCATAATGAATAATAAAGAAAAGCCCGCCCAGTTTCACCTGAGCGGGCTTTTCTTACTTTAAAATTTCTTTTTGATACTCTCTATTGCCATGGCGCATCAATCGATGCTGAAAAACCAGGTAACTCAACCCGGTAATGACAAAGACTTAGCAACTTACCGTCTCCCCCATTGCCATAGAGGGGATCTCCGAGAATGGGATGCCCTAGAGATGCCAAGTGAACACGAATCTGGTGCCGCGCTCCTTTATTAATCAAACACCTGACAACAGTCGTATCTTTCTCATGATCATGAGAAAGGACGTCTACAGCCGTCCAACGCCTCTCGTCTATTGAATCTTCGCCAAGCGTCCGTGTCTTTTTTCGATTATCAGCATCAAGCGTAGTTTTGATCGTAAAAACTCCATCTAAACGCCCGTGTACTTTGGCCTGATAAAATTTCTTAATTTTTCCCGATGACTCAAGCTCTCGATACAAACTTGCCCCTTCATTACTCATTGCAACGAGAAGCAACCCGGACGTTAAGAAATCCAAACGATTGAGCAAGATTGGTGATTCCCCATCCAAAAGATCAGGTAATAAAGATTCAATACTTAGAGAGTCTTTTCCGGCAATATCGGCCGAATGGATACCCCCAGGTTTGAAAACAGCAGCAAACAGACCAGCTTTTTTGACAACACGCACGCCAAATTGATTCTGCGACATTTGCCTATCCTTTGAGAGCAGGACAATCTCTTGTCCGCCCTTCACCTTATACCCCGGTTTTCTAATTCTCTCTCCTGCCAAGACAGTCCCTTCGTTGCAAAGGCGACGCCGTAAACGCAACCCTGCATCAGGAACAATTTCTGCCAGGAGTTTATCAAGACGCACACCCTCCAGCTCATCCGGTACAATATATATATCCTTATTTTCCATACGGCGAAGTATATACGGACAGCCCCTTGGAAGGCAATGGATTATCTTGTCCCCCTTTGACGCAAAGAATGAAAAAGCCTAAATGAATTCTGCGGATAGTGCTTCACTCTAACCAGATCAAGGTAGATATATGCAAACGATTTATGCCACCCTCATTGTTCGAAAAAGGATATCTTAATGGACTTCCGTGGTTTTCTCTATGTCGTCTGTGCTGCCTTTATGTGGGGAAGCACCGGAATATTTGCCAAAGAACTCTTGGCAGAAGGCATTGCTCCTTTGGAAATAGCTTTTTGGCGAGCAATGTTAGGATGGGTTCTCTTCGCAGTTCATGCTTTCCTTCGGAAACAAGTCTCAGTCAGGCGAAATGATCTCCCCGTCATATGTGGATTTGGTATAATCTGTATTACGCTCTTCTACGGTTCATATCAAATTGCCATTCGTGATATCGGCATGGCAATGGCTGCAGTACTCTTGTATACAGCGCCTGCATGGGTAGCGTTGATGTCCTGGCTTCTCCTCAAAGAAGAAATGACACCAGTAAAAATGCTCAGTGTCCTCATAACCATTATTGGAGTTGGGTGCATCTGCCTCGGTCCCACAATAGTAAGCGCAACAACCATGCCATTGAACACATTTGGTCTGAGTATGGGCCTCATCTCAGGGTTCACTTATGCACTCTACTATATTTTCGGGAAAAAATTTTTCCACAAGTATCCTACCCCGACAATTTTTCTTTACGCTTTACCCATCGGTTCAGCCATGTTGTTTCCATTCATCGAGTTCCAACACAAAACACCTTATGCTTGGGGACTTCTTGTTGGTTTGGCCGTGGTAACAGCTTACGGCGCTTTTAGCGCATACTATGCAGGACTGAAACGACTTGAAGCCACGTATGCTTCTGTCATCGCAACCTTTGAACCTGTTGTAGCCGCAGTTTTTGCCTACCTCCTTTTTGATGAACACTTTTCTCTGTCAGGATATGCTGGCAGTTGCCTGATCATCGCAGCCGTTTTTCTGGTTGTTATGTCTGGTTCCAAAACAAGCCACACAGCCGGTGTCGAGGTATAGTCAATGTCAGAACTTAAACAGGTCAAAGCCTCAGCAGGATCAGGCAAGACATATCAATTGACCAGCCGATTCCTCAGCCTTCTGGAAAATGCAGAATCAGACAGTAAGCCCTTTGCCTGCACCAGCAGCCCCCGACACGGCTATGCATGGCCGGAAATCATGGCTGTGACGTTCACCAACAAAGCTGCAACGGAAATGAAAGAAAGGGTCGTAGTCGGCCTTAAGGAAGCTGCTTTAGGGTTGAATACCAACCTGTCGGAATGCTCCTCTGAAACAGCTTCAAAAGCCATCGACACTATATTACGTCGATACCATCGACTCAACATTCGTACTATTGATTCCCTCCTCGCATTACTTCTCCGGCTTTTTGCGCTGGAATTCGGCATCCGTCCTGATTTTCAAATCGTCTTCGAAGAACGGGAGCTTTTCGATACTGTCTATGATCATTTCATTAATATGTGCATAGAAAGCGGCAGTGAACAGGACTTACTCTCTTCCACAGTTTCCACCATGATACAAAACGAAGGGAAAGGTGGGTTCTGGATGCAGGACACAGTTCGAAAACGACTTTTCGAGATGGCACAATTCCTTCGGACCGAAGAAACGCCCCTCCTGTGCGACCAGGAAACCATAAAGGGCTTATTGACTGCAACATTTGCAGATTACAAACAAACCATCCAGTGCACTTTGGAGTATTTCACTGACACAGGACTCCCATTTGACAAACGATTTGTTACTTATCTGAAAAAGAGCCTCGCCACTGAGCTTTTTGAGACACCCAAGGACTCGACCTTTATACACAAACCAAGCTTACAGGACTGCGTCAATAAAGCTGGAAAAGAGAAAGTTGATGCTCGGGCAGAAGCAGAATATGCCGCCCTCAAACGGGCATGCTCCCACTATGCTATAGAGCACGCGACATTGACAGGAGCTTACTTTCTCGCTCCAGCTATCAATATTGCTCTCAGGCTTTTAAATGGACTGGATGAACTGCAAAAACAACGCGGATTGATCCTTGGTTCTTCCCTTGCCGGGTTTGTCAATGCTCTCTTGGCTTACGGTGACCCTGTCTCCGAGGCTTACTGCCGCTTGGGATGTCGGCTGCATCATCTTTTAGTGGATGAATTTCAGGACACCAGCCGTGCTCAGTGGCAGGCCATCACTCCCCTCGCGCAAGAATGTCTGGCCAAAGGCGGCAGCCTTTTCTATGTCGGAGATGTCAAACAGGCTATCTATGGTTGGCGTGGCGGCGACTCCGCTCTTTTTGATGAAGTTATGATGCAACCAGAGGTCGCTTCGCTCGCTCTTACCAAAGAGCATGACTCCTTACCTGCGAATTGGCGGAGTTTTAAAAACATTGTTGAATTCAACAATACCTTTTTTGACAACTTCACAAATCCATTCCAATCCTCCGAACTCACGGAAACGCTTTTCAAAGGTGCTCCTGAAGACTTCCGAAAATCTTTTGCTGAGGAGCTCACTCAAAGCTTTTCAGCATGCTCACAAGCCATTTGCGATAAGAACCTCACAAGTGAAGGCTATGTTCGCATGGAACTCCTTTCTGGTGGCACCAATGACGAAACCGAAACAGCGGTTCTTGATTCTCTCAGTCAACTTCTGGATGAACTGACACAACGGCGACGTTTCCGTGACCTGGCGATTCTTGTCAGAACACATACCCATGCTTCGCTGATTTGTGATCTGCTGGTCCAGAAAAACATTCCGGTCATTACGGAAAACTCTCTCCAACTTGATAGGCACCCTATCATCCGTCAACTTGCAGCTTTTCTCGCATTTCTCGACTTTCCAAGGGATGATCTCGCATTTCTTACTTTTGCTTCAGGTCGAGAAGTCTTTCAGGCTGAGGCCATGATGGAAGAAACTGATTTTCTTGACTGGCTCAGTCATCCGAGAAAACGTCCTCTTGGAGTCTGTTTCCGAGAAGATTTCCCCAATGAATGGAAATATTTTATTGAGCCATTTTATAATCAATCAGGGCTAATGACGCCTTACGACCTTGTCCGAGAAGCCATTCGCACATTCCGAGTATTTGAACGCCATCCCGAAGCAGAACTGTATGTCCGCCGTTTTCTGGAGGTTATCCACCTGGCAGAAGAAAATGGGTATGGTTCACTCTCGGGATTTCTCGAATACTGGGAAGAGAAATCAAGTGAAGAAAAGGTCCCACTGCCAGAGAATATTGATGCAGTGAGAATTATGACTATTTATAAATCAAAGGGACTTGAATTTCCCGTGGTCATCATCCCGTTTCATAACTGGGCAGCCAAACCGGACAAGGATTTTGTTATTCGCTCTCATAAAAAGCATCGTCTTCTGGTTCCCATGAGAAAAGGACTCGGAAAACCGTACCTTACCAGTCTTGGCCGATCCGCAAAGGAACAACTCAACCTTCTCTATGTCGCCTGGACTCGGGCACGAGAGGAACTTTACGGATTTTTCACGGAAAGCTCTGCAAAATGCCCTGCATCAGTAGCTATGAATCTTTTTTTGAATATGAATGATGAACCTATTTTAGAATATGGCAGCATACCGACACAAGGGAAAATATCAAAAGTGGAACCAGCCAAGCCTCCAGTTATACTTGAGGAACAAGATCAATATCCTCAGCTCATGGAATGGCTCCCCCGTCTTCGGATCTATAGGCATAACCTCGACGAGTACTTCTACAATGAAAAGATGAGAGGGGAAGTCGCCCACAGAACCATGGAGCACTTACAAGTGACTGACAATGATCTGATCGATATGAATAGGGCCATCTCTCTGGCTTTTCAAGATTTTCCTGCGCTGGGAGCTTTGGGAAAAAAAGAATTCGATCGTCTTGAAGATGATCTTCGAACCATGGTCGGCTGGGTCCTTGGTAATCCTACCTTACGACAATGGCTCAGTGGAGGAGAAAAAGAGCCGGAAATCATGGACGCTGAAGGGAATTTCAAACGGTTTGATCTTCTCTGTCGCACCCCGGAAACAATCGTCGTCGATTTCAAGACAGGCCGCCCCTCGCCAAAGAATCAGGAACAAGTGCTTGATTATATGCAGATACTCAATCAAATGAGTGGGTTAACACCAGCAAAAGGCTACCTTGTCTATCTTGACCTTCAGGAAATTCGTGAAGTCAGGGAGACTAATTAGATGAGAACATTCACGCTTATTCCCTGGAATCAGGATTTCATGACCGCTCTTTCAGATATCCTGGTTCAGCGAGATGACTTGAGTCAAT
This sequence comes from Pseudodesulfovibrio piezophilus C1TLV30, assembly GCF_000341895.1. NCBI lineage: Bacteria > Pseudomonadati > Thermodesulfobacteriota > Desulfovibrionia > Desulfovibrionales > Desulfovibrionaceae > Pseudodesulfovibrio > Pseudodesulfovibrio piezophilus. The sequence goes on along the minus strand of NC_020409.1, from coordinate 297,169 downwards.
GTACGGTGCTTTTCCCTCATAACCGGCCTAAAAGATATCTCAAAATCCATTTAAAAGAGGATATAAACCTCCCTCGACCTGTTTTTCTCCCTCGCATGATTTCCATTGTCGAATTCATTACAGAAATCAGACGAGAAATGATCACTCCTCCTGTGAAACCTGTTCATCAACTTGATCTTGTCGAATTGTTACGTGAAATTATCAGTGACCTCAGACAATCAGGGACAGGGCTACTGGCTCGCTTGCCGGAATTGAGCAGAGAAGATTTTCTTCCTTGGGGCATTCGCTTGGTAAAACTCATGGAGGACCTTCTCCGCCAGAATATGGAACCGGAAGACCTAAAGTATATGGAAGGAGAAGTTTCGCAATATGCGAGTGGCTTGCTGGAACAAATAAGCACCATTCACCACGAATATATCACCCGGCTCTTTGCTCGGAACTGGACAACTCCAGGGCTTGACTGGCGGTTCATTACGAAAAACATTGCAAAAATTTCAGACCATTTGGCAGATTCACCTATCATTGCTGCTGGTTTTTATGCCCTCAGCGGCGCGGAAGACATTCTATTCAGACGGCTGTGGGATGACAATGTCCTTCATCCCATAATTCATTCCGACCCAGCCCTTGCGGTAGGAGGGCGAAAACATTGGGCCACCACTGAGCATACAGCCTGGCTCAACAGATGGAGAACCAAAGCGGAGATCCCGCCGGGGTTTATTCCTTCAACACACGAACCGAATGTCCGCTTCTGTGAGGGATTCGACAGACACTCCCAACTCGCAGCATTATCTGACGATATGGAGGCTACACGCAGTCTTGATGATAGTGCCGTCATCCTTCCCGATGAAGGAGCAATGCTTCCGGTGCTCCATCATTTGCCGGACAAGGAACCCAATATCTCCATGGGGTACCCCCTTGACCGAACGTCCTTGGCCCGGCTGATTGAAGCCATACTCACCTTACAAGAAAACAAATTGGAAGACGGCCGATATTACTGGCGCGATGTCGTCAACCTGATCCGTCATCCTTACCTGAGATTACTGGGAGCTGATGACAAACCATTGCGAAAAATCTTTCATGTTTGGGAGGCAGACATACGATTGGGAGAACGATATATATCCCCTCTTGAATGGAAACCGCCCTATGCAGATAAAATCCTGGTAGAGTTGAACGAAAAGGAAGCCGATCCTCTCAGACTCATGATACTGAATTGCTGTATAACCACTTTCGAAACAATCAACTCTCTCGAATCACTGGGGAGTGCCCTTGTCAAACTCGCCTCCATGCTCCACAAATACGGTGAAAAACTGTGGCATACGTATCTGGTAGATGCCGAATGTTTATTCAGATTGACAACATCCGTTATACCGCAACTCAACAGTGTTGAATCTGCACAAGAGGAATTCAGCAAAACAACCTTGTTTTCCTTGCTCCGGCAAATTCTTTCGCAAGAAAGGGTATCATTTGAGGCTGAACCCTTGGGTGGGCTACAGGTCTTGGGAGTACTTGAAACACGATTGCTTCATTTCAAACAGCTTTTCATTCTTGACGCTGTGGAGGAAAGACTGCCCGGAACCAATCCATACGACCCGCTTCTCCCTGACCCTTTGCGCAAACTCCTCGGCCTTCCTGATACAAGAGAACGTGATAATGTCTCTGGTTATAACTTTTACCGTCTTCTCATGGGGGCAAAAGAAACCGTTATCTATTACCAAAGTGGTACGAAACCGGGGGTGCTGGATTCCAAATCAGTCCGAAGTCGGTTTGTTGAACAACTTCTTTGGGAACAGGAAAAGAAAAGTCAGGAACTTCTGACTGACGGAAGTGATATGATTCACACTGTTACTTTTCCTGCGGGATCATTGCAGCAAAATACCAGCTCAATAACGATGACCTCTCAATTACGGGAAGCCTTGCACAAAACGCTTAAAGAAAAAGGATTATCTCCGTCCGGCCTTGATCGCTATCTCCAGTGTCCAAAACTTTTTTTCTATCAGACAATCGGTAGGATTCGCCCTGTTCAACAAGTGGTGGAAGACGGAGACAGAAGTGAATTCGGCACCCTTATCCATGACGTTCTCAGTGAATATATGCGCCCATTCATTGGGAGAAAAACCAACTTTGCTTCTTTGGACCCAACGCCACTTCTATCCATGTTTGAACAGCGTTTCAAAGAGAACGCCAATTTTACACATCTTCCCTATGACACACGATTGGCACTCACTCAAACAGGCCGTTTTCGCCTCAAAGCCTTCCATGAAACACAGATCCCGGCCACCCTTCTCGGGCTTGAAAAAAAACTGGTTACAACTCATGCTTCACACTCTCTTTCCATTCCATTGACGGGCTACCTGGATCGGGTTGAAGAGCGCGATGAAGGTATTGTCATCCTGGATTACAAAACAGGCGGCGGAGTTCTTCCGCAAAAAGGATTCTGGGAAGATATGGAAATTTGGCAACGGATATACGATGTAACAGATGGAGTCCCTGACAAAACATTCCTGACAGACCTTGCGAAATCAGTCCAGAGTATTCAACTCCCGATGTACATGTATCTCTTTCAACAATGCGAGAAAAAAACTCCGCATGATGCGGGACTCATCAAGCTTGCAGAAAATGGAAAAACAGAGCTGCTCTTTGGCAAAAAATGGACTGATGCAGAGCGATTGGACGTAGTTGAAGCCATGACACCAAAGCTACTCAAGGCACTCATTCATCATATGTTAACAACAGATGAAATGAGTGCCCAGCCTGGACGAAGATGCCAATGGTGTGACTACAGAATCCCTTGCGGACAATGAGGAAAAACAATATGCAATAGCATGGTGGCTCAATTAGCCGAGTGTCCACCATGCGCCTTGAAGATGGAAAACACATCCCGAATTGTACCGAATAATTTGTCAGAGAACATGATATCCGATCAGCACTCTGTACCTTGATTGGCGAAGTAGATATGGGAAAGATTGTCGCTGGCTCCGTCAATGCGGTGAGAATTATTATACCGATCATGAAATCCTGCGTAAAGCACATTTTTTTGGGGGACAGAGCTCCTTTTTATCGATGATGAAAATGCACCAACACTTCATATGCATGCATCATTGGGACGAGGTGTAGAAGTCATAATAGATATATTCGTCCCGGACTCGATGTCTGGCTGATTGAGGAAGTGCTCATCACAGCCATTGTCCAAACCCACATGATAAGAAAAACGGATGAGGAAAGTGCCCTCAACTTGCTGAAAAAAGGATAAAATTCATGTTTTCTGGGGAAATAGTCATTTGCGGGGGGGGGATAATTGGGCTCACATTAGCCCGAGAACTCCTTAAGATCGGAGCAGATGATATTATCATTTTTGATAAGGAAAAAGAGTTGGGATGCCATGCTTCCGGGAGAAACAGTGGGGTGCTTCACGCCGGAATCTACTATGATCCCGGCACACTCAAGGCTAACATGTGCCTAACAGGTAACCAACGTATGCAGGCGTATTGCGAAGAGTACGGTCTCCCCATCCTTAAATCCGGTAAAGTTATAGTCGCTCGGAATGAAGAAGAACTGACCACTCTTGATGAATTACAACGCAGAGCAGAAGCCAATGGTGCAACCGTGGAAATGCTCGATGAAAAGCAGCTCGCAGAAAGAGAGCCGAACGCCAAGACTTTTGAACGGGCACTCTTTTCTCCCATGACCGCAGTCGTTGATCCCAAAGCAATTATTGCTCAACTGAAGTTGGAATTGGAATCATCCGGTAAAGTTCGTTTTTTTAGGGAAACACAATTTATCAAAAAAAAACCAGGCAACGACCAAATCGAAACGGATCAAGGAGATATTGCCTATACAATCTTCATCAATGCAGCTGGAGCATTGAGCGATAAAGTGGCTCAATCATTCGGTCTTGCAAAAAAATTTCGTCTTTTGCCGTTCAAGGGAATCTATCATCAACTCACAAAGTCGGCAGCACAAAAGATACGAGGCTCAATATACCCTGTCCCCAACATCAAAAATCCATTTCTTGGGATTCATTTTACAAGAAGTCCACATGGCAATGTTTATCTTGGACCGACAGCCATTCCCGCATTTGGCCGCGAAAACTACGGACTCTTCAAAGGAATTGATTTTGAAAGCCTCTCAATTCTATACAGAGATATCCACCTGCTCATACGTAACCCAAAGTTTCGGGGAATTGCACAAGAAGAGCCTAAGAAATATATTTTCAAACATTTTTTTTCTGACGCGGCAAAGCTTGTCAAGCACCTGACTCCTGACGACCTCGTTCGCTGTTCCAAGGTTGGTATCCGTCCACAACTGGTTGATGTCAGCACCAGTCAACTTGTCATGGACTTTGTCGTTGAAAAGCACGAAAATACAATCCATATTCTCAACTCCATTTCCCCAGCCTTTACAAGCTCCATGTATTTCGCTGAGTTGATTGTCAATAATTATATCAACCATATATAAAATTCAATTCAAACGACTGTTTATCTTGACTTGACCATATTTTGAGCGCACATACGAAATACTCAATACTATAGATGAGGTATATTCATGAAACTTCCTACTTTGTCATTTGGTGATTTAACTGCCAAGTTGCCCATAATTCAAGGCGGCATGGGAGTTGGAATTTCACTCTCCGGTCTCGCGAGCGCTGTTGCTAATGAGGGCGGAATTGGTGTTATAGCAACATCCATGATAGGTATGCGCGATCCAAAACGCGCCAAAGATCCTGAAGGAGCCGACCATCGAGGGCTCATTGAAGAAATAAGAAAAGCACGTGCAAAAATGACTGATGGTCTTTTGGGCGTTAACATAATGTGCGCCCTGACCAACTATGGAGATATGGTACGCACTTCTCTGCGTGAAGGGGTTGATATCATTATCTCTGGTGCAGGCCTCCCCCTTGATCTTCCCGGCTATCTTCGGGAAGTCTCAGAGGATGTCAAAACCGAGATGAAGACAAAACTCGTTCCCATTGTTTCCTCTGGCCGTGCGGCTTCTATCTTATGCCGAAAGTGGTTAAATAAATTTGATTACCTGCCTGACGGTTTCGTTGTCGAAGGACCGAAAGCTGGTGGACATCTGGGCTTCAAGGCAGAGCAACTCGAACAGCCTGAATACCAGCTTGAAAACATCATGTCTGAAGTTATTCAGGCAGTGACACCATTTCGCGAACAGCACAATAAAGGAATACCAGTGATAGCCGCAGGAGGAGTATACACTGGTGAAGATATAGCCAAGTATCTCGAACTGGGAGCTGCTGGCGTCCAGATGGGAACCCGCTTTGTCGCAACCTATGAATGCGATGCTGACGAAAAATTCAAACGGGCATATGTTCAGGCACAAAAAGATGATGTCACTATCATCAAAAGCCCTGTAGGGTTGCCTGGAAGAGCCTTAAAAAATGCATTTCTGGATGCTGTCGCTACTGGATTGAAAAAACCGAAAAGATGCGTTCATAAATGCCTCCACAGTTGCGCGGAGGAAAAATCCCCCTACTGCATAGCCCAGGCCTTGGTTAACGCGTACCGAGGTAGACTCAAGCATGGTTTCGCATTTGCTGGAGCCAATGCTTACCTTGTCGATAAAATTGTTTCAGTGAAAGAACTCATGAATTCTCTCAAGGACGAGTACGAAAAAAAGATAAAATAGGCTTGATCGAAGCCTCCTCCCCAATAACACAGAAACCCCATTCTCCATGAGGATGGGGTTTTCTCATGCTCCACCCCCTTCTCCAATCGTAAATATTCATAACAGACAGTGCCGATAGGGTGGGAACATGAAGTGCTCTATTCCGGGAAATACGAATGACTGTTTTTGTGGAATATCGAGCCTCCTTCTCGGACCCAAACAACTTAAAAAGTGTCGAAAAGACTTTCGATGACATCCTATCAATGGGCAAATTTTACTTCATTCATTATAAAATTCCCCAAGTGAGTTATTATAGAAATCTCAAGCTTTCCCATTTCTTCTCACTGATATATGCTTGGATAAATCTTCAACCCACCGAGAAAGGAGACTTACTATGCCCAATATGGACTACCCTGGTCCCTGCCCCAGTTGCATGGGAATTGACGGCTGCCCGACTGAAGCTGGAAAACAGGAAGCCGTTGCTCATTACTGCAAAGGCCTCGAAATGGAGTTGAATACCTGGAAGGCCCGTCTGTATGACATCCTTGCAGCTGACCAAGGGGATGATATTGCTGATACTGTGATCCTGATAAAATCAACGGTAAAAGAACTGGAAGTTATTGCCAACGAGATGCAGCAAATTTGCCCGACAAATATGGGTGAACAAGAAAAGGTAATTGGAGGTAAACTGGAAGACCTTCGAGTTCATTACACGAAAGCTCTGGAAGTTGTCGCGCCAGGTTGGTTTGGAGGCTAGACAACCATTTCAAAAAACCGAACACCGCTTCGCTATTTCCAATGAAAGCTCAAATCAACCTTTTGCAAACGAGGTTGTCTTTGAGCTTTTTCAATAACAAATACGTTCACAACACGCCTCACTCAAAAACAACTTCCTTCGAACACGTTACCATCGTTTGAGAAAGACACCGAAGCAGTTCATACACCCACTGCACGTGTGCCATTCTTTGATATCCCACAGCTCTCATTGACGTTGTATCAAAGATGTGTAGATGATAGATACAAAAGATACGCTCGGTGGATGAATAAAAGAGAATCCCTTTCTCCTTCAAGAGTATTAACCTTGTAGAATCAAGAGATAAACCAAAGCCATGACGATCACGCCAATCTTGCAATTAGACAAAGAAAAATCCCAACAAACAAGCGTTGTTGGGATTAATGAATTTCAGAGTGGTGGGTCACCAAGGAATCGAACCTTGAACCTCCGGATTAAGAGTCCGCTGCTCTGCCAATTGAGCTAGTGACCCACTCGGTGCCGTGCAGTGCTGCACGACGGAGAGAATTACTATTAGCCACAGTCAGATTTGTCAACAACAAATTTTCACTTTTTTTACATAGGGCTCAAATGAACCTAACCAATCAATTTACCAAACGGTTTATAGCCATCCTGATATGCATGACATGCAGCCCGGCCATGGCCCAATTACCGTCTTCCAAGGCTCCTTTGACGCTCCCGATCCAAGCATTCAGGACAGAATCAGGAGCAACAATACTGACTGTGAAAATTCAAATGGAGCACGAATGGTATACCTATGCGGATACCCCTGGCGGCATGGGCAAACCCACAAAATTTTCAGGGCAGACACTCCATGGAAAAACTCTCATCCCCTTCTACCCTGAAGGGATACAAAGTTCAGATGCTTTTGACCCATCGGTTACTGTCTATAAATATAAAAATGGCACGTTGCTTTTTGCCACGGCTCCACCGAAAAGCCAGTTCCCCTTCCAACTCCGCTTGGACCTTCTGCTATGCCACCCGACCAGATGTGTTCCAATTCGACGCGACATACAATTCGGAGAATCTCTCGACATCGACACATTACCCCAAGCTGAAGTACAAAATTGGTGGCCCCAATATCAGAAACTCTCGAATACAATAAAACAGCAGGAATCCCCTCTTTCTCCACAAGAAAAGGTACAGGAAAACAACGAGGTCACTCAATGGAATTTCTCTCCTCTTTATCTCCAACCCGGACTTGAGGTCACAGGAATCTTCTCTGCCATACTTATGGGGCTCTTAGCAGGCTTAATACTTAACATTATGCCCTGCGTCCTGCCCGTGGTAAGTCTCAAACTCTCTGCACTCCTCAACTCAAGCTCACTGGGAAATGAGGAATCCCGCATCGCAGCATTTCGAGAGCATAATATTTTCTTCGCGCTTGGGGTTCTGACTTTTTTTATCTTTCTAGCCATAGTACTTGGAGCAACAGGCCAGGCATGGGGTGCGCTCTTTCAACACCAATGGCTCGTTCTCGGCGTGGCAGGGATAATTTTTGCCCTTTCGCTCAGCCTTTTTGGACTGTTCCATCTTCCTGTCATTGATCTTAAATTCGGCTCAAAAAGCAAAAATCCCAAAGTTCAGGCCTTTTTTACCGGAAACCTCACAACACTTCTTGCGACACCGTGTAGTGGCCCCTTTTTAGGCGGAGTCTTGAGCTGGGCGCTTGTACAAGGCCCAATCATCCTTATGACTGTCTTTGTCTTCATTGGCATTGGCATGGCTTCTCCATACATGCTCATGGTCATTAATCCTAAGCTTTCCCGTTTTTTACCAAAGTCAGGGCCATGGATAGAGTTTGTTGAAAAGGGAATCGCTTTTTTTCTTGTCGGAACAGCCTGTTATTTGCTCGCAATAGCGCTTGGAGGCAACTCGCTTCGCATCCTTGGACCACTATGGGCGTTGGTTCTTAGCGGATGGCTATGGGTTCGCACGAGACCAAGCCGGACTCTTTGGAAATGGGGGATACGCATCATATGCGCAGTTCTCGTTATTGGAATAATTCAGTGGACAACCCCCTCAAAAGTCGATGACGAGATATGGGAAACATTCACTACACCCCAATTCCAAACTCTATTAGGCAAGAAAAAGCTTTTCCTGGATTTCACGGCAGATTGGTGCCCTACCTGCAAGGTGCTTGAAGGGACAGTCCTCACTCCTGAAAATATCACTCGTTGGAAGAAAAAGTACAACGTGGTCTTTGTAAAAGTGGATATGACGGACCAAAACCTGGAGAATGAGGGGCTTCTTAAAGCCCTCGGCTCCATGTCCATTCCGACTGCGGCTCTTTTCCCTACTGGCTCAAAGAGTCAAAATCCATTGGTTCTGAGAGATCTTTTCACTCAATCTCAACTTGAAAACATATTGGAATCGTGGGAAAAGTAGCGCTCAACATAAGGAGAAACAATGCTTAATTTTCAATATTTCATGCCCACCAGAGTCATTTTCGGACCGGAAACCCTGAACCAGTTGGGCGACAGTCCACATCTTCCACGAGGCAAAAAAGCAATGATCGTGGTTGGAGAATCCGGTATCATGATTAAACTTGGATACCTTGCCCGTGTTCAAAGCCTTTTATCAAAGCAGGACGTACAAAGCATTGTTTTTGATAAAATCATGCCAAACCCCGAATCTGATATGATTGATGAGGCCGCTGCCATTTGCCGTGAAAATGACATTGATTTCATCATTGGTCTCGGCGGAGGGTCTACGATCGACTCAGCCAAGGCTATTGCTCTCATGGCGACCAATACGGGAAAATATTGGGACTACATGCAGTCCGGCACAGGAGGCGGTGAAGAACCCCAAAGCAATGCATTACCTATTGTAGCCATCCCGACGACAGCCGGAACTGGTACGGAGGCCGATCCGTGGACAGTGATAACAAAATCAGGTTCAGCTGAAAAAATCGGCTGGGGCAACGACTCAACTTTCCCAACATTATCCATCGTCGATCCAGCGCTCATGATTTCTGTCCCTCCGCGGCAAACGGCTTACACAGGAATGGACGCTTTCTTCCACGCAGTGGAGGCATACCTTGCGACATGCCGTCAACCCGCAAGTGACATGCTTGCCTTGGAAGCTGTTCACCTTATTGCCCACACCCTTCCGGAAGCGGTCGCAAACGGAGAGAATCTTGAGGCGCGTACCGTCATGGCTTGGGCAAGTTCAGCTGCCGGGTTATGTGAATCCTACTCGTCCTGCATTTCCCAACACTCTCTGGAACATGCCCTCTCGGCTTTCCACCCCGATCTCCCCCACGGAGCCGGTCTCGTACTGATATCCAAGGCCTACTTTGGCTTTCTCGCATCTCGTGGAGAAGAACGACTTGGAGACCTTGCATTGGCCATGGGTGACACTCTCCAGGAAAACCTGGAAGAGGATATACCTGGTGTGGCATTCTTAGATGCACTGGACAAATTGATTGAAGAAATCGGACTTGGGGACGAGAAGTTGTCCGATTATGGTGTCACCCGAGAAGAAATCCCTATGCTGGCAGAAAATGCTTTGACAACCATGGGAGCTCTTTTCGATATAACGCCAGTCACAATGTCTCAAGAGGATGTCATCGCGATCTTCGAGGCGGCTTACCAATAGATAAAAGGGGCGCACGGTTAAACCGTACGCCCCTCTTTCAGTGGCTCGTAATAAAAAATCCTCTTCGACAAAAAACTTTATTTTTTAGATCCACACAATCGAACCAGACCTCTCCCCTCTTCCTCTATTCCATGATGAAAGAAACAGCGAATAACCACTAAGGGAGTGTCTCTAAAAGACCGGCACCATTTCATAAGAATCCCCTGAAATACTCCGAGCACCATCTGAAGTAATTTCAAAAGTATTTTCAACCCCCACCATGGCAACTCCCTGAATTCCTTGCTTGGGCTCAATAGCAATCACCATGCCTTTCTGAAGCGGCATATCAAACCCTTTGGCTATTGGTGGGAATTCATCAATGGTCAATCCTATCCCATGTCCGATAAATGGGACCTTGTTCTCATCCAGCCCCATGAACCCTTCACCGAAACCTCTCTTATCCGCCTGATCAATGCAATAAGCATAAAGCTCACTCGGTGTAACCCCGGGCTTGGCATGTGTGCAAACCCAATTCTGCATTTCGATACAAAATTCATGAGCCTTACCAATCTCACTAGGAATTGAATCTTGAGGACCAGCAAAGTACGCTTGAGTTTTATCTGTATGGTAGCCTTCAAGCTGAAAACCAATATCCAACATGAGCGGCTCCCCCTTTTCCCAAACTTTGTAAGCACTTCCCATCAGAGCCGAGCCAGGGTGCTCTCCTCGCAGCCCCAAAGGCCCATTGAACGCGCTGGGATAATTCCCGGAGTCACCGGCAGAGACATGCCCAAGGAAGCATTCCTCCCCGTGAGCCTGCATCCGTAAAACCCCCATATGTCCTTTAGAAAAGAAAACCTGCCACGCCAAATGGGATATTTCGCGTTCAGTCATCCCTGGATGGATCAATCCGGGCAGGATGTTGTAGAGACACTCATGATGCAACGCTCCACAACGCCGAAGGATTTCAAGTTCAAATTCTGATTTCACCATCTTGGCCAGAGCCACGGCCTGATCTCCTGGAATGAGTGTATGCTCTTTCAGTTTGGCTGAGAGCATATTTCCCAGTTGCCAGTTTAACCCTGCCATAACAACGGCCATACTTTTGGTGAATGGACTTCCTGCGTCGGCACAAAGCGAAGAAAGCTGGGAATAGGACTTGAACGGTAATATATGTTTGAGGCTCGATTCTAAACGCCCTCTTGCAACACCTTTCCTTAACAGGAGAACAGGGGTACCTGTTAAGGGAAGCCAAAGAACGCCCTGACCGAAAGTTCCAGTCAGATAATAAATATTGAGCCTTGAAAAGACGAGAATCCCTCCGGCATCAGGAGCGACTGTTTGCAGATGTAAACGAACTGCTTGATGACGACGGTCAAGCTCTGCAGCCGGAATATGATTTGTTGCATCAAACATGGTATGACTCCCTGGATATAACAACTAGGCAATGGAGTTGGATTACTGTAAAAGGATCTTCTCCCAAACAAGGAAAAGAAATGCAGTACAGTGATAAAGAGCTAATAGCCCTGCTCAATAAGGTCAAGACCATTGCCATAGTGGGTGCAGTTGATAAACCCAACCGACCAGTAAATGGGGTCGCTCGTGAAATGATTGCGATGGGATATAATATTATACCGGTCCACCCCAACCGAAAAGATGTGTGGGGACTCAAGACGTACAAATCAATCAAAGAGATACCTATTCCTGTTGATATTATTGATGTCTTTCGCCATGCCGACGCCTGTCCTCTGCATGCTCAGGAGGCGCTTGAGATGTCCCCCTCCCCTGGATGCTTTTGGATGCAGTCTGGTATATCCAGTTCCGAGGCTCGTGATATCTTGCATAAAAGCGGCATCACTGTGGTTGAAAACCGATGTCTTAAAGTTGAATTGCGACGCCTGGGAATGAGACAATGAAAAAACCTGCTTTTGAATGCAAAATGTGTGGCCACTGCTGTCATGGTGAGGGTGGAATTGTGCTGACTGAGAAAGATCGCATCCGCCTTGCTGCGCACCTAAATATCGATGTGGAAGAACTTATTGCTCGATACAGTGAGAAACGAGGAGGAAAACTCCACTTGATCACAGGGAATGACGGGTACTGTTTCTTCTTCAAGGAAGGTTGCGGAGTCCATCCGGGAAGACCCGATATTTGTCGAGCTTGGCCTTATTTTCGAGGTAATCTCATAGATGCTTCAAGCTGGGAAATGATCCAGGAATATTGCCCTGGAGTAAATCCAAAATCAGGACATGATGAATTCGTTCGCCAAGGAAAACAGTATTTGCGAGATGAAGAGCTTTTGCGGTATGATCCTGATTGCTCTCCCAATGCTTTGATTTCTGACGATTAATTATGAGGCTTTGTCCATGACACTTCAGGAATGTTATCGAATACTCAACATCAAATCCGGGGCTGGATTAGATGAAGTCAAATCCGCCTTTCGAAAATTGGCCTTCAAATATCATCCCGATCTCAACTCAACCCCTGGCGCGAGTATAAAATTTCGGGAAATAAATGAAGCATATGTTATAGCCAAGGGGCTACTGGAAAAGCAGCACCAAAATAAAACGAAAAATCGAAAAACTTCACATAAAGCTCAAAAAACACAGGCGGAAGGAGCCAAAGAATACGCACAGCAGCAAAAGCAGACACCCCCCAAGGCTGAACCAAGAACAGAATCAACCCGCTCAAAACACCAGAAATTTTACTACAAGGAAGAAGAGGTTCTTAAGACAATACTCAATGACCCCTTCGCGAAGAAAGTCTTTGAGGATATTTATAGTCAAATCAGAACAAAACAGCCGGGTTACAAGGGACCACTGGAGCTCAAAAAAAGGAAACTCCAACTCCATTGGGGAGATCGTACTCTCAACCTTGATTTTACCAAAGGAGTTTCTGGCTCCATCAAATCATGGCTCAAGCACCAGATGGACCATGAACAAACGGTCCACTTTTCAGCCACACATCTCATGCCTGGACGAAAGGTTCGCATCTCTGTGGAACAAAAATTTACAGAGGGGCCTAAGACGATTGAAGTCACACTCCCTGAAGATTTTGTCGTCGGCAGACCCATTCGTCTCAAGGGGCTTGGCAGAAAGCTTGGCCCACTCACAGGTGATCTTCTCTTACGCATCCTGGCAAAATAAGCCCTCGCTTCTTTCTTTTTTTCCCTGATTCCTTTTCGCATGCATTAGTGAAAGGAAGTCGGTGCCAGCTTCCTCCTTATCCAAAGACACCACAGCATCGCCGATGTTTCCAATTACACCAATCCAAAACAGCCCTCAACAAGCCTCACAGAACAGACAAGGTTCTGCTCCAAACAAAATCATGAGTCCTCAGACCTCTCCCTGACAAAAGACACCGTTTGATAAACAAATCTGAAAATCGAAAAAACCCTTGTTTTCCGAACTTTTTTTTACTAGGTGGTCATATGAAGACAAATTTATCGGAGGGACACATGCTCGCCATTTTTGACTACAAAGCGGGAAATCAAACTAGCGTACATCGAGCTCTTCAGAGCCTTGGTATCCCGAATAAGATCACTAACGACCCCGACGAATTGAATGATGCCAGCGGGATCATATTTCCTGGTGTCGGTGCAGCCGGGCAAGCCATGGAAGAATTGCACTCAGCGGGCCTGGATGAAGTTATCAAGAGCTTGATCTGGCAAAAAAAACCGGTGCTTGGCATCTGTGTCGGTTGCCAGATACTTTTGGATTACAGTGAAGAAAATAATACAAAAGCACTTGAAATCATCCCCGGCGAATGCCGCCTTTTCAATCCATCTTGGGTAGATTATGAAAATATTCCAATCCGCGTCCCCCATATGGGATGGAACCAAGTCGAGCTACAACAGGAATGCGACCTTTTTGCAGGGATAGATCCTGACGCAGATTTTTACTTTGTGCACAGTTATTTCCCTGCCCCTGCCAAAGAATATGTAATCGCGACAACCCGATACGGAATCGACTTCTGCTCCGTTCACGGCCGGGAAGGATTGTGGGCAGTCCAGTTCCATCCGGAAAAAAGTGGGCGCCCCGGTTTGAAATTTCTCAAAAACTTCTACAATTATTGTCAGGAGGCCGCCGATGCTGAGTAAACGAGTCATTCCCTGTCTCGACGTTCGAAACGGACGGCTAACCAAAGGTATTAAATTTGAGGGCAATGTCGACATTGGCGATCCTGTTGAGACAGCCAAAAAATATTACGAGGAAGGCGCCGACGAAATTGTCTTTTATGATATCACAGCCTCCCATGAGGCCCGTGGAATTTTCCTGGATGTCGTGGAAAAAGTCGCCTCTCAGATTTTCATCCCATTTTCTGTAGGTGGAGGTATAAATACTGTCGATGATATGCGTGATGTACTTCTCGCCGGTGCTGAAAAGGTCTCAGTCAATTCTGGAGCAGTCAAGAATCCAGACATCATCAGCGAAGGAGCTGCTCGATTTGGCGCACAATGCGTTGTCTTGGGCATGGACGTCAAACGAGTAGATGTGTCAGACGAGATTCCATCCGGCTTTGAGATAGTTATCCACGGTGGACGGAAATACATGGGACTTGATGCCGTCGAATGGGCCAAAACAGGAGAGGCTCTCGGTGCTGGTGAGATTTGCCTCAACTCCATTGACGCTGACGGTGTAAAAACTGGCTATGACATTGAATTAACAAGAATTATTTCCGAAGCTGTGACCATTCCCGTTATTGCTTCCGGAGGGGCTGGTAGTCCCCAACACATGGTTGAAGCTGTGACAAAAGGACGCGCCTCTGCCGCACTGATTGCCTCAATTGTCCACTACGGGGATTATACAATCCCTCAACTCAAGCAATACATGAAAGACGAGGGGGTCCAGATACGTTCTATCTGGTAACCATTTTATCTTCTTCCATCCAACAAAAAAAGGCCGCAGTGATTTTAACTGCGGTCTTTTTTTTCTTTACCGCTCATCTCACCCCATCACATAAATTTATATTTTCTTACAGAGACTTGGGTTTATCAAAAGAGTATTCACACCCCCTCTGTAGAAGCCCACTTTTTTGGTCGTACCATTCTTTTCAATTCCTGGGCTCAACCTATTAACACGAAACAGAGAGTACATGTTGCCTCTTCCCCAAAGTCTGTTCACATCCTCCGTACAATTCTCATAACACTTCGTCATTGAAATACTTTTCACATAATAACCCTTATATTTCTTTTTTCGGAAAGAATATAAGGACGTGCCCCCTTGACCTTTTTTAATCCTTTCCATAGAATGGTACTACCAAAGACGGGGAAAATTACGTTTATATCTCATAAATGCCGAAAAAACATCCTTTAGGTAGCACCATTGAATCCAGAAAATAAAAAGAGTTCTCTTTTCCTTCCTGTCCAGGCTGGAAGAGCCAGTGAAGAAATAGCATTGCAAATTGAAGCTGCAATCATGGATGGCCGACTTGCTCCAGGCGAACGATTACCCAGCGAAAGAGGCATGCAATCACAATTTGGCACTGGACGCGGCGTTGTGCGCGAAGCGCTCAAAATCCTGAAACAAAAAGGGCTTCTTGAAGTGAAAAAAGGCGCTAAAGGTGGAGCGTATGTTCGCCAGCTTGATGTGAGCAATGTTTCTGAATCTTTGGCTCTTTTCTTAAAACAACACCCTATTGCTCCTGAAAAAGTCATTGAGTTTCGTGAGTCTCTCGACAGAACAATCACCCAAATGGCCATGGCCCAAGCGACGCAAGCAGAAAAAGAAGCACTCCTAACAAAGGCTCTGCAGTTGAAAGACATGCTCACTGAGCCAACTCCAGACCTCATAACGAGTGGAGAATTAGACAGGCAGTTAAATATCACGTTGGCTCAAATGGCCCAGAATCCCCTTTTTGAATGGGTCATGAACGCCATTCAAATGGGATTTAGCTCCTACGACTACGCTTTATATGAAAACCCTATCTTCCGAAAAAAAGCCGCCACGAATTGGTGTGACACAGCCAACGCCATTGTTCAGGGAGAACTGATGCGGGCCTTGTCGTTTATTGGACATCACTATGTTCTATTGCGGCAATGTGTTGAGCATAAGACACCCTCCATTCAAGAATCGGATGCAGCCTTCCTTCTAGAAAACGACAAATAGCAATTAAAGAGAAAAAACATGAAGCAGTATGATTACATTATCGTCGGTGGTGGATCCGCAGGTTCAGTCTTGGCAAACCGTTTGAGTGCCAACCCTGAAAATAAAGTTCTTGTGCTTGAGGCTGGATATCCAGACTTCAAATTGGATTTCAGAATTCATATGCCCGCTGCCCTTACCTATCCCCTTGCAGGGAAAACCTACAATTGGTGGTATGAATCCGAACCGGAACCCTACATGAATAATCGACGCATCTATCAGCCAAGAGGCAAGGTGCTTGGTGGCTCCAGTAGTGTCAACGGAATGATCTACATCCGAGGAAATGCCCTGGACTATGAAAAATGGGCTCAGGAAGATGGGCTTGAGAACTGGTCATACTCCCACTGCCTTCCGTATTTCAAGCGTTTCGAATGCCACACATCCGGTGCTGATGAATATCAAGGAGCTGTTGGTCCTCTCTACTTAACAACACCAGAAAATGATAATCCTCTGTTTGGAGCCTTTTTCGATGCGGTTCAGCAAGCGGGGTATCCTCTGACTAAAGATGTTAACGGATACCAACAGGAAGGATTCGGCAAATTTGATCGCAACACGTTTCAAGGTCGTCGGTGGAATGCCGCTCGCGCCTACATTCACCCAGTAAAAAAACGTCGAAACCTGACTGTCAAATGCAAAGCTCTGACAACGCGTATTCTTTTTGAAGGAAAGCGCGCAGTTGGCGTGGAATATACCCGAGGCAAAAAAACATTCAAAGCCTACGCTGGTGAAATAATAAGCTGCGGTGGAGCTATCAACTCTCCTCAATTACTGCAACTTTCCGGAATTGGAAACGGAGAAGAACTTTCTTCTCTCGGAATTGATGTTGTTCAGAATCTTCCGGGTGTCGGCGAAAATCTTCAGGATCACCTTGAACTCTATGTTCAATATGCTTGTAAAAAACCTGTCAGCATGTATCCCGCTCTCAAATGGTACAACCAGCCTCTCATCGGACTCAAGTGGCTGTTGGCTGGCAAAGGAGAAGCTGCAACGAATCATTTCGAAGCCGGTGGATTTATCCGAGGCAACGAGAATGTGAAATATCCCAACCTCCAGTACCATTTTCTCCCTATCGCCATTCGTTACGATGGCTCTGCCCCAAATACCGGACATGGATATCAAGTCCATGTGGGCCCAATGAATACGGATATTCGAGGTCATGTAAAAATCAAATCCTCCGATCCGGCGCAATATCCCAGTATCCTGTTCAACTATCTCTCCACGGAACAAGAACGCCGTGAATGGGTTGAAGCAATCAGAAAAACACGTGAAATAATGACTCAACCAGCCTTTGATGAATTCCGAGGTGAAGAATTGGCACCTGGAAAACAAGCACAAACCGATGAAGAGATTCTCGACTTTGTCGCAAATGAAGGAGAATCCGCTTACCATCCAAGTTGTACCTGCGCTATGGGTACCCATGATATGGCTGTTACGGATTCTCAACTGCGGGTCCATGGCGTTGAAGGACTCCGTGTTGTTGATGCCTCAGTCATGCCATATGTGACAAATGGTAATATTTACGCACCAGTTATGATGATTGCAGAAAAAGCTGCAGACATAATCCTTGGCAATACCCCACTTGCCCCGGAGAATCTCCCCTTTTATAAACACGAACAATAAAAAGTAATGAGAGGACACCGATGACACGCAGCAAGCTCTATATCGACGGTCAATGGGTTGAAGCCAAATCAGGCAAGAAACGCGATATAATCAATCCTTACGACGCATCGGTTATAACCACAGTTGCCGAAGGCGGACGAGAGGATGCCATTGCGGCTATCAAAGCGGCTAGAAACGCGTTCGACAATGGAGGCTGGCCACAGACTCCGGCAACGGAACGAGCGCGGCTTCTCTTTAAATTGGCAGATCTTATCGAACGCGATCAAGAAGAATTGGCACGACTTGAAAGTCTCGATACAGGCAAGACGCTTGAAGAAAGCCGGTGGGATATGGCCGACATAGCAGGCATCTTTCGCTACTTTGCCGGATTAGCAGATAAAGATGCCGGAGAAGTCATAGCCTCTCCGAACCCATCATCATCCAGTACTCTCGTTCGTGAGCCTGTTGGTGTTTGTGGACAGATATCACCGTGGAACTATCCCCTCCTCCAGGCTTCCTGGAAAATGGCCCCGGCGCTTGCTGCAGGATGTACCATTGTCATGAAACCAAGCGAGATCACCCCCTTGACCACGCTCAAAGTGACAGAGCTTGCCGAAGAAGTGGGCTTTCCCAGGGGAGTAGTCAATACCGTCCTTGGAATCGGCTCGGAAGTTGGGGCTGAATTGGCGGAGAACACGGATGTTGACCTTGTGTCATTCACAGGGGGGATATCGACCGGCAAGACGATAATGCGCGCAGCAGCCGAAAACGTTAAAAAGGTTGCCCTTGAGTTGGGAGGGAAAAATCCCAATATCATCTTTGATGATGCGGATTTTGATCTGGCCGTTGACTATGCCCTCAATGGAGTCTTTTTCCATGCCGGCCAAATATGCTCAGCCGGAGCACGAATTATGGTGCAGGACGGTATCCACGACAAGTTTGTGGAAGCGCTGAAATGTCGCATGGAAAAAATCGTCATAGGGAATGGATTTGATGACAAGACTCAAATGGGGCCGCTCATTTCCGCCCAGCATCTGAAAAAAGTTCAACGCTATATGGATATAGCACAAGATGATGGAGCCAAGCTGATTTTAGGAGGCACAACTCCAACAGATCCAACTTTGAAGGATGGATTTTTCTTCATGCCGACGCTTTTTGTAGACTGCACGAATGACATGAAAATCGTACAGGAGGAAGTCTTTGGGCCAGTTATCACTGTCGAACGATTCTCCACTGAAGAAGAGGTTGTAAAACGAGCTAACAGCACCATCTACGGACTTTCAGCAGGCTTTTGGACCAAAGACCCTGATCGAATTAAAAGAGTCTCTTCAGCCCTTCGGTTCGGCACGATCTGGGCCAATGACTTCAACGTCTACTTTGTTCAAGCACCCTGGGGCGGTTATAAACAATCCGGCCTCGGTCGAGAGCTGGGAAAAGCTGGCCTCGAAGAGTATACCGAGGTTAAACACATCTACCAGAATCACGCAACAGAGGCCTTTAACTGGTTTGGCGTATAAAGTGTGAACACAACGCACCTCCCGTGCGTGAGGCTGGAGGAATATCCGCTTCCTCCAACCTATAATCTTAACTGAGGAGGTTTGATGTCTTCTGGCCTGAGGCGATACATACTCGTCTTTTTCATATTACTGACCCTTTTGTGCTCTTCTTTTACCGCATTTGCTGCTGACAAAATCACAATTGCCAGTGTCTCATGGACAGGTGTCACTATCAAATCCGAGTTGGCTGTTTCAGTTCTTGAAGGACTGGGGTATAAAGCTGAAAATAAAGTCTTTTCAGTTCCCATAGCTTACTCGGCTCTTTCTACAGGCGATGCAGACGTCTTCTTCGGCAACTGGATGCCCTCAATGGCCAACATAGCTAATAAGTTCTTCGCTGGCGGCAAGGTCATCAAATACGTCGCCAATATGCCCAATGCAAAATATACCTTAGCAACCCCAACCTTCTGCGCTGAAGAAGGCCTCAAGGATTTTACGGATATCGTCAAATTTGGAGACCAACTGGACTGGAAGATATATGGAATCGAACCAGGCAATGATGGAAACATGATCATCCAGAAGATGATTGATAACAATATGTTTGGCCTTGGTAAGTTTGAGTTAGTCGCATCCAGTGAAGTTGCTATGCTCGCCCAAGTTCAAGCATACGCTCAAAATCATAAGGCAATCGTCTTTCTCGGTTGGGCTCCTCATAGCATGAACGAGCGCATCGACATGACTTATCTTACAGGAAGTACAGCGCAAACATTTGGCGAAAACGACGGCACTGCAACGGTTTGGACAAATCTTCGGAAGGGATTTAAGGAAGAGAATCCAAATGTTGCACGTCTTTTCAAGAATATGCTCTTCCCTGTCACCATGATGAACCAAATAATGACTTCCGTTCATGTTTCAAAAGGTCTTGGTCTTCATCAAGCCGGACTCAAATGGCTTAAAGAACACCCCGCCACGTATGAAAAATGGCTTACTGGAGTCACTACCTCAGACGGCAGTCTAGCTATTCCGGCACTGAGAGCGTATTTGGAATCAAAAATCTAACTTTACACAAAAAGAAGAGAGTGGCGTGCCACTCTCTTCTTTTTGTGTAGATCTCTTTATCACTCGAGTTCAATCATGCAATATCATGAAAATCTTCTCTTCTAGAACGGGACATCATCCATACCACTTGCTTCTGACGGAAAGGCCGGACCAAGATCTTCTTCAGCCTGCTGAGGCTGCCCCTGATTTGGATTCTGCTGCTGATACTGGGTATTCTGCTGCTGGTAGCTTTGTTGTTGGGCTTGGGGAGCCTGCTGGCCTTGCTGCTGATAATTATTCTGTTGTTGGTAACCACCTTGATGCCCACCCTGAGCAGCCTGTTGCCCATCAGGAGCACGATCAAGCCCCTGAACGTTATCGGCAACAATCTCTGTCATATACCGATCCTGACCTGTATTTTGATCTTGCCATTTACGGGTTTGCAACTTGCCTTCAACCATGATCAAACGCCCTTTAGTCAAATAATTACCACAAAATTCTGCGGTTTGACGCCAGGCAACGACGTTGTGCCATTCGGTACGTTCAACTTTCTGACCGGTCTGCCTGTCGCGGTATCCTTCATCGGTAGCGACTGAGAATTTGGCCCGAGCCTGTCCATTCGGGGTGTAGGACAGTTCAGGGTCACGCCCAAGTCTGCCAATGAGGATCACTTTATTCATGCTACCAGCCATATCAACTCCTTACGTTGCTTTCATTCTTTCCGCTAAAATCATTATCAAAATTTTGCCGCGATATAATCCAACTCACCCAAACAATCTTCCAGATCATATGTCAATCCATCTGCTAGCTTGGGGTCTCTCGCAGCTAAGGCCTTTTCTATTTTGAGGCGTATATCTTCAGCTTCATCTGCTTTATCGCGTAATGAGGTTGCTTGCTCAGATGGAAGAAGCCCGGCCCGCACAGCATCATAGAGAGCTTGTGCCAAGTCAAGAACTCCCTTCTTGGGGACGGCATCACCACCCTCTTCCCACACAAGTTTCCACAAGGCTGGCCATGTATTGCGCACTTCATCTTCACTGAATGTCCATGCAGAAACCCGAACCTGAAGCAACTTGCCCATCTTCGCCTCCTAAGCCATTTCTTCCCATTCGCTCTGAATACGAGCAACAACATCCTGAATAACCGTCAACTGATCTTCCGGACAGATGCCAATAAGAGGCTCCCCCTCATCAACATTGTCACCACGCCCAAAATAGACTGAATAAATAATCCCCTCCGGACCAGAATACACCAATGGAGTTTCTCTTTTCATCCGGGAAACAATCATCAGTTCCATACCTTCAACAACCTTTACCGAACGTTTTCCAGAGACTTTGAGCTTCTGGTCAACCTCAGGAACAAAGTAATACTTTGCACGCTCCGGTGCACGGAAAAGATAGAGAGCTTCCTGCAAGATCAGTTCAATAACTTCTTTGCGAGTAAGATAATGTTTAAGAGTAACAAGCGGTTCACCTGCTTCTACGAACTGCCCCTCAAGTTCGGTTCTGACTGATTCTATTTCGCCCTTTTCAGGTGCCTGGATTATCTTTTTATTCTTTTCCCGTGTCAGATGAGCCAAGAGCGTTCCGGGTTTCTCATTGAAATCACCACTTCTCCCACGAACCGTGTCTCCTTTCTTTAAATCAGCGAATTCGACAACACCGGTATGTGGAGCTGGAATGACTATCTCCCGATATGGAGAAGCTTTAACTTTATCAAGTAATTCTTTAATATTAAGCACTCTTATTTCCTTGCATAGAATAATTGTAAAGCCGCCGAGGCAAGCTACCGATAATATAAGTTGCGTCCCCCCATGGTCAAGAGCGACTGGTGGAGGTTCTTCCTGACTTCCCGACGATCCCATATCCCATGAATATGCCCGCGTGACAACGCATGATATGCACGGTGATAATCAGGCGGAACAACCATCCCTGTCGTCTCAGCTATCACACCAGGACCAGCAAAGCCTATGTTCGAGGACTGTACTGCAAATTGATATGGAGAACAGCCGAGAAAACTTGCGACCGGTCCGGCATAGGAATTGGTATCATAGAGGACGAGATAAAGACCTCCGGCATCAATATAGCGACGAACTGCAATAGTGCAACGAGGCATCTGGATAACGCCATTAACGCCTTCCTGAATGCGAATCCCAGCTGTTCCATGAACATAGGCAATGAAGGGTTGCCGTTTTCGACCAGCACGTTCCGCCGCCCGAATAAATTTTTCACCTTCCGCCGCACCAACGCTCCCACCACGAAATGGAGCACATAAGACAGCCACAACAGTTTGTACGTCTTCTATGGTCGTTTCAAACGTAATACACGCTGATTTGAGTCCTGTCTTTGCCTTGGCCTTATCCAGCTTTGAGTCAAATTGCTCATAGCCCAAAGGATTCACTGATTCAAGTTCCCGATTGAACTCCTTCCCATGAGTATACTCGAACACATTTTTGAGATACCAACGGTATTCCATAGGAAAATGATGTCCACAACTGGGACAAACGCCAGCAAAATCTCCATAGAGATCAGGCCCCCACAGATCGGGGCAATGATGTGTCCTAAAATTCGGGCAGGAAAGAGTCCTGTCTTCCTGACTTCTTGGACTTGTCCATGCCCACGAACTGCCCACCAAACAGGCTCCATCTTCAGGACAGGAAAGTCTTGTCAGCATATCTCTGACTTCGTCCCCTTTTCGTCCTTCCTGTTCATGATTGCCTGGAAGAACCTTATCGAGCGTCTTCTTCAATGGAATGAGCAAGTTATGACGAACAAGATGGGCTTCTGCCCCCAAATCCTCCACCATCGCATCCAATCTTTTTTTTTGCTTGCCAAGTAAATCATGTCGAACAAATGAGTGAGCAGCCTCGACTGTTCCTCTTGTTGCTGTAACAGCCCTTTTCAAAAGTCCGGTGCCATCGAGTCTCGCGTGTCGACTCATGGCTCGATACTTGCATTGTCGCAACTCAACCAACCGAGTCAAGGCCGATTTCGAAAGATTCCAGCGCATGTAAATGGATTCCGCGTCATCTGTCTTGCTGGCGCGAACCGCCATAGCTCGATAGAGTTTCATGGATTTGACTTCACTCACGGCCTCATTGGTGGCTTGTATCAACTCCCGTCTTAATTCTCTAAAAAATTCATAGTGATTCGGACGCGCTCCCAGAGGAGGCTCTTGCAGGATTCGATCAATATACCCGTTGTGGAGATTATCTTCGGCCGTAATACAAAGCTGTCTGGCGCACTTTGCAATCAACTCGGGAGTAGCCCGTTTTCCTCTACGTAGACCGCCTTCAATCGCTGCTGCCCCCTCGGGGGAGATCACTGAATAATATCCATGCGACAACATGATTCGTCTATCTCCCAGACCGATAGCCTCAGCCCCCCCGGACCCTCCTTCAGAAAAAACGGAAATCACCGGGGCTCTCAACCCTGCCATCTCATAGAGATTTCGTGCAATCTGCTGGGCTGCACCAGGCCAATCTTCCACCGGATAAGCACCAGGAGTAAAAACAAATGAATGGACTGGGATATTTTCGGTCTCAGCAACCTTCATATAATGGAGGGCTTTTGCATTTCCCGAAGGCTTGACCGAACCACCATTGCGAAAGGATTCTCCGTGGCCTTTTTCCTGGCCGATAACCATGACCATCTGCTTGATAGCCTTGTCACCAACTCGCCTCACAAAAAGAGCACGAGCTATCAGCATTGAAGGATCGATATTAAACTCACCACGACCACCTATTTCGGTATAGTTATCGTAGACATTCTCAAGAATATCTTTCAGGCAGATCCGTTGTGGATGACGAACAATACGAACCCGATCCATGGGAGTTAGTTGGGTATCAAGTTTGCGCTCACAAAAATCAAATAGGTCCTCAAGCCGAGTCATTTCCTCTGCAAGCACACTCCCAGGAAGACCTAGTTCTCGATCGAGGAGATCATTCAATTTGGCAGAGAGCAACCGGATATTGTCGTCTTCCTTTGAACCAAAAATATCACGTATATACGCCAGCCGATCTTTCAGCCCCTGGATTCTTCTATCAATATCCATTTAGAACTCCAGAATCCTGTTCGTCTTTTTTTTAAGAAAGGCTATGTTGGTGTGGAAATTTTCTTCTCTGCCGCCAGCGGTCCCTTCCAGCACAAGTTCTTCAAGAAACTGAAGGCCACGCGCCTTGGCGTCATCCAAATCTTTACCCCAAACAATTGCCAGGGCGAGATTCGGATCGTACTCCATTGGAATTTCGTACTCTTCCCCCTTAGGAACATGAGTGTGAACCTCTAACCAATCATGGTCCTGCCAACCAAGTCGGGTAATTCTTCCGGCACACGGCGTGAATCTATGCTCCGTATTTTCGGACACTATGCGATATTCAATTCCAATGCCTTCGAAAGTAATATCATCCTGCGTATATCGGAGAGGCTCTCCAAGAGCCAGACGCAATTGTTCAGTTATAATATTAACAGTCTTTCCTTGCACCCGTGATATGATCGATGAAACCCCATTCTCAACTTGAATACGAGTATTAACCTCCATGAGGAATGGCTCCCCTTTAGGGGTAACAATCCACTCCCATGTTCCGACGTTATCATACCCGGCTTCATGGGCCATGGATAAAGAATACTTCGTGATATCAGCAAGGACTGCGGCCGCATCAAACGTATATGGTATCACGCCTGGTGCAAACCCCGGAGCTACTTCCAGTCTTTTCTGCTTTCCACTACTCTGAATCGAACAGTTGCGTGTACCAAAATGAATCTGCCGGCCGGTACCTCGCTCACAAACAATCTGGACTTCAAGATGATTGAAGTCAAAAATTCGCTGCTCAATCAGGACGCCTTCATCACCAAAATTTCGCTTGGCATAATTACGTATACGGCGAAAAACAGAGCGGAACTCTTCAAAGCTCCCGACCTCTTCAATCCCCATTCCCCCGCCACCAGCCGACGCCTTGACCATGATGACGCCATCAATAACTCCCTGTGTGGCCTGAAACTCAAAAAGGCTGGCCGCTATTTCCTCAGCTTCAACCTCACTATAAACGGGCCTGTCAGAACCTGGTACCGTTGGGACATCAAGACTTCTGGCGATGCGTTTGGTGTTGATCTTGTCACCCAAATCTCGAATAACCCACCAGGAAGGACCAATAAATTCCATCGGCCTGTCTCGCCGCACAACTCGCCGAGCAAAACGAAAATCTTCAGCAAAAAAACCATAGCCGGGATGCAGAGCTGTAGCCCCGGCATCATCTGCCACAGCAAAGAGTTCATTGGCATCCAGATAGGAAATTATTTTGTAGACGCCCCCCTCTCCAGCCAGTTCCCGTGCCAAATGGACATGTGCGGAATCCCGGTCTTCCTGCGTATATACACAAACAAAATCCAGGTTGAGCTGTGTACATGCACGCATAACGCGCATGGCAATCTCACCCCTGTTGGCTATAAGGACCTTATGTTGGTCAATTGTCATTGGATGTCCTGGCTATTCTTGTTCGCGTTGCTTTTTACGCAACTCTATAAGCCTCTTTTGGACTTCCAAAACAAGCTTGTCGAGCCTTGACTGTTGCTGCCGGCTCAAATCAACAAAATTGATCCCAACAATCCCGTTGTCAAGGACACGCATCACTTCAGCATTGAGTCTCTTAAGAAACAACTTGTCATTGATCAACAACTCACAATCCGTAAATTGTCCTTCTTTGAATCCCTTATCCAAATCCAGCACGGCAAAACCTGTCGCGCTCAGGTCTTTGACCTCAAAACTTTTGTCCAAGGCGGGGAATTGTACGCTCAGCCCAGGAACCCGTGTTCTGAAAGCTTTTCTAAGATGGTCGTCACCACCTGTGGACATTTCGATATCGAATCCCATAACTACCCTCAATAATGATAATAATCTTACACCCGCATAGGAACCTTACTGGCCCATGACACGTTTTTCAAGCACGAACTCAACTCGTCTGTTTTTTGCTCGATAATCGTCTGTCGTATTCGGATAGATAGGATTGAGATAGGCCAGTCCTGTGGCAGTCAACCGGGTAGATTCGATGCCCATTTTGAGTAATTCGCGCAAAACACTGACAGCTCTCAGCGCTGAGATTTCCCAATTATCTTTGAAACGAGACCTTGATGATGGACGACTGTTGTCGGTATACCCGATAATTTTGATGGTCTGATCCTTGTGTTGAATGAAGAAATTTTTGAGTTCTCTCACCACCAATGCCCCCTTTGGCGAGAGATCAATCTGTCCCGAACGAAACATAATATCCCCCGGAACTCGTAGCGTGATTACACCATCCTCAAAATTGGCAGAAACAACGCCTTCAACACCTTTTTTTGTCTGAAGCGTTTTTACCTCGGCAAAAACTTTACGCTGTGATTCAATTATTTGCCGCCGCATGAGGGCTTGGTCAATCAGTACCCCGGCTTCTTCCTGAGATATTTTGCTGGTGGAAATCTTATCCAGCTTGCCCTGAAGAGCTTGTGTCACAGAAGAAAACGTTCGAGAAAATTTTTCAGTATCCAACGTGGACATGGAATAAAGAAGGACAAAAAAGACAAGAAGCAGCATTGAAAGATCCGCAAAAGTCGTGAGCCATTCAGAACTTTCTTCCTCTTCCTCTACTGGAGGATCAAAAGCATCATCGTACCGATCACTCATTTATCTGGCCTCTCGTTCATTCGGCGCCAAAAAGGATGACAGTTTTTCATATACCAGACGGGGATTATTGTTTTCAAGAATTGATTTCGCTCCCTCAAAAATAACCTCAAGATGCAATTGTTCCTGAAGCGTTCTTGCCTTGAGCTTTGCGGCGATGGGGATGAAAAACAATGTCGACATAGCGCTCCCATAAAAAGTCGTGAGCAAAGCCACAGCCATTGCTGGTCCAATGGTCTTTGGATCGTTCAATTGTGATAGCATTTGAACAAGTCCGATCAATGTTCCCATCATTCCGAATGCAGGAGAGAGAGCCGCCAATCGTTTGAAAACATCCTGCCCCACTTGATGACGCCGCCGCATGGAATTGATCTCAATTGCAAGCGTCGTCCGTATTATTTCGGGGTCAGCATTATCAGCGATAAGCTGGCATGATTTTTTGAGAACCATATTTTCGGTCTGTACATTTTCCAAAGCGACAAGCCCTTCCCGGCGGCTGATTTCAGCAACTTTAACCATGATATTGACCACATCACGAACCTTTGTTTTCCGCTGAACGAACATCTTGAATGCAGCAGTAAAGGCTTGTATGACCTCTTCAAACGGAAAAGCGACCATGATGGAGGCAATTGTTCCACCTACAACTATCATCATACCGGGAATATTAACAAAAACATCGACAGCGCCACCAATGATGATCGCACCTACAATAAGAGATAATCCAACAGCAAGACCGAGAAGCGTTACAATATCCATAAAAAGAGCCTATCCTTGGTTCTATCAGGACTATTCCAGGAAAACGTTCATAAAGCACTCAAACAGATGCTTCAATCTCAGGAGTCCACGTGAAATACATCAAGAAGATACAACACTCTGCCGCATATATACAAGAAAATCTAGGCAAAATTCAAGACGGAACTGTCGCGCTCATGACAGGAACCGGGTTAGGGAAATTGACGGATGCAATCGAAAACCCCACAAGTCTCTCCTATGATGTCATTCCAGAATTTCCGGTTTCCACAGTGAAAAGCCATGCAGGTCAACTGATACAGGGAACCATCAGCTCTATTCCCATTCTGGCCTTACATGGACGATTCCACCTTTACGAAGGCCTTGATGCTCGACAAGTCGTTCACGGGATCCGAACCCTCGGAGAACTTGGTATCAAAAAGCTTATATTGACAAATGCAGCCGGGGCTCTCAATCCTTCCTTTCTTACAGGCTCTCCCATGCTGGTCGAAGACCATATCAACCTGACGGGCACAACTCCATTGCGCGGAAAAAATGAGGACAACTGGGGGAAAAGGTTCCCCGACATGTGTTTAGTTTATGACAAGCAATTTCGAAAAATAGCGAAAGACAAGGCCCTTGAACTTGGTATTCACATAGAACATGGTGTATTCATGCAGATTATGGGACCTAATATGGAGACTCCGGCAGAAACAAGAATGTACCGAAACCTCGGAGCCGATGCCATAGGCATGTCAACATGCATGGAAGCCATCGCTGCGCATCATATGGGCATTCGAGTACTAGCTATCTCCTGCCTGACAAATAAAAATTTGCCGGACTGCATGAAGGCAGCTCCTTTGGAACAGGTTATAAGCCAAGCCGAACAATCTTCAGGAGCAATGACAAAACTTATCTGCGCGATCCTAAAGGAAATACATGAAATTACCGAATAAACAGTAACACTGACAATTTTATTGAGATTGTAACCTTCGAAACCGAGAAATAGGACGGGACCGGATGAACAGAGCGGCACTCTTAAGTATACTTTTTGCCATAATTATCATGACGTCCGGCTGTGGCAATCGCTTTTGGGAAGACACCAAGGACACAGTCGGCAACACCTATGATTATGTCTTTGATTCGACTCCCACGGCTCGATCGTTTCATCATCAAGAAGAAATTCCGATTATTGAGATAAACTATGCAGCCGCAGATGTTCTGTATTCGAATACCAACCATAGGGAACTGGCCGCTCATTCGCCTGTCTATGTAGAAACTTTTACAAATCGTAACAACCCCGCCGACACCTCAATCTTTGGCGGTATTGTCACCGAACAAGTAGCTGACCGCCTCGTTCAGCGTGGTATCGTCATCTCCGCTGGCACTCCGGAAGCCCACGAATACTTTCTCCCACACGGTACAACAAAAGAAATGTACACGGACCCGATCAAAGGTACAGTCGCAACTCTTCCACCTCGTTCAGGAAAGCTTACTGGGTATTATGTCCTGGGAGACAGTTATATATACGTCAATGCAAAAATAACCCGTCTTGATGATCACGCTATCATCGCAGGACATAATTGGACAATCCCTATAACCAACAACATACGCGCCATGCTCCCACAACTCAGTCTACCTGAAAATGGTTTAAAACCTTCGGTCAAGACACACTTTCAATAGAGACAGTCAAAGCTCTTTTCTTAGCTAACGAATAAAAAACGAATCAGGAAACACGAAGTGCTTCACGAACGGCTTTCAGTGCCTTGACCTTGGTCAATGCAGAATACAGCTGATTCAAATCTCGGACTTCAACGGTGAACTCCAATTCTGAAGTCCCATCAACCATTGATTCAAATCTCCCTGAATCAATATTTACATCAGACTCTGCCAGCATAGAACAGATCTTACCAAGCATCCCCGGCTTGTTAAGACATTTGACCTTGATTTTTGTTGGGTATGGTTTTTCCTCGACCCCTTCCCAACTGACCTGAGTCAGCCGTTCATCTTCAAAATGTTTGACATTATGACAATCAATCCGATGAATAGTGACGCCCCTGCCGCGAGTAATATAGCCGATGATAGGTTCACCTGGAAGAGGATTGCAGCAACTGGCAAAGCGAACTAAAATATTATCGATACCCGAGATCTGAAGGCCATCCCCTTTAGGCTTCTTTTGCGTTTCCGATTGAGGGGCATGCTCCTTGATCTTTGGCTTCCGTAAATCCAGGGCTTCTCCGTGCATAATAGCATAGAGACGTTTAAGAACTTTGCGAGGTGTATATCGGGAAAAGCCAACCTGCGTGAGCAACTCATCCACACTCCCGCTATTAAATTCATCCAAAAGATGGAGAAAATCCCCATCTTTGATGGCTTTTTGAACATTAATCCCCAGACGACGACCTTCTTTTTCCAGAAGCTCTTTGGCCAAGGCTATAGCCCGTTCTTTCTCAACGGTTCTGATGTAATGCTTGATGCGCGTCCGAGCTTTTGCCGTTTTGACGAATTTAAGCCAATCCCTGCTCGGAACCCTGTTCTTATCTGTGATAATCTCTACGGAATCGCCATTTTGCAATGTACTGTGCAGTGGAACAATCCTTCCGTTCACTTTAGCACCTGCACAAATATCACCGACCTCCGAATGGATAGCATAGGCAAAATCAACAGGCGTGGCACCATCCGGCAACTCCTTGATATCACCATTCGGAGTAAAAACATAAACTTCATCCTGAAACATTTCCAGCCGCAAAGAGGACATGAATTCTCGCGGGTCTGACAATTCCCGCTGCCAATCCATGATCTGCTTCAGCCAAGTATACCGTTCGGCGTCCCGAGTGCCAGCGGTTTTCCCTTTTTTGATCCCCTTGCCAACCTCTTTATATTGCCAATGAGCCGCCACACCATATTCTGCAATCTGGTTCATCTCATCCGTACGAATTTGAACCTCTATGCGTTCTCCGTCCGGACCAATCACAGTTGAATGCAGACTTTGATACATATTAGCTTTCGGAATGGATATATAGTCCTTGAAACGACCGGGGACAGGACGCCACGCAGCATGGATCAAGCCGAGAACAGAGTAGCAATCCTTGAGAGAATCAACGATGATACGAAAAGCAATCAAATCATAGATTTCATCAAAGGTCAGTCCCTGTTGCTCCATTTTGACATGGATTGAATGAAAATGCTTCGTCCGCCCATAAACACGCCCTTTGATTTTATTTTTATTGAGCATGTTCTGAATCAGATCAATGACTTTATCGATATAAGGCTCACCGGCTGCTCGATGCTCTGAAACGGCATCGGTCAACTGCTCGAAGACATCAGGTTTGAGATATCGGAGGCACAAATCCTCCAATTCCGTTTTAACCCGGTGCAAACCCAGACGATTTGCCAGGGGGGCATAAATATCCTGTGTCTCCTGGGCGATAAGTCTCTGCTTGACTGGTTTCATGTATTGCAGAGTTCGCATGTTGTGCAGTCTGTCCGCAAGCTTCACCATGAGTACTCGGATATCCTCGGCCATAGCCAGAATAAGCTTACGAATATTTTCTGCCTGCTGAACAGCCTTGGATTCAAAATCCATCTTGGAGATTTTGGTCACGCCGTCAACAATATCAGCGACATCCGAACCAAAAAGTTCTTCTATCTCATCGACAGTGGTATCCGTATCCTCCACCGTGTCGTGAAGAAGACCTGCTGCAACAGTTGCCTCATCAAGCTGCATGTCAGCCAGTAAATTGGCAACGTTCATGGGATGTGAAATATATGGCTCACCGGAACGGCGTACGACACCATCGTGGGCCTGAGCTGAAAAAACATACGCCCGTTGGATGAGATCCAAATCGGGATGATCTATGTAGGAAGACACCTTATCGGTGATCTGATTAATGCGAATCATGAGGCCTAACTTGGGTTACTGTAATAGCTGGTACGATGTGGGAATCCACCACTTGGTGAAATTATATGCAATGCCGGCCGGAGCCGCTTTTATATTCTGCACACGAGCTTGCACGATTGGCAAGGCTTTCGCCACATACAAAAAACAATATGGAACATCATCATGCAGAATTTGCTGCACTTCATCATATATTGGCTTTCTTTGCTCCTGCCCGACCATTTTTCGGCCTCGCACAAGGAGGTCATCAAGTCTGGCGTTGGTATAACGCGTAAAATTCAAGCCCCCATCAACCGCCATGGAGGAATGCCAGACACTGAAAATATCTGGATCCTGCAAGATGTTCCATCCCAGAATAATCGCGTCAAAGCGCCCCTTATTCACAAATTCCTTTGTGAAGGCAGCCCATTCAATGGTTCGAAGATGAACAAGTATACCGATTTCCCCAAGACGTTGCTGTAAAATAACACCAGTCTTGATACGCTGTGTATTCCCTTGATTCGTCATGATGGAAAAGGCAAAAGGCGTGCCGTCCTTGTCCAGAATCCCGTCTCCGTCAGAATCAATCCATCCGGCATCAGCAAGAAGTTTTCGAGCTTTTTCTGGATCATAAGGTCTCGGCTTGACATCTTTATCATATTGCCATGTCCCTGGTTTATAAGGGCCATTTGCAACTTCTCCAAGTCCGTAAAGAACCCCTTTCACTATCTCCCTGCGGTCGATGGCATAGTCGATTGCCTGCCGAACCCGTACGTCCTTAAAGAAAGGATGTTTCATGTTGAAGCCAAGAAAAGTATACCCGGAAGAAAGGAATTCAAATTTATTGAAACTTCTGTCCCATCCAGGCCCGGATGTCTGATAGAGATACTGGAGTGGCGTCAGCCCCATCGTATCAATATTGCCTGCTTTCAGTTCAAGAAATTGTGTGGAGAGATCAGGAATTATACGATAGACAACGGTTTCAATATATGGCTGGCCTTCGAAAAAATGAGGGTTTGCTTCTAAAATAACTTGTGTTCCAGGTTCCCATTTTTTGAGTAGGTAGGGGCCAGCACCAACAGGCTCACGACTATACTTGGTGTTCAGAAGGTCTTCCCCTTCAAGAACATGTTTGGGTAATATATCCGTTGCCCATGAAACCAAAGCTTTAGCATATGGCTCTTCATATTCAACTTCAAACGAGAAGCGACCTGTTAAGCGAAAAGTTTTCACTGCCTTAAAATTTGTCGCATACGGCGTAGGTGTCTTTGGATCAATGGTGAGTCGATAGGTAAATTCAACATCTTCAGCTGTTAACTGAACTCCATCGGTCCAAAAGATGTCTTTACGCAGTTTGAATTTTATGAGTTTTCCTCCTTTCTCCACAGAAAAAGACTCGGCAGCATAGGGAACAAGGTTGATATTCTTGTCGTATTTCAATAGACCGACATAAATTTGAGAAGCGATGTCATGAGAGGCGCTATCTGATGCAAGTATGGGAATCAGATTACTTGGCTCACCAATGGATGCCTCAATGAATTTGCCTCCAGACTCAGGAGAAGCAGAAATCTCTGCCAGCATTACCGGTTTTACAGGCGTAGCCGGGCCACTCTCACCGCAGGCAGCGAGGAGCAGAAAAGAGAAAAATATGATAACAGTAAAACGCAGACTCATTTTTCCTTGCAAAATTGCGGGGGTTGAATCATATAATTGTGAGTGCATCGGCCAGTTCGGTTACTATGAACCAATGGGTATGAAAAGCCAAGTAGCCGAGTTCAAGAAACATATTTTCTCCATCTTGCCGAATGGGGTGGATCAGGGTACATATTCCTGTCCAATACGGGAAAGCGATAGGAAGAGTTGATTGATGAGTAGCGGTGAAGAACAAATAGTCAAGTCCATTTTGCAGGAATTCATTGGCGATAGCGTTCCAGAATATATTCTGGAGGGTGCCAATGCCATTGTGGCCACAAACGGCGTTTCCAAGCTTGATCTCAAAAAACGAGATCAATACTGGGACATCGATGGCCAGGTTCAGGGTGATGATTTTCAGAACTACACGTCTGAAGTCGGCCTGAATCTCAACGAGCAGACCATCAATTATTATTGTAACTGCCCGGATTCCTTCTCCGGTGTGTGTCGCCATGTTGCGGCAACAGCCGTCAAACTTCTCAAATCTCTTAGTTCGGAGCCGGGCGAACAGGTCCCTATCCCAAGGACGGACTGGAAACAAACTTTCCGCCCATTCTTTGCCACGGAATTGGAGCCGGAAGCTGGAAGGCACTATGTCATATACCGAATATATCCGGAATTAGGCCGTCTTCAAGTCGCCTTCTTCAGAGCCCGACAAAATAAATCCGGAATTTCTCAGGTACAAAATGAAGTAACTTTGGCCCAGATTGTCGAGAATCCTGATTGGTGTGACACGTGTCCGGCCCTGCCCGGTGTAGCTGAGCAAATCGGCCACTATCTTGATTATTGGGGACACAAGGTTGAAATTCCTGCTGGACTTCACTCATGGTTTTTCCGAGCTGTCAAAGGCGAATACTACCTTTACCTCAGGGAATCGGACAAACCGATCACCATCGAATCCAAAACCATGCAGTTGAAACTATCACCTGCCTTGAACGAAGATGGTCTAAATTTTGACATATTGCTTTCACGCGAAGACAAAATGCCCTTCTCCATTACCAATGAAGAAGAGATTTATTTCTATGGGCGCCTCCCCCTCTGGGTTTATTATAAAAATTCCTTCTATCCTGTTCAGACTGGGCTTGACCCAAAACTGGTCCAGGGAATGGTTGAGCAAAAACCCATAGTTCCCCACGCAGACGTCTCAGAATTTCTCGACAGAGTGTGGACACAGATACCAGTATCTGACCTGTACGGTCAGGAGGATTTTCTTGAACGTGTGGGACCCATTTTCCAAAAAGCGGATTATAATCCCAAATTGTATTTGGATGAAGAAGGTTCCCTGCTGGTACTGAAGATTCAAAATATCTACGACAATGAGCACGGTGAATTCATCATGCCTGGGCCGAACCCGGATTTACAAACCGGAAGCTACCACGATGGAGGAAAATCCTACCTCATAAGACGTGCTCAGGACGAAGAAGCACAACTCATGACAGAGTTGCAGGAAATGAATTTCCAGCCAAGAAATAACCACATTTGGTTCATGGAACAGGAAGAGGCAATTAATTTCCTGCTCGACTTCTATCCGCAACTCGTTGAAGCCTACCGAGTTTACGGTGAACAAAATCTGACTCGATACAAGGTGCGGACGACACAGCCGCAAGTCGTGGCCGAAGTCGAAACCGATGAAGAAGAGAAATGGTTCAATCTGGAGCTTTCGGTCGAATATGATGACCAGCGTGTCCCCATAGAGGTCATATGGGAAGCATGGACCAAGGGGAAACGATATGTTCAACTCAAAGACGGCTCATACACAAGCCTGCCTGAATCATGGCTGAATAAACTGGGGCACAAGCTCAAAACCCTCGGATTTGACCCAGAAAAAGCTCCTAAGTCCCAGTTTAACCAGTATGAAGCTCCGATTCTTGAAAAGATACTTGAAGATCTGCCACAAGCCCAGACTGATGAATTCTTTGTTAAGTTGAAAGAAAAGATAAACAATTTTGAAGAGATAAAAATAGTTTCCCAACCCAAGGAACTTCAAGCCACACTCAGACCTTACCAGGTTCAGGGATTAAGCTATCTGAACTTTTTACGCGAATATGGCTTCGGTGGTATTTTGGCCGATGAAATGGGGCTTGGAAAAACTATCCAGACATTGTCCTATATTCAGTCATTGGTGGACAAAGGAATCACCGGGCCGAATTTGATTATTGTTCCGACCTCTGTTTTGCCAAACTGGGAACGTGAAGCACAAAAATTCGTCCCAAATCTTAAGCGGCTCACCATATATGGAGCCAAACGCGATGACCTTTTTCAATATATTAAGGAATCTCATCTCGTTATTACCACATACGCCCTCCTTCGGCGGGACTTGGAAGAACTCCTTAAATATGACTATGCCAGTGTCATTCTTGATGAGGCTCAGAATATCAAGAACCCCAACACGATTACGGCCAGATCAGTCCGAAAACTGGAAGCGGGTTTACGGGTTTGCCTGTCAGGTACGCCTATTGAGAATAATCTTTTCGAATTATGGTCACTCTTCGAGTTCCTCATGCCGGGTTTCTTGGGATCTCAGCACTCGTTTCAACGTGGTATCGTCAAACCCATCAAAGATGGAGATGAAGAAACTCTTGATTACCTGCGCACCAGAGTAAAACCCTTTATCTTGAGACGCACCAAATCCGAAGTTGCCAAGGACCTGCCTCCCAAGATTGAAACCACACATTATTGTGAGCTTGTTGAGGAACAACGAGAACTCTACAATGCACTGGCCATGAAACTGAAGGATCAAGTTTTGAGAGATGTCGAAGAAAAAGGCATGGCCAAGAGTCAGATGTCTATTCTTGATGCACTCCTGAAATTGCGTCAGATTTGCTGTCATCCTCGACTCCTCAAACTGGATATGCCTGGCGTTTCTACCAATCTACCTTCTGGCAAGTTCGATGCCTTCAAAGATCTTGTCGTAGACATTATTGAAGGCGGTCACAAGGTGCTTGTGTTCTCTCAATTTGTCCGAATGCTACATGTTATTCGCAACTGGCTGCAAATTAGAGAAATTCCTTTCACATATCTTGATGGATCATCCAAAGATCGTTTCGAGCAGGTTGACCGTTTCAACGACAGCCCGGATATTCCGATCTTTCTGATCTCTCTCAAAGCTGGTGGCACAGGTCTTAACTTGACGAGTGCGGATTATGTCATCCATTATGATCCTTGGTGGAACCCAGCTGTGGAAAACCAGGCAACAGATCGTACTCACCGCATAGGACAGAAAAGACAAGTGTTCGCATATAAAATGATCTGCCAGCACACGGTCGAAGAACGTATATTGAAACTGCAAGAACAGAAAAAAGGTGTTGCCGAAGCAATTATTCCAGGACAATCCGCTCTGAAAAGCCTGACGCGTGATGACCTGGAAATGCTATTTGAAATATAGTTACAGAAGCATCCACCTGATAGAAATTGTTCCTGTTTACCTTGTTTCGACAAGTTTTTACGCCTTTTTCATTGAGGTGTAACAATTAGTTCTGAGGATTTTACTATAGGGTGAATCATGCAGCCTTTAACGTTCATATATGATACTGCCACACACATTTTCGACCCGCTTCACTATTTCTGGGAGCGCGACGAAACTCAGCGTTCAGTAGCAGGCATTCTTGTCATCGTCTTTTTCCTGGCTTTAGGAACCATTGAAATGAAGCGCCAGGGGTGGATCACCGGCCCTGTTGCCGACATGATTCCTACAAGCCATTACATGGCTATCAACCTGGCTTTTACCCTTGTCCTGATCCTCGAAGTAATCAGTCTGATATTCACCTTACCGTGTTCCATCTCCAAAGCCGTAGGCAAACAATTTGAGATATTGGCCCTTATCCTTTTGCGAAGCTCTTTCAAGACTCTCGCAGGGTTCCCAGAACCCATCACTATTACAGGCCATGAACAGGAGCTATGGATCATCCTCTCTGACGGGGGGGGAGCTATTGCGATATTCGGTTTGCTCGGAGTCTATACACTACTTCGCCAACACCTTGAAGATACTGTTACTAAAGGACAAATCCTTTTTAAATTTGTCGCAGCAAAAAAGATTGTTGCTCTCTCAATGCTTACCATATTCATCGGGATGGCAATAAAAAACGGACTGCTCTTCCTGCACGGAGAACAACCCTTTCATTTTTTCCAAAGTTTCTACACAGTCCTGATATTCAGTGACATCATGCTTGTCCTTATAGCGCAACGGTTCCTGCCTGAATTCCATGCTATTTTTCGCAACTCAGGCTTTGCCCTCGCAACATTACTGATTCGTCTAGCCTTAACTGCTCCACCATTTTACAATGTCCTCATTGGCATAGGATCGGCAAGCTTCGCCTGTGTACTCACGCTTGTATATAATACATTTTACTCCAGTGGTTCGAAATATCGCGGAAAAATGGTTGGGAAATAATTTTCGGAAAAAGAATGAGTCATTCAATTAAAAATCCCCCAGCCATGGCTGGGGGATTTTTAATTGAATGACTCCAAACAAAGTTTTTTCCAGAGAGCACAGAAGAATTATAGAGACCTAATCCTCCCAATTTTATTATTTTTTCCCTTTATGTATCCCATTCTTATTTTACGCCTTTTTATATGTCACAAAATCACTCGTCAATTGTCACTGAGCAGTAACAATAGAGTCTTGGAGAGATGTAGGAATAAGGAACTTGAATTTCGGTTAACCAGAAACACTCAAAAAAAGAGTTGGTTTACGGAAGGGAAAGATGAATAAGTCCTTGCTCGCAAGATTCATGCAGAATTGGAGATTTACAGACCAAGGGGATACGATGCATATGGAGCTACCAGACGAAGTGTTGCAAAAGAAACGCTTCGCTCAAAATACTGTCTTCACGCTTATTCTCATAGCAATAAAAGATTATTATATTCTCAAAGAGATGTATGGAACCAGTTTCATCGAACAGCTAGAATTCGAACTGAAACAAATTCTCAAAGATGAGACAAATAACTCCAATGAAATCGATATAACCTCAGTCGGTCCTGGAGAGGTCGCCTTCCTTTCTCCTCAGAAAAATGCCCCCGCTGACGTCGCTTATGAATTCAAGACCCAAGCCCAAAACGGTCTTAAAAAAACCATGTTTCGCCAAACGGGTCTCGGAATCGACCTTGGGATGGGCTACGCAACGATAGAGATCGGTGAAAAGAATGCTGCGGAAGAAAGCTTCCCCGTAGCCTTAGAAGAAGCAAGGCGGATGATCCGTATTCCCCTGAACATGAAAGGTCTTTCTATTGCCAGCAGATTTAATACGATTCTTTCGCAAGGCTTGGTTTCAACAAAATACCAACCAATTCTCAATTTCAAAACTGGATCTATACTGGGATGGGAAGCTTTGACACGAGGGCCGCAAGGGTCTTCTTTCAGATCGCCTGTCATTCTCTTTGAAACAGCAGAACAATTAGGCCGCCTTTTTGCCTTGGAAAAACTGTGTCGAGAATCAGCAATTGCACATGCCGGAGAACTGCAAGCTGGACAAAAACTTTTTTTAAATATTCATCCCAAAACAATGGCAGATCCTGAATTTACACCAGGAAAGACTCTTGAACTCATGGATAAAGCCGGACTCAATGCAGACAATGTTGTTTTTGAGATTACGGAAAGACACAGTGTTCAAGAATTCGATCTTTTCTACCGCACTCTTGATCATTACCGAAGCCAGGGGTTCAAAGTGGCAGTTGATGATGCAGGTGCCGGGTATGCTGGGTTAACAACGATCGCAGAACTACAACCCGAATATATAAAATTGGACAAATCGCTTATTGACGATATCCACAAGGACCCGGTCAAACGAGCCTTAGTTGAAACAACGGTGACTTTTGCGGATAAAATTGGATCTCAGATAATTGGTGAAGGTGTCGAGTCAATGGAACAAGCTGTTTGCCTGAAAGATATAGGGGTACACTGTGGACAGGGCTTTTTCATGGCTCGCCCTGCATTTCCAAAACCGGAATTGACAACATCCTGTCAAGAACTCCAATCCGTCGGCGATATAGCTAACAAAAGCATCACATGCTCATTACCAATTGGAGACTTGGCAAAACCGCCACATGCCATCACACCAACTCATCTCGTTTCAACTGCACAAAGTTTTTTTAAAAAGAACAGCCGATTCTCAAGCATCATTGTTGCAGAAGACAATATCCCCAAAGGACTTGTCATGGAATATCATCTCAACAGACAGCTTTCGTCGCAATACGGCATAGCTCTTTATTATAAACGGGCGATTGAAACAGTCATGGACCCTACACCACTCATGGTAGATATCGATATGCCCGTTGAACAAGCGGCTCGGAAGGCGATGAAACGAGAACCTCTCAAAACATATGATGATATCATCATTACCAGAAAAGGTTTTTTATACGGTGTCGTTTCAGTTCAGGATCTCCTCAACGCAATGGCAAAAATCCAAGTTGAAATGGCTAAAGGAACAAATCCACTCACAGGCCTTCCCGGAAATGTTTCCATAGAACAAGAAGTTGAAAGTCGCATCCAACAGAAAAGGCGTTTCAGTATTATTTACGCAGATCTGGATCACTTCAAGGTTTATAATGACACATATGGATTCAAAAATGGCGACCAAATCATACGGCTGGCTGCCGATATTATGAGCTGGGCCACAAAGAAACACGCAGGGCAAGAAGCTCGTCTCTGCCATATTGGCGGCGATGACTTTGTCTTGATAAGTTCTCCTGAAGCAGTGGAGAAGTTCTGCACATCGGTAACACGCTGTTTTGGAAGACTTGTCAGGAACTGCTATTGTGCTGAAGATAAAAAAAGAGGTTGGATCAAAGCCAGAGGAAGAGATGGAATGGAACGGAATTATCCTCTTGTTTCAATCTCTCTCGGTGTTATTGAAATCTGCGGGCAGTGTTCCTTGATGGAAATTGGAGAACGAGCCGCACATATCAAGAAATTTGCTAAATCAAAACCCGGAAATTCAGTCGCTGTGGACAGGCGTCCTCCATTGGGAACAGAGAAGTGAAAAGACTCTCCCCTTTGCAGAAGAGAGCCTTTGTACACTCATATCGACTTAACGAGTTAACTTTCTGAATTTAATGCGGTGGGGTTGTTCTGCGTCCACCCCAAGACGTTTTTTACGATCTTCTACATAATCGCTGTAGTTACCCTCGACAAACTCAACCTTTGAATCACCTTCAAAGGCAAGAATGTGAGTAGCGATTCGATCCAAGAACCACCGATCATGACTGATAACGAGAACACAACCCGCAAAATTCTCCAACCCATCTTCCAAAGCTCGCATGGTGTTGACATCGAGGTCATTGGTCGGCTCATCCAAAAGCAAAACATTTGCACCGGATTTGAGCATCTGAGCCATATGGACTCTGTTACGCTCTCCTCCAGAGAGAACATCGACAGGCTTTTGCTGGTCTGATCCCGCAAAATTGAAACGAGAACAATAAGCCCGTGCATTGATGTCCCGATCTCCAAGCTTGATAAACTCTGCACCTTCACTGATAATTTCATAAACAGACTTCCCAGGTATCAGAGACCCCCTATTCTGATCAGCATAGGCAAGTTCGACTGTCTGCCCGACAATCACTTCACCTGAATCCGGTTTTTCCTCTCCATTAATCATTTTGAATAAAGTCGATTTACCAGCCCCATTGGGACCGACAATCCCAACAATAGCATTGGGAGGAATAATAAAATTCAAATCTTCGACCAAAACCTTGTCACCCATTGTTTTGGCAACATGTTCTGCGCTAATGACCTGCTTGCCAAGATGCGCTCCCGGTGGAATATAAATCTGAAGATCATCAGCTAAACGCTGGCTTTCATGACTCACCATGGCCTCATACGCATTGATACGCGCCTTTCCCTTAGCACGGCGTCCTTTAGGGGAAAGCTTGATCCACTCGAGTTCACGCTCAAGAGTCTTCTGCCGCTCAGCTTCCTGCTTTCCTTCCTGAGCCAGCCGATTTTGTTTCTGATCAAGCCAGGACGAATAGTTTCCTTTCCAAGGGATACCACGTCCTCGATCGAGTTCCAAAATCCAACCAGCAACATTATCAAGGAAATATCTATCATGGGTGACTGCGATGACAGTCCCTGGGAAAGTTGAAAGGAATCGTTCCAACCATGCAACGGAGTCTGCATCAAGATGATTTGTCGGTTCGTCGAGCAAGAGGATATCGGGGGATTGTAGCAGAAGGCGACAAAGTGCAACTCGACGCCTTTCACCACCCGAGATCACCGAAACGGATGTTTCTCCAGGAGGACACCGCAACGAATCCATAGCCATATCTAGCTTGGAATCAATATCCCAAGCCCCCTTGGCATCCATGAGTTCCTGTACCTGTCCCTGACGTTCAATCAGAGCATCCATTTCTTCCGCTTCCATGGGCTCTGCAAATTTGTCATTTATCTCATTGTATTCACGAATGATCTCCATGACTTCCCCGACGCCTTCTTCAACGACCTCACGGACTGTTCTGGTATCATCCACCAAAGGTTCCTGCTCCAGATACCCAATACTATACCCATCTTTGACATGGATATCACCATCAAACTCAATATCCACTCCTGCAAGGATCTTGAGCAGCGAACTCTTACCAGAACCATTTAACCCAAGAACGCCGATTTTAGCCCCATAAAAATAGGAAAGTGAAATGCTTTTCAAGACTTCGCGTTGCCCATGCCGCTTGGTAACCCGATTCATGGAATAGATAATTTTTTCAGCTTCGTTGCTCATTCATACCTCGTTAAATACGATTTATCTTTTGCGAGATGCTTCGCAAAGTTGCCTTGATTTGTAAAGAAGAAAGGGGCCATTCAGCCCCTTCCTTCTTTATTATGCGAAAGTTTGAAGTATCTTCTTCAAGTCGTC
Source organism: Pseudodesulfovibrio piezophilus C1TLV30 (assembly GCF_000341895.1). Classification (NCBI taxonomy): domain Bacteria; kingdom Pseudomonadati; phylum Thermodesulfobacteriota; class Desulfovibrionia; order Desulfovibrionales; family Desulfovibrionaceae; genus Pseudodesulfovibrio; species Pseudodesulfovibrio piezophilus. The sequence continues at coordinate 255,104 of NC_020409.1, read as the reverse complement.
TTTTTCGTACTGAAGTGTTGCCAGCTTACCGACATTTTCAAATTCCGCTTTATCTTTTTTAAAAAGAACACCAAGAGGAATTTTATCAGGAAATTCATCAGCTTTCTTCAATGCCGCATGCCAATCTTCCGGATCATGATCTTCCAAAATATAGCTGCGCTCTTTGTACCATGTGAACGTGTTAACTTTGTTAAACGAAACGCACGGCTGAAAAATATCGACCAAGGAAAAGCCTTTATGCTGGATAGCTGCCTTAATCATATCAACTAAATGATCTGGCTCACCGCTAAAAGCCCGCGCGACAAAACCGGCCTTCATGGCAATGGCAACCGCGACGGGGTTAAAGGCTTCTGATGCGGCACCATCCGGCTGGGTTTTTGTCACCTGTCCCTTGGTGGTCGTTGGGCTAGCCTGCCCCTTGGTAAGCCCATAAATCTGATTATTATGAACCAACAAGGTAATATCAAGATTCCTTCGAATTGCGGCAAGGAAGTGATTCCCACCCTCTCCATAGGAACATCCATCCCCCGATTCACAAATGACAGGCATCTCCGGATTTGCCATTTTCATCCCTTGGGCAACTGGCAGAGAACGCCCATGGAGACCATTGAACATATTACAATTCATGTAGTGAGGTGCCTTTGCAGCCTGTCCGATTCCCGAGGAAACCATGACATCATGTGGAGCAAGGTCCATTTGCACGAGCGCGTTTTTCAAACTCTTCAGAATGGAAAAATTTCCGCATCCAGGACACCACGAAGTTTCGAATTCACCATATTGCTCTATGGAGACCATCTTTTACTCTCCTCGCTTTAAATGATGCTGTTGAGACCTTGTATGATATATTGCGGAGTCAATGTCCGCCCATCAAACCGAAGAATGGAACTCCCGACAGTAAAACCGGTTTCCTGTGTTACGAGACGAGCGAACTGCCCTGTTGCGTTCCCCTCTACCGAGACAACTTCACCGGCCTTTTCAAGGTAATCCATAAACTGTTCTTCTCGGAGTGGATAAACCTGTTTAAAATGAAGAACAGCGACAGTTTTATTTTCAACCAACTCCGAGGCCTCCAGGCAGGCTCCCAAGGAAGATCCCCAGCACATCAGCAAAATATCTGCCCCTTCTTCTCCATAATAATCAGGGCCAATGACATCCTCATGTAACCCTGCCGCCTTGGAAAGCCTTTTTGAATTTTGCTGAACTCGATTTTGCGCATCCTCTGTTATGATACAATCCTCGCTATGCTCGTGAGAATCAGCTCTCACTACGGCTTCACTAAACCCAGGAATTAAGCGAGGAGAAACGCCATCTTCAGTCAACTTATACCGGAGATATGGTTCTTCACCCGGCTCAAGCAACGGCTCTGTTATCTCCGGCAAAGAATCAATATCAAACATCTCAACGGCTCGATATGAATCAGCAAGATATTGATCAGACAATACGAATATGGGTGTCTGGTATTGCTCTGCCAAATCAAATGCACGGTGTGTCAGGTAAAAGCATTCTTCTATGGTTCCTGGAGCGAAAATAGCCCGGGGAAATTCCCCGTGTCCGGCGTAGAGAACAAGATTCAGGTCTGCCTGTTCGGTTCGTGTCGCCATACCAGTCGCAGGCCCAGGCCGTTGAACAACCACTGAGACCAGGGGAGTTTCCGAAACTCCGGCCAGACTTATGGCCTCAACCATGAGAGCAAAACCGCCACCGGATGTTGAGACAATAGCTTTGGCTCCGGCATATGAAGCGCCGATAGCCATATTAATTGCGGCTATTTCATCTTCAACCTGCTCATATTTCAACCCCAGCGCTCTTCCCTTCAATATCAAATTAGTTGCCACGGTGGTTGCTGGAGTCATTGGATAAAATGAAAGGAAATTACATCCGGCCGCTAATGCTCCCATGGCAATGGCCTCGTTCCCATTCAACATAATTCTATCTGTCCCCACATCAGAGGGGGAATCAATCTTCACACAAGAAAAGGTCTGCTCTTCCACCCAGGAATAAGCGGCTTCCAGCACTGTGACATTGGCCTGGACAACATCATCACCTTTCTTCTTGAAAGATTGTGTCAACAGTCCTTCAACAATAGAAATATCCATGCAGACTGCCGCAGCAAGCACACCTAAAGCGACTGTATTATAAAATAACGGCTTCGCTGCTAATGCTTTGAAGGGGACGGATAAAGAGCGATACTCTCCCGTATCAATATCATCCCCAGCTATGATAACTGCATTTGAAGACAATTTGTCTGCGTGCAAGTCAACAGTTTCAGGGGTTAATGCCACCAGGATATCGATTTCTTCCGTCAGTGACTCCACAGCTGTTGACCCAACGCGGATGGCAAAGGTGTTATGGCCTCCCCGGATACGCGACATGTAAACTTGATTGACCAGCAGATGATACCCTGCACGAGTTACAGCTTTAGACATGAGTTGGCCGATTGTGGCGAGACCTTGACCGGCTTCGCCACCAATAACAATATTGATACTTGTGTCAGACATTGCGACTCCTTTTTACTGCGTCGTCAAAAAGACCGGAACAGGACATCCTGCACCGGTCATTGTCTTCCGTGAGTTAGGCATTTGTCGGAGGTGTAAAGACTCGAGTTCCCAAGTCTCTATCCAGCATAAACAACCCTCCGCCGTCGCCAACCAATTTCAATTTTCCGACGATATCACCAACGGTATCTTCTTCTTCGATTTGCTCTGAAATAAACCATTGCAGAAAGATACCAACAGCATGATTCTTTTCTTCAACCGCCAAATCAGCAAGAGCATTAATACGTGCAGTCACGCCCTGTTCATGCTCAAGAGCATCCTGAAAAGCAGCAAGAGGCTTTTCCCAAGAAGTCTGTGGGGCTTCAATGGTCCCAAGAACAGCACGCCCGCCAGCTTCATTAATATAGTTGAAAAACCTCATGGCATGAAACATTTCTTCCTGATACTGGGCATACATCCAAGCCGCAAAACCACCCAGACCTTCCTCTGCAAAATGGGAAGACATAGAAAGATAAATATGAGCAGAATAGATTTCCCAATTCATCTGCTCGTTGAGAGCTGCTTCAACTTTTTCACTCAGCATGGTGTCTCCTTCAATCTCGGCTCAATAGAGTCCACCCGAGACGTTTTATTGATATTCTTTTCCCCTGAAAGTAAAACCTTTCAAAAGGAATGCCTACACAATACAGCACTTTTCCTGCTCGTTTGCAAGCAGCCTCTGGTCAATGAGCGAATCTACACCAATCGATTCTGTGAAAACATGGTCTGTAGTCTATATGCGAGATGAGTACTTCGTTTACCAGCCGTGGCGTTATTAAGCCCAATTTGAAAAGCGCGTTCGCTCCCTATCAGCACGGCAAGTTCCCTTGCGCGAGTTAAGCCGGTATAGAGCAAATTCCGCTGAAGCAACATGAAATGCTGAGTCACGATAGGCATGACAACCGCCGGATATTCACTGCCTTGAGACTTGTGAACAGAGACAGCATATGCAAGGCCAAGTTCATCCAATTCACTGGATTCCATGACAACCTGATTGCCATCAAATTCGATAAAAAGCTCGTGGTCATCAGGGTCAACGTCAATGATCCAGCCAAGATCGCCGTTAAAGACTTCCTTGTCATAATTGTTTTTTAATTGAATAACCCTGTCTCCCTGCCGGTAAGTAGCAAATTTTCTTTTTAATTCAGGTTTATTCGAAGATGAAGGGTTGAGCCTTTCCTGAAGAGCGGAATTAAGTGCCTGCGTACCGACATCACCTTTATGCATAGGTGTCAGAACTTGAATATCCCGGAGAGGATCAAATCCATAACGTTGTGGTATCCTGTCGCATACACTATCCAGAAGAAGCTTTTGAACCTTTACCGTGTTTTCCTGTGGAATCCAGAAAAAATCCGCATCAGGAGCCTGACTCGGGTGCTGCCTCGGGAATTGGCCATTATTGATCCTATGCGCATTGAGGACGATAAAACTTTCTTGTGCCTGCCGAAATATATGAGTCAAAACAGAGCATGGTATACGGTTGGAATTGATCAGATCGCCTAGAACATTTCCCGGTCCGACACTCGGCAACTGGTTAACATCGCCGACCAGAATGAGGCGACACGTATGAGGAAGAGAGCGAAGAATGGAAACGAAAAGATGAGCATCCAACATACTTGCTTCATCAATGACAAGTACATCTGCTTTCAGTTTTTGGTCCTCGCAATAATGAAAACCACCACTGGGTTGATACTGCAACAGCCTATGAACTGTTTGTGCAGGATGCCCTGTGGCTTCAGACATTCGTTTGGCAGCGCGCCCTGTGGGAGCTGCCTGTTTGATCTTGAGCCCCAACTCTTTGAGAGTGAGCATGATTGCTTTGGTAATCGTCGTCTTACCAGTACCAGGTCCACCTGTTATGATAAAAACCTTATTACTACACGCATCAAAAACAGCCTCTCGCTGTTCGTCGGAAAGAGTAAATCCCAGCTTTCCTTCAACTCTGGGGAGAGTTTTATCAATTTTCTTTCGACTGACCGGGGTAGGATGACTCACCAACTGAAACAGGCGCTGGGTAATCTCATTTTCATGATGATAGTAATGCATCAGATAAACAGCATCTGAGAGGTTCTGTTCGAGCAGGTCTTCGATGCGAATGCGTTTCTTTTCTTCAAGGGCGTAGAGAGCAAGTTCCAGTTTGTTATAATCCCCGGCATCAAGCATCCTGGCGACATCAGCAAGAAGTTTATCCTTGAGAATAAACATGTGTCCTCCCCGTTCACATGAGGAAAACATATGATAAACTATCGCCGCTTCGAGCCGTTGGGCACAATCGGGTTCAAATCCCAGTTTCATTGCCATCTGATCTGCTGTCCGAAAGCCCACCCCACGGATTTCATAGGCAAGATCATATGGATTATCTCTCAACTTCTTCTCAGCCTGCGCGCCATAGAGATGAAATATTTTGCCGGCAAACGTTGTTGGGACCTTGTGGGTCTGCAAAAAGACCAAAAGATTTTTTATCTCCCTCTGCTTCCCCCAGGATTCAATAATATCTTTAAGTTTCTTTTTTGATATGCCTTTGATTTTCAAAAGACGTTCGGGGTTGTCATCCAACAGATCAAGGACCTCGACACCAAACTCTTCAACCATGATAGTTGCCGTTTTTTCTCCGACGCCTTTGATTGACGACTGGAGAAAACGAATGACACCATTTTCAGTGGCAGGGCGTGATTCTTCAAAAGTCCGAACTTCTAACTGCCGTCCAAATTTTGGATGAACAGTCCAGACTCCGTCCAAGTCCAAAGTCGATCCCGCTGTCAATTCCCCCATCGTTCCGACAATAGAGAGAAGTCCGGGTTCATCCTTCAACCGCACACGCGCTATCGTATATCCGTTATCTTTGTTGTAATAGACAACGGATTGTACTTCTGCACCAGTCACCCGGGTTCGATCATCATTCATGAATATCCCTGGCTGCTCTGCTACACTTTCTGTCTATAGACAAGAGACTGTTTGAGTGTCTCCTTATCCATGAACTTGACTTCCGCCCCCACAGGGATTCCCTGCGCGAGGCGACTGACACGAATTTCGGAGAATTCACTCTCGACAAGATTCTTGATATAAGACGCTGTAGACTCGGCATCAAGAGTCGTTCCTAAAGCGAGTATCACCTCAGAAACCGTCCCTTTTCCCAAATGTCGTCGAAGTCTTTCAATCTCCAGATGCCCTGGCTCCACTCCGTCCAAAGGAGAGAGCAACCCGCCAAGAACCAAATATTTACCACGGAACACCCCCATATCTTCCATGGCGAGAAGAGCGTCCCACTCAGGAACAAGACAGAGTTGATCTGAATCTCGAGCAGGATCACCACAGATTGCGCAAGGGCTTGCCTCCGCCAAACAGGCACAATCATCACACAGACAAAGTTTTTCTCTGAGATCCAAAATGGATTGCCCCACCCCACCAGCCCGTTCTCTGGGCATCTTGAGCAGAGTGAGGGCTATTCTTAACGCTGATTTGGGTCCAATGCCAGGAAGGGAGGACAACTGTTCCACCACTTCCCTGAGAGGCCCTGGAAGATTTTGCAAAAAAAGCTCCTAAAACATGCCCGGAATATTTAAACCACCAGTAAGCGAGGACAGTTCTTTTTCCATCACTTCCTTGGATTTCTTGAGGGCTTCATTGGTTGCAGTCAAAATCAAATCCTGCAACATATCTTTATCACCAGCTTCCATGACAGAATCTTCTATGGCAACTTCAGTAATCTCTTGCCCACAGGTTGCCTTGATCGTCACCATCCCACCGCCGCTTGAAGCCTCAACGATGGTTTCTTTCAGTTCTTCCTGCTTTTCGCTCATTTTACGCTGCATGACCTGGGCCTGGCGGATCATTTCATTCATGCCTTTCATTATATTCTCCTCAATACTCTATGTGATTATTATTGTTTACGAGGACTGACAGAGATCAACTGAGCACTAAATGCTTCCATGATCTTCGTCACACCGGGGTGAACCTCAGCCTCTTCCTTGAGTTGCCTGTCCGACTTGCGGACCGCAATATCGCCTGTTTTCACTGTAACTTCAACCGTTGGCCCAAAGTAATCCTTAGTCAGGGATTCCAGTGCCATAAGGACCGGACTTTCTGAAAGTTGAGAACATTGCATACGAGTTCCACACGTGATGACAAGCTCATCTCCCTGCAACTCGCCATTGTTCAAACGAAGTTGGGCTGCTTTCACCGGAGAATTCCCATTGTGCTCGTTGACAAAATCGAGAAAACCATTCCAATCTCTTGCGCCCCGAGGCCTTGAAACTTGCGGAGAGGAGGCTAAAATTCGAGCTGAGGGAGGTAAATGAGGCTCCTCTGAAACAATACCTGCCTCAGGCACCGAAGTCCCCTTTCCCTGACCATCCGCTCGAGGAGGTACAGAAATCCCGGCCGATGGCGACGGAATCGCCGCTGTATGTTCCTGACGATTGGGAACATGGTTCTGACGAGAGGGAAATCCCCCTTGCTGTGCGCTTGGAACGACTCCGGCAGACTGTGCCGGAGCATTAAAACGTTGCCCTCCATACGGAGGAGTTCCTCCACGAGGAGTATTACCGGGGCCACCACCATGTTGCCCGCCAAATGAGCCACCTGCCCCACTGGGGTTAGGCCGCGGCGGAGTGCTACCATTTCCAGTTCCACTGGAACCAACGGCTTCCAGATTGATAAGGTCAGGAAGGCACGTCAAATTCAACAAAAGTAATTCGAGCGCCAAGGCTGGTTCAAGACTCGTCATGACTTTTCTTTGCCCATCCAGCGTCATTTGCCAGCAAGCATGGATATGTGCGGCTTCAAACTTCCCAGCCCACTCCTTCCAAGTCACGGCTTCTTCCCCTGAAAATCCGAGAAGAGGTAAAGCAGCATCTCCTGCCTGACGCAGAAGGAACATGTTGCGCCAACAATTCGTCAGTTCGCGCAAAAAGAACCCAAGGTCAAGCCCTTGATCAAGCACCTGCCGCAGCACCATTCCCACTTCAACAAGGTCCCGTGAATGCATGGCTGCCATCAGCTGAAAAAAAACATCCTGTCCTGCCAATCCGAGGAAACTGCGGACATCCTCCTCGCGCAGAACATCTGTCCCCATGGCCAAGGATTGCCCAAGCAAGGACATTGAGTCACGCACACTCCCGGCGCCACGTTTGGCTATTATCTGAAGAGCACCTGGTTCAAAGGGAAGCTCTTCCATATTCATAATATTTTCCAAATGGGTCACGAGCTCAGACTGAGAGAGCATTTTGTAAATATAATGTTGACATCGACTGATAATGGTTGCCGGGAATTTATGAGGTTCCGTCGTTGCCATTATGAACGTGGCTCGCGGCGGTGGCTCTTCCAATGTTTTCAATAATGCATTGAAAGCCTCTTTGGTCAACATGTGTGCCTCATCAATAATGAAGACTTTGTATCGGCACTCGACCGGAGCATAACCTATATCTTCTTTCAACCGCCTTGCGTCATCAATACCACGGTTGGAAGCACCATCGATTTCAATAACATCAACGGCTACCCCTGCTGTAATCTGCTTGCAATTCGAGCAGACATTACACGGTTCGGCAGTCGGGGCATTGACACAATTCAAGGCCTTGGCAAAAATACGTGCAATGGTGGTCTTGCCAACCCCTCTCGTCCCGGAAAACAGATAGGCCGGTGCGACCTTATCTGTGGCAGCGGCACGGGAAAGAATGGCTTTGATGGCGTCCTGTCCGGCTACATCAGAAAATGTTTGCGGACGGTATTTGGCAGTAAGATTCGATGTACTCATGGGGCCCCGAAGCTTTGGCGCAAGTAAAAGTCATAGGATTATTCACATTGAAAAAGGGAAAACCGACATCCCGCGCCGGATTTCCCTTTTTACCTACCAGATCAAGCACTGGTTTTCTAGACTTTCCATTACACCTGATAGCGATGCAACCAGTGTTCATAATCCGGATTTTCGCCTTTGACGACCTTGAAGTACTCGCTCTGGAGCAACTTGGCGACAGGTCCGGCCAGACCATTACCGATCTGACGACGATCAACAGAACTGACTGGGGTCAACTCCGCAGCAGTCCCGGTAAAGAAAACTTCATCGGCAATATACAGCATATCGCGAGTGAGAGGCTCTTCGCGAGTCTCATAACCCAGGTCATTTGCCATGCTCAAAATGGAGTCCCGAGTCAGGCCGCCGAGCACACCATCGACGCACGGGGTATAAATAACATCATTCACGACGATAAAGATGTTCTCTCCAGTTCCTTCGGAGACATGCCCCGTGGTATCAAGTAGAACTGCCTCATGGTAGCCATCCGCCACAGCCTCGGTCTTGGCAAGCACGGAATTCACATAATTACCGCATGCCTTTGATTTGGTCATCATGACATTCACATGATGGCGATTAAAGGTGCTTGTCTTGATATCAATACCTTTTTCCAAAGCATCTTCTCCAAGATAAGCCCCCCATGGCCATGTTGCGATGATAGTCCGAATAGGATTGTCCCCTGGATGGACTCCCATGGCTCCTTCACCAATAAAGACCAAGGGGCGAATATAAGCTCCGGCCAGTTTATTGAGTTTCAAAGTCTCAATTGCAGCTTCGGTCAACTCCTCTGCAGTGTAAGGAACTTTGATCCCGAGTATTTTCGCAGAATTGACAAGACGCCCCATATGCTCTTCAAGGCGAAAGACCTCAGAAGAACCATCGGCACATTCATAGGCCCGTATGCCTTCAAAAACACCTGCTCCATAGTGGAGAGTATGCGTCAGGACGTGGACATTTGCTTCGTCCCAGGGAACCTGTTTTCCATCAAACCAGATAGTCTCTGATTTCTGTACCATGTGTATCTCCTTAAGGAATTTTCCGTCTCAATGACGTGTATTGCAGCAATAGAATATGGACGCTAAAAAAAACGACCGGAGAGGTCAAGATACTCGGGTGAATATCATCCAATTTCGTTTTGACAGCCCCTACCCTCCAGCGTATGTAAAAAAACTTGCATTAATATATTATTGAGGAGTTTTCAGACATGTCTAAGTTTGCGAGAGTCGACAGACTACCCCCGTATGTTTTTGCCCAGGTCAATGAGCTTAAAATGAAATTGCGCCACGCGGGCGCAGATATCATTGACCTGGGAATGGGCAACCCCGATGTGCCCACACCAAAACCGATTCTCGACAAGCTGGCAGAGGCGGCGTACAAGCCTGGAAATTCAAAGTATTCTGCATCGAAGGGTATTAAAGGTTTAAGAAAAGCCATCCGTGATTGGTATTTTCGCAGATATGGCGTTTCCCTGGACTGGAATCAGGAAGTGTGTGTTACCATGGGAGCGAAGGAAGGCCTCGCTCACTTGGCTCTTGCCATGCTCAGTCCGGGTGATGTCGTCCTAGCTCCGGACCCGGCATACCCAATTCACCCATACGCATCGATCATAGCGGGCGCAGACGTCCGCAGGGTTCCCATCGGCCCGGGACAAGATTTTTTTGAGAACCTTGAAACAGCCGTTAAGCATACATGGCCAAAGCCCAAGTTGCTGATCATTAATTTTCCGCATAACCCAACCACGCAATGTGTTGAGTTGGACTTTTTTCAGCGTATTGTTGATTTTGCCAAGGAACATGAACTCTATGTTATTCATGACCTTGCCTATGCCGACTTTGTTTTCGATGGTTACGAAGCGCCCAGTTTCATGCAGGCCGAAGGAGCCAAAGATGTCGGCGTCGAATTCTTTTCCATGACGAAGAGCTATTCCATGGCTGGGATGCGTGTTGGTTTCTGCGTTGGAAATCCTGACATGGTGCAGGCTTTGACACGTATCAAGAGTTATCTTGATTATGGAATTTACCAGCCAATCCAGATCGCTGCGACCTGCGCTCTCAATGGTGATTTGGGTGATGATCCCAAATTCTGTAAAGATGATATGGACAAAGCCGTCAAGGAAATCATGGCGGTATACACGGATCGCCGCGACGCGCTCTGTGAAGGACTCAATCGCATTGGGTGGGAAGTCACGCCGCCCAAGGCCACCATGTTTTTATGGGCTCCGATCCCCGAAGAATTCAAAAAAATGGGATCTGTTGAATTCTCCAAAATGCTCCTTCAGGAAGCCGAGGTAGCTGTTTCGCCCGGCCTGGGATTTGGTCAATATGGAGATGACCACGTACGATTCAGCTTTGTTGAAAACCGACACCGCACCAACCAGGCTGTGCGTAATCTACGAAAATTTTTCTCTAAAGGATAATACATGGAATCTATCAAACTCGGTATAGCCGGTTTTGGCACTGTCGGCTCGGGGCTGGCAAAGATACTCGAAATGAATGCTGATCGTATAGAAAAACGATTGGGCAAACAGATCGCGATAAAATCGATTCTCGTAAGGGATCTTGAAAAAAAACGAACAGTTGATCCAGGCAAAAACGTCACCTTCACAGACAATGTGGAAACATTGGTCAATGACCCAGAGATTGACATCATCGTTGAACTTATGGGGGGAATTGATACTGCCAGAGAACTCATACTTAAAGCCTTCAGTGCGGGTAAGCATGTTGTAACCGCCAATAAACATCTTTTGGCGGAGCATGGCCTTGAACTTTTTGATGCTGCTCGTGACAAGAATGTTGGCCTCATGTTTGAAGCAAGTTGCGCTGGGGGCATTCCCGTTGTCCAGACTCTCAAGGAGAGTCTGGCCGGAGATGAGGTAGTCACACTGCTCGGGATCATGAATGGTACTGCCAATTATATTCTTTCCGAGATGACGACCAAAGGCGTCAATTTCAATTCAGCTCTCGCTGATGCACAGGATCTCGGGTATGCCGAAGCTGACCCAACTTTCGACATTGAAGGACTGGATACAGCTCACAAACTGTGCATACTTATTCGCATGGCATACGGAGTCGACTATCCTCTCTCCGAAATCCCGATTCAAGGCATTACCGGAATTACCCCTATGGATATCCAGTTTGCACGGGAGTTTGGCTACAGAGTAAAACTCTTGGCACACGTCACTGATATCAAAGGACGATTGGAAGCAGGAGTTCACCCAGCCCTGGTTCCATATACCTATCTTCTCGCGAGGGTCGGAGGAAATTACAATGCTGTTCGGCTCGAAGGGAATGCTGTTGGTCCGATCATGCTTCATGGTCAAGGGGCCGGAGATTTGCCGACCGGGAGTGCGGTCTTGTCTGATATCATGAATCTGGCACGACAGATGAAAAGCCAGTGCTCGTTCCCGGATAATACAGGCTTTGGCAACCAGCCCCTTCGAAAAGCAAAAATTCTTCCTCCTGAAGAATCCGAATCAAAGTACTATTTCAGATTCACGGTGGCCGATCGAACAGGAGTCATGGCAGCTATTACAAAGTCCATGGCTGAGCATGGTGTCTCCATCGCACAATCGGTCCAAAAAGGTGAAGCCGGAGCGGAAGGGGTCCCTCTCGTTATTATCAGCCATGAAACCACGACACGATCTGTCGATGCAGTCATTTCAGAAATTGATGCCATGGACTTCACCGTGGAACCGTGCGTCAAATTCAGAATCCTCTAACCGGAATTCGGGATGAAAATAGTTTACTTAATCGCCGATGGTATGGGCGGATGGCCTCTTGATGCGTTGGGTGGCAAAACAACCATGGAGTTGGCCCAAACCCCACAAATGGATGACTTGGCTGCAAACGGCATTGTCGGAGTAGCCCAAACTGTTCCCCAGGGGATGCAGCCAGGTTCAGATGTTGCCAATATGGCACTGCTCGGCTTTGATCCATCTGTTTACCACACAGGCAGGGGGCCCATAGAAGCAGCCGCCCAGGGCCTTGAGCTTGCCCCGGACGATCTGGTCTGGAGGCTCAACCTTGTCTCTGTCTCAAAACTGACTATTGATGGTATCATGAGGGACTACTCTTCAGGTCATATTGCGACTGAGGTTTCCAGACCCATTGTCGAGAACCTCCAGAAAAAGCTCGGAAACGAAACATATACTTTCTGTCCCGGAATCCAGTATCGTCATCTTCTGATACAAAAAGATGGTGCAAACAGTGATGAGGCAGCCCTCCATATCAATCCACCTCATGATATCACTGATAAATCAATCAAATATGATCTCCGGGCCTTCTCCCGTTGTCCAGATCTTTGGGATCTCGTTTTTGAAGCCAAGGACTTACTCCACGATAGGACTTTCAACACAAGCAAAGCCAACTCCATCTGGCCTTGGGGACAGGGGAGCCCACTCAATCTACCGAATTTCGAAGAAACTTTCGGCCTGAAAGGCGCAGTCATCTCAGCTGTAGATCTTATCAAGGGACTTGGTCACGCATCCGGAATGTCGGTCATAGATGTTGAAGGCGCAAATGGATTGCTGGATACAAATTACCAGGGAAAAGTTGATGCCGCGCTGAAATTCTTGGAAGAAAATGATTTCGTATTCGTTCACCTCGAAGGTCCCGATGAATGCGGACATGGAGGGAATGCAGCCGATAAAATTGAAGCAATTACCCGTTTTGATGCAAAAATCGTTGCACCGCTCAGGGAAGCTCTCAAAAATGAAGAAATCGCCTGGATAGTTACCTGTGACCATTTCACGCCAATAGCCGAACGCACACACACAACAGATCCAGTTCCATTTCTCTTGAATGGGCCAGGCTGTCCCTCTTCTAAAGTAGATGCTTTCAGTGAAGACACTGCGTGCTCGTCCGGTCTGGTCCTGAATGACGGTTACACATTGCTTTCCTATGCTCTCAAACAATTTGGACTCAAATAATGTCGCCCAAGTCAACATTCCCACTCTCTGACAGCTGGTATCATCATTTCGTCTCATACGGAGAAACAGATACCATGGGAGTCTTATATTATGCCGAATATCTTCATCTCTTTGAACGTGCTCGAAGTCTTTACATAAGAGAACGCGGTATGAGCTATGCTGAAGTTGAGAAACGCGGCATAATACTTCCTGTACGTGAGGCAAATTGTCGATACCGTGCCCCTATACGCTTTGACGATGAAATCTACATCAGAGTCGGGATTGAGAAATGGAGCCGGGCATCAATGCGGTTTGTGTATGAGATATGGGATGCAGAAAAAACAACACTTCATGCCACAGGGATGACTGAGCATGCGGCTATTGGGAATGAAGGAAAACCTGTAAGAATACCGGAGTGGCTCAAAGAGCTTTTTGACTGATCATTTTCAAACAGCTGTTTACACGCTCTCCTCTGTCTGGCACCCTGCTCTCATGCGAATAGATGTTCATACACATGTCTTTCACCACAAGATAGCGCAAAAGGTGTTGACTCAACTTGAAGATCATTACTCGATCAGGCCCATAGGGACTGGGATAGTTGAAGACCTTCTTGCTCACCTTGATGCAGCAGAACTGGATCGAGGAGTTGTCTTAACCGCTGCCACAACACCTTCACAGGTTATCCCAGCCAACAACTGGGCTATTTCAATGAAGCATGCTCACGAGAAACTTATTCCTTTTGGCACAATGCACCCTCACAGCTCCCAAATAGAGGCTGAACTTGACCGACTGGAAAAGAATGGCATTGTGGGTTTGAAATTTCACCCTGATTTTCAAGGGTTTAGAATGGACGACTCATCATTTTATGAACTCATGGAGATCATAGATGATAGATTTATCTGCCTTTTCCATGTTGGGGATACCCTTCCACCTGAATTGAACCCTTCCTGCCCTCAGAAGATGGCCAAACTCCGAATGACATTTCCAAAGCCAACCATAGTTGCAGCTCATATGGGAGGATATTGTCATTGGGAAGAATCTCTTAAATTCCTTGCGCCATTGGATATTTACGTCGATTCCTCAAGCACGACAGCCTTTGTGGATGATGTGATGCTTAAGCGCCTTTTCAACTCATTCGGAATTGACCGCATTCTCTTTGGAAGCGATTACCCACTCTTTGATGCCAATAATGAAATCAACCAACTCCAACAGCGACTGAAACTTTCAGAGCCTAATCTCGAAAAGATATTGGGCAATGCGGGGAAACTCTTGATGCATCACCAAGCCGCACTCAGCTCTCCAGCACCTTCAAATAGGTGTTGCTCAAAACATTGAGAGCATAGTATGCTCCCAGCATTGCTTCTTAACAGGCAACAGGATTTGACATGAAAAAAATATATACCCTCATCATACTTGTGACAGTGTCCCTCTCCATATTTGGATGTGGAACAAAATCGTATCAGGTCACCACTAAAAATGGTCAGAAATATACTGCAATGGGCGCTCTCGAATATGACGTCCAATCTCAGACGTATACATTTGAGAATGAAGAAGGAAAACAAATTGTTCTAGAACATCAGGACGTTGATGTTATTCAGGAAAAAAAAGAATAATTTCAGTCACTGCATAGCGCTTCCGGCGAAGAAAGCACCTCTACTTCTAAATAAGATCGATGATAGACCCAAAGTCCGGGTCAAAGAGTCGCTTATATGTTCGGACGACAAATCCATCTGTCATTCCTGATAAATAATCACACAACATCCGTTTTTTTTGTAAATGACTGCTCGTGGCCATCGCTTCATGGTAATGAGCCGGTAAAAGACGAAATGGGTGCGTACCATCTTTCATGTATTCTTCTTCCATTACTGAAAAGAGCTTTCTGAGAATACGTCCGCCCTTATATTCAAGTTGATGCACTTGAGGAGTATGAAAAACAAGTCCTATTGCAAGAGATTTAAGCATCTCGCATAATCGCCTGCTCTCACCTTCAACTAAAATATCAAATTTATAGCGATTCGTTTTCTCACCAAGCGCAGTATTTCGCGTGATCAAGGTTGTCGAATGAATGAAAAGGCCAATCAAACGGGCCAAAGTTGCACTAAAGGAATCATCAACGATAGATTCACAAAGTGACTCCAGGAACGTGATTTCATTCTCTGCATACTCCTTCTCATGAGTATCCAACCAATTACGAATCTTTTTCATCGTAATGAAACCCGCACGTATTCCGTCATCAATGTCATGAATGGAGTAGGCAATATCATCTGCCCAATCCATAATTCGGCACTCCAGGGATTTGAAGGAATTGAGTTCATGCTCAGTCGTCAATCCTTTCAAAAAATCAGGTTGAGGGATAACAAAATCAAGAATATCTTTTTGAAAATCATAAATGAAATGATTCTTTTTTTCTTGAGAATGTGAAAAAAGTGTTTTGTATTTCAGCATACCATCAAGAAATGCCCGTGTGGGATTCATTCCTGACCATTGGGATTTATCGCGATAAAAAAGATCAACGAGAATGCGCAGGTTTTGAGCATTCCCTTCAAAGCCGCCTTCTGCAAACATCAATTCATTCAGGACCTGCTCACCCGCATGGCCAAATGAAGGATGCCCGATATCATGAGCAAGACAGATTGATTCAACAAGATCCTGATCAATATGAAAACCATCAGAGAGTTGTGGTGAGGTGCGATTAAGATGGTTGACTATGGAACGACCGATTTGTGACACTTCCATCGAATGAGTCAATCGAGTTCTGTAAAAATCAAACTCACCAGAGAGGAAGACCTGGGTTTTATTCTGAAGACGACGAAAAGCAGGGGAATAGATAATACGATCACGGTCCTGTTCAAAGGGAGTCCTCCCTTTGACATTTTTAGACTGCCCACGTCCTATCCAATCCGTATCAAAATCGGTATAAAATCTATTTTCCACGCTAGCACCTCCCTATAAATATAACATACTGGGAACATGAGAAAAAAGAAAGTCCCTTCATGAATTCATTTCATGAAGGGACTTTCTTTGTAAGCGGGCAGAGACTTATCCGAGATCCAACACTTTACAAGCGTTCTCTCTCGCTCCACTTCCGGCCGCGAGTTTTCTCTCCAATGCATTGAAAACCCGTGAAAATGAAAAAGTCAAAATAAGGTAGATGCAGCCAGCCCCCACAAGGAAGGGAACATATGTATAGTATCGAGCTCCCAAAACTTTGGCGGTAAACATGAGTTCTGCCACGCCAATAGTCGAAATAAGTGAAGAGTCTTTCAGAAGAACAATCAACTCATTTCCCAAAGGAGGTATCATGCGCTTCAATGCCTGAGGTAAAATAACATAAAACATCGATTGGGTATGCCCAAGCCCTGTGCTTCGTGCTGCCTCCATTTGTCCCTTGTTAATGGACTGGATACCCGCACGAATAATCTCAGCATTATAGGCACCGCTGTTTATGCCAAGAGCAATGACACCGGTTAAGAGAGGGTCAGGTGTAATTCCTTCGCCAGTTATCATCATGTAAATTTGCGGAAAGCCGAGATAAAAAAAGAAAATCTGAAGCAGCATCGGAGTACCTCTGATAACCTGAATATAGATATCGGCGACAATCCGTATACTCAAGCGGCGACTGATACGACATGTTCCGGCTAAAATGCCAAGAAGAAGCCCCAGAGCCAATGCTCCAAAAGTCACTTGCAGGGTAGCCGAAGCCCCAGACAGGATCATAGTGTAATGCTTAAAGACCAAAGAGAAATCCATAACCGGCTCCCCGAACGATGACCGAAAGAGCAAAGCTCTTCCGGTCATACTTCAAACTAAAAGTTCCACTTCTTAACAATCGCATCATAGGTGCCATCTTTCTTGACGGCATCCAATGCTGCGTTGAGTGCAGCCAACAAATCTTCATTTCCTTTTCGGGAAATCATGGCAAACTCCTCAAAAGACAAAGGCTCACCAGCTTTCTTGAAAGTACCATTTTTCATGTATTCATCAGCAACGCTCAAATCAGCGATAACTGCGTCAGCAGCATTATTGTGCAACATCATAAAAGCAATACTATAGCTTTCAGGCTTAATGACAGAAGCACCTTCAATCTTATCTGCCTGCTGCTCTCCTGTAGTCCCGAGCTGTACAGCTATTTTTTTCCCATTCAGATCAGCAACGTTTTTGATATCTGAATCCGGTCGGGTGACTATAACCTGACCACTAGCAAAATACGGAGCGGAGAAGCCAACTTGCTCACGACGCTCTGGGGTAATGCTGAATCCGGACATCCCCATATCAACCTGTCCACTCTGAACCGCAGTTACGATCGCGGCGAATTCCATAGTAACCCACTGCACCTTGACGCCAATTTTCTGGGCAACAGCATCAAGCAGATCAATATCAAATCCAACACGCTCTCCATTGTCCCCTATCGACTCGAAGGGCGGGTAGTCTGGACTGTTGCCAACAGTAATGACGCCCTTTTCCTTGACTTTCTCCAATGTTGTACCAGCAGCGCTTGATATGCCGGAAAAACTGAAAAGCATGATCAGTATCAGAACAAAAGAGATGTGGGCTTTACGGATATTCATGAAACACTCCTCAAAAGAATAAAGGTGGTATCAAGCCGCAACAGCTTGACATAAAGACATCTTCTTTTCCGTTAATCTGTAATTCCAGCCATGAGAGGGCCGATTTTCCCCGAGATTTCAGGATCAGAAGACGACAGCATACCTAAGATCTGTCCTCGATAGATGACAGCAACACGATCTGCCAATTGCAACGCTTCATTCAGATCTCCGGTCACCAGGAGGATTCCCGCAAGATTCCGAGCCTCCAGTAACCGGTTCCAGACCTCTTCCGTGGCCGAAACATCAAGTCCTTGTGTTGGCTGTTCAGCGACAATAAAACGAGGCTCCCTAAAAAGCTCCCTCGCCAAAACAGCCTTCTGGAGATTCCCTCCTGAAAGCTGCCACGCGAGGGCATGGATTCGACCAGGCCGAATATCAAATTTCTCAATGAGATCAATGGTATCTTTCTCAGCCTGTTTCTTGTTCAGCCATGGACCTTTGGAAAATCCCTTGCGCGTCGTTAAAAGCAAATTATCTACTAGATTCTGATTACGAAGAGTTGCAAGGCCTAACCTATCTTCCGGAATATAGCACATGGAGCGATTCCAGGTGGATTCAGCAAAGAACTGACGCCAAGGTTGCCCCATAATAAAAACAGTATCAACAGGAGGTTTGACAAGGCCAGTGACCGCTTCAACCAACGCTTTCTGCCCGTTGCCAGCAACTCCGACAAGGGCAACAATCTCCCCTTGCCTAACTTCAAAATCGATATTTTCAAGCCCCATTCCGGTCATATTCGAGACCTGAAGCACAGTATGGCCGATCTCAACTGGTTGACGGTCAACCTCAAGGAGAACTTCCCTCCCTACCATGCGGGATGCCAGCTCTGCTTTTGACTGAATAGCATTGGGGTCGAGTTCCCCCTCAATCTTCCCTTTGCGAAGAATGGCAATTTCATCAGCCAAAGCAATGACCTCTTCCAATTTATGGCTGATGAAAATGATGGATTTACCCTGCTCTGTCATTCGCCACAGCGCTTCGAAAAGTCTGTTTGTCTCCTCAGGCGTTAAAACAGCCGTCGGTTCATCAAAAATAAGAATCCGACTCTCCCTGTAGAGCAGCTTGAGAATTTCAACAATCTGCTTTTCTCCCATGGAAAGATCACAGACCCGAACAGAGGGATCAATTTCCAAGCCATACCTATCGGCCAAGTCGCCAACTCGGCGAATCATATTATCAGGATTGACCCAGAATCCGCCTTCCTGTCCAAGAAGAACATTTTCGGCAACGGTCATAGATTCAACAAGCATAAAATGCTGGTAGACCATGCCTATCCCCGCAGCGATGGCATCCTTGGAAGAAGAAAAACGAACCGGATTCCCATCAACTTTGATCTGCCCTTCATCAGGGCGATAGCGACCGGCAAGCATACTCATCATAGTTGATTTGCCAGCACCGTTTTCACCGAGCAAGGCTTTTATGCGACCAGGATAAATATCAAGGGTGATGGAATCGTTGGCCGTGACTTTACCAAATCGTTTGGTAACGCCTTGCAGACTCACGACAGGTTGAGTTCCTTCTGCTAAAAGACGAACTCTTGTCGGACGAATAAATTTAAACTCCGCCATACCTTATCCTTCCGGCTCTATATTAGTACCCAAAGCCGCAGGAGCATCAATACGACGTCCACGCGCAGCTGAAAGGATCAAGACAAAAATAGTCAGAAGATATGGCAGCATGAGAAGAAGAGAAGAGGGTAAATGAGTCCCCATAGCCTGAAGTCTCAGTTGAAATGCCATAACACCACCAAAAAGATAGGCTCCAATAACCGCCCTTCCAGGACGCCAAAAAGCAAAAATGACTAAAGCAACAGCGATCCAGCCCCGCCCTCCGGATAGTCCATTGGTCCATAGGTGGGTATACGCCAAGGAGAGATATGCTCCTCCCAAACCGATAAGGAAGCCCCCCGCAATGACAGCAACATATCGCAAGGCTCTTGGCTTAAGACCGACAGCACTCGCGGCTACTGGCATTTCACCAGTTGCTGTAATGTGAAGCCCCAGACTTGTCCTTTTGAAAAAGAACCAAAACAGAACAGGAACTATAAAAGAAATGTACACAAGCATGTCGTGTTTGAAAAAGATATCTCCCAACACCGGAATCTGAGAAAGTAAAGGAAAATCAAATGGAGAAAACCCCGGACTGGAAAGACCGACATACGGAACCCCAAGATAATTAGTCAATCCCAGTCCAAGTATGGTCAAAGCCAACCCGGAAACCACCTGATTTCCCAAGCAGATTATACAAACAAAACCATGCAATGCGCCAAATGCCATCCCGGCACAGCCTCCGGCTAGAAAGCCCAGCCACGGCGACCCTGTCAACGAACTGACTATAAACGCTGCCAAGGCTGACACAGCCATGGTTCCTTCCACACCAAGATTAAGTACTCCGCCTTTCTCAGTCATCATCTCACCGAGAGTGGCATAAAGGATGGGAGTGCCAGATTGCACAGTCGCGGCCAGCAGCGGTATCAAAAATTCCCACATAATTTCAGCTAATCCTGTGAACGCGGCTTGCGTTCCAGCTTATACATCAGAAAAAACTGTCCTGCCAAAACAGTCAGTAAAATCATTCCTTCCATGATGACACCGAATGCTGCAGGAATCTGCAATTCAAGCTGAAGATTTTCGACTCCCACACGGAGAGCAGCCAAGAGGAAGGACCCCAAGGCAATATAGAGGGGTTCAAGCCGAGCGAGCCATGCGACAACAATGGCAGTGTAACCATAACCGACCATAAGGCTCGGCTGCAATCGGTTGAGAACTGCGGAAGTTTCGATACAACCTGCAAATCCAGCGAATCCGCCGGATAATCCCATTACAAACATAACAAGCATTCCATAGCGAATCTTGGCATATTTGGCGACACGAGCACCTTCACCACTCGCCTTGAGTTCAAAACCAAGCCGGGTAAAGCGCATGAATGCCCACAAGACAACACCAACACACACACAAAACAGTAAACCCCAATGAACTTTGCTGCCACCGATGCTACCGATAACAGCGTTGGAAGGGAATTCAGCCGTCATGGGAAATCCAAAACTCTTGGGGTCTTTCCACACACCGAAAACAAGATAGTCCAGGAGCAATATGGCAATGTAGTTCAACATGAGGGTCGAAATAATCTCGTTCACACGAAGCTTGAGTCTGAGAAAAGCTGGGATTAATGCCCAAAGCCCCCCAAGAATAAAGGCCATGAAAAACATCAGGGGGAGAAGAAAGAAAGCCGGAAGGTCCGGAAAAGAAAGTGCCATCCAGGTTGCCCCAATGGCTCCAAGGGCAAACTGTCCTTCTGCACCGATATTCCATATCTGCATTCTAAAGGCCACAGCCACACCTAAAGAGCAGAGAAAGAGCGGAATGGCTTTGAGCAAAGCTCCTTCCAAGGCCCACAAATGCCCAAAACTTCCCTGCCATAAAATATCCATGCCATACAAGGCATCCTTCCCTTGAACAGCAAGGAGCAATGCACTCACCCCAAGTGAAAAGAGCAGGGCGCCCAGGAATATTACCAGGGCGCCCCACTTCCAGGGTTCTTCTCTTTTTCTTATTTTTAGCACTCTGTGTCCAAGGCTTTATTCTGTGGTGCCAATAACACCTTCAACGAACCAGGTCATACCAAGCAAATCACCATCAGGGATAACGGCTCCTTCGGTCACGACAACCTCGCCGTTCTGATTCTTGAGAGGTCCTGCAAAGATAGTGTCATCCCCTGCCACGAGCTTGGCCTTGTGTGCTAAGACTATTTCCTTCACATCTTCGGGAACCATCGGTCCCATCGGCGCGATGTCAACGACACCATCAGCCATGGACCACCATGCAGACTGATTGCCCTTCCAGGTACCATTTTTTATTTGCTCAACAGTTTTGACATAAGCAGGTCCCCAGTTCCAGATAGCAGAGGTCAGATGTGCCTTCGGAGCAAAAGATGCCATGTCGGAATTATACCCAATAGAATATGCACCGGCCTCCTGTGCAGCCTCCTGTGCAGCCGGGGAATCCTGATGCTGAGTAATGACATCGCATCCGGCGTCCAGCAAGGACTTGGCTGCATCCTTTTCCAACGCAGGATCATACCATGTTTTTGTCCAGACAACACGAACTTCAGCATCGGGATTCATCTCTCTTGCACCAATTGCAAAGGCATTGATACCGCGAATGACTTCGGGGATAGGAAACGCAGCCACATACCCAAGTTTGTTGGACTTGGTCATGGCTCCGGCAACAAGCCCGGTCAGATAGCGAGACTGATAGATTCGGCCGAAATAATTACTGACATTCTCAGCTTTTTTAAAACCTGAACAATGCATGAATGCCACATCGGGGAATTCCTTGGCGACCTTCATGGTCGGGTCCATATAGCCAAAACTGGTCGTAAAGATAACATTAAACCCTTTGCGGGCCATATTACGAATAACACGTTCAGAATCTGCACCTTCAGGAACGGACTCAACAAAAGCGGTCTCCGTGAAGTCCAATGCATCCACAGCCTTACGCCCAAGGTCATGAGAGTAAGAATATCCAGCGTCACCAACGGGAGAAACATAAACAAAACCAGCCTTAACTGTCTTGGCAGCCTCTTCTGGTGCTTCTGCCTGAGGAGGCAATGCTTCCGTTTTTTCTTCCTGAGGGGCTTCGCCACAAGCGAAGAGAGACAACATCATCGCCATGGAAGCGACGACAACGAGCAGTTTCAGCATTCTTTTCATGAGGACCTCTCCGTTAACTTTTGATCCAATCTCACTATCTCTGCACACATTTCAGAGCACCATCTTCGGATGCTTTCGACAGACTCATCGAACTCACCCTGCATTCAAACAATCTGGACAGACAGTCCTATTCCACAACTTGAATAATTGGTTCCACAAATTGAGAACCTGCATCCCAGGGAAAAAGAATCCAAGTGTCCTGGCTCACTTCAGTAATATACGTTTCGACCATGGGCCGACCTTCAGGCTTTGCATAAACCGTGGCAAAATGGGCTTTTGGCACCATATCCTGAGCAATTTTAGCTGTTTTTCCAGTATCCACGAGGTCGTCTATCAATAACCAACCATCGCCATCATTATCAATTTTTTTGAGAACCTGAGCCTGCCCCTGTTCTTTCCAATTATAACTGGAAAGGCAGATAGTATCCACCAAATGAATATCAAGCTCACGCGCGAGTATGGCGGCCGGGACAAGCCCCCCCCGCGTAATTGCTATAATACCTTTCCAAGGCCCTTTCTCCATCAGACGCCATGACAATGCCCGGCAATCCCTATGCAGTTGCTCCCATGATACTGGAAACATCTTTTGATATCGGCTTTTATCACCCATACGAAATATTCTCCTTGTTTCGACTCTCGTCTCAAAAGAAGGTGGTCACTTACCCATGTTTGCCCGATTAATCAAGCTTGCAGGCTTTTCCTTGATACCCAAAAAAGAATCGAAGGGTCTTTCGCACCGGTTCTGAAAAAATTTTCTGGGAAAGGATGCTGCCAGCGACTCGTTTGTTGATTTCACTCACTGTCGGGTATGGATGAATAGCAGAAGCAAGTGTGGATAAGCCTGTTTTTCCATTCAGAATAGCTACCCACTCTGAAAGAACCTCCCCGGCATGTGGGCCAACAATCTGCACGCCTAAGGGCTTTCCCTTTTTCGTCAGTAATATTTTAATTCTACCAACTGAGGCCCCCTCAGCTTGAGCACGATCATTCTCCGTAAAACTCTCTTCCAAAACGGAATACTCTCTCCCCGCTTGCTTGGCCGCCTTTTCATTCAGCCCGATACTAGCAAGTTCCGGTTCGGTATATGTACACCAGGGGAGCCATGTATAATCAACTTTGCGAGGAAGTCTGAACGCAACATTGGAAACGACGATCCCCCCTTCATACCCCGCAGCATGAGTGAATTGATATCGACCAGTAACGTCCCCTGCCGCAAAAATATGCTTTTGCGTTGTTCTCAATCTATGATCGACCAACACCCCTTTATGATCAGACTCAACACCTGCATTCTCCAAATGCAGCCCCTCGATGCTCGGAGACCGACCTGTTGCCACCAAAAGTTTTTCGGCCTCAAGACTATACTCTGCTCCATCTATTTCATACCGAACTACGATAGAGTTGTTCTTATCAGAAACTTTTATTGTCTGGGCGCAGAGATGGACAGTGACTCCTTCCGATTGCAAAGTCGTCTGTACAACACTGGCCATATCTCCATCTTCGAGAGACAATACCTGACAATTCCGTTGCAAAACAGTCACATCAGTCCCCAAACGAGAAAAAGCCTGAGCCATCTCACAACCAATTGGCCCGGCCCCGATGATGATCAGTGACTTGGGTAACGCTTCCAAAGAAAAAAGGTCTCGGTTCGTCAGAAAGTCGACGCCATCCAGTCCGGGAATCACCGGAATCGAAGAGTGAGACCCGGTCGCAATCACCCAGAATTGAGCCGAGACCCGTTTCGGCCCATACTCAACAGTATGACTGTCCACGAATGAAGCCTGACCGAAGTCGACCTGCACACCAAGTTGGCAAAATCTGTCTACCGAATCATGCACTTGAATAGCATCAATAACGGATTGAATCCTACTCCCGACTTGTCGGAAATCCACTGGGGGGAGATTGAAAGAAGGAAGCCCAAAATCCGAGGCTCTCCTCATCTCATGATAAACCGAGGCCGTCTTTATCAGGGTCTTACTTGGTACACATCCATAGTGGAGACAATCACCGCCAAGCAACATTTCCTTCTCAAGTAATAAAACCTTCATACCGAGTTGAGCCGCTCCAGATGCGACAGTCAATCCGGCAGCTCCGCCACCAAGTATTCCTATATCAAAGTCATAACGTGCCATATCGCTATCTCCTGGCTTGAATCCAACTCAATGTCTTTTTCATGACCAAAGGGAATAACCCCAATATAATAAACGAAATAATGAGACTTGGTGAAAATAACCCGGAAAGAGATTCCAGTTGCCCGAGTTCTTTACCGGCATTAATGTAAATGACGGTAGCCGGGAACATACCCACTTGCGAAACCCAATAAAAGGTAAAGAGTCGCATGGGTGTCAGCGCCATAACCGTGTTAATGACAAAAAAAGGAATAGCGGGGATCAGCCTCAAAGTGAAAAGGTAAAAAGCCCCTTCTCTCTCAACACCTTCGTTAATTTTTTTAAGACGTTCTCCAAACTTATCCTGAACCCAATCCCGGAACAGGTATCTCGACATAATAAAGGCCAATGTCGCCCCTATTGTACTGGCAAAAGAAACGATGAATACTCCCGTTGCTAGTCCGAAGAGAGCACCACCGGCGAGAGATATCACTGTCGCTGCGGGAAGGGCAAAAGCAGTGGTCAGGACATAAAGCATAAAATAACCGGCGAGAACAAAAAAGGTATGTTCATTATAAAGAGCTTGGAAACTTTCTCTAGAAGATTTGAGGTATTCGAGAGACAAAAAACGTCCCAAATCAAAGAGAATATAACAAGCAATTATCCCAACAAGAATCAATACAAGAGCAAGACGCTTCAGATAATATTTGTGTATCATGTCCCTCACTCACTTCCGAGTAACTGTTGCGCATAAAAAGCTGCCCCAAACAACCCACTTTCCTCATTGGTATTGAGCTTGATTGGGACAGATCGTAAAAAATTTGAATAGACGTGTGTATTGTGAAATTCTTCAATAAAACAAGGATGATTTACCAACATGGTATTTTTTGCGGCCATGCCACCGGCAATGAACAGTCCCCCATGAGCCATCAGGGCAAGGGCCCAATTCCGACAGGCTCTCCCGTAAAATCTGGCAAACCACTTGGCGGTTTCACTCTCCTGGGTGATACTCTGAGAAACGTCCTCAGGAGCCAACGTTTCTCCTGTCAAAAATTCGTGAATCAAAGACAGCCCCAGACCGGTAACCACGCTGTCCCCCTCAGCCCAATTACGCCCACTGCGCTGACAATTGAATTCGGCATACTCCAACTCAGCTCTACCATAAAAAGGGAAAGCCATATGCCCTCCCTCGGAAGGCAGAGCTATCCATGTCCCATGAGTATGGAGCAACGCCGAATAACCAAGACCTGTCCCAGCCCCGATGACCCCTACAACGCCGATTTCTTCAGCAATGCCATGCTGTATAATCAGTGAATCCTCTACGGCAAGAGTTCGACAGGCATAGGCTTGGGCAACGAAATCATTGATAAGCCGAACTGGAACACTCCCAAATGACACTTCGTTGAGATCGACCCCCCATGGAGCATTGGGGAGATTTTCACATACCATCCCATGCTGTACCGCACCGGCAACAGCAAGAGCACCGCTTTGAAATGTTCCGGGCTGAGCAGAGAAATCGCTTGCCCAAAGCTGGCTGAGAAGTTCTTGAAAAGATGAAGCGCCATGGGTTTTCAGCCAGATGGAATCAACCATTTCCAACCGTCCCCCCGAATACTCAAAAAGGGCAAAACGACTGTTGGTTCCACCGATGTCTGCTGCCAAAATATGAGCCATATAAAAGTCTCCTCCCGTGCGAAGGAGACTAGCATAAACAGATGAAAAAAAAAGGAGCCTTACGACTCCTTTTTCAACTTGGTTGTACCCTTTTCAATTATGCAGCTTCTGTTGCATCTTTCAGAAGATCAGGGGAAGCATCCTCGCCAACGGTCTCTAAAGGTTCCTGGAGCTTTTGAACGTACTTTCTCCTTATTTTACGAAGAGTTTCCGTTTTTCCGGCGCGTTGGCTCGGACTCAGGAAGGACACCAGCTTGCGTTCCAGTTTATAAGAATTTTGTTCTTTGCTAATAGCCACGACCCCTTCAAGAACCAATTTTTGATTCAGGAGTTCCGCTCTTGTGGAATAATTGATATTTTCGGCGATGGGAGAAAATATCAAATGGCTCAGAACCAAACCGTAGAGAGTCGAAATAAATGCGACCGGGATATTCTTAAGAATAACTGCGGTATCGTTAATCCCCATAAGCAGACCTATCAACCCGATAACACTTCCCGCTACACCGAATGCAGGAGCTGTTCGTGCCATGGTCAGAAAAAATCGTTCACTCTGTTGGCGACGAAGATTAAAAAAAGCCATTTCCACATTCAATGTTTCGCGAATTTCATCTTCCTTGTAGTTATCCACGAGCAACATCAGCCCACTTTTAAGAAAGGTGCTGATATCGCTATTTTCATTCCTCTCAAGCGAAAGTACACCATCAACTTTACTTTTTACGGACAGATCAAGCAAAGTATTGACAATTTCTTCCGATGTAACACTCCCATTCAAGTAGGTGTTACGCGCAACCATAAATGCGTTCTTGACATGGGATACTGGATAACTGAGAAGCATTGCCGCAACGAGTCCTGAAAGAACAACCAGCAAAGCTGCAACATTCCAATACGCTGCAGCGGTTCCGGTCAAAAGAAAACTTCCAACGAAAATCAAAAGGCTGACAATGACGCCTGCCAGATTTTTCTTATTCATCATTTCCTCCAATCGACTCAAACTTCATTGGTAATTATAATTTCAACCCGTCTATTCATAGTATGATTGGCCTCGGATGTTTCCGGCACTTCGGGGTTATAGGTGCCCCTGCCACTCACAATGATTCGTTTGGGAGCGATAGCAAATTTTCCCATGAGATAATCAGCGACATCTGTTGCGCGTTGACTGGATAAGATAAAGCTCCTTGTTCCCGAGGCTTCATTGGCGGCCGCGTATCCCACGACATGGACTGTCCCTACACTCAGTTTAACAACTCGGGCCACTTCCTGGAGATATTGGTCTGCATCTGGTTTGAGAGTGGATTCTCCGGCAGCAAAGAAAAGTTCACCGCGTAGGGTCACTTTGATCCGGTCCCGTCCTTCTCGTACAACAGTGACACCATCAATTCTGGACCTATAAAGGACCTCACTGCCAGTCACATTGACACTCTCCTGCTTATCTTGTCCCCCGGCTCGACTGGATATCTGCCCAATAAGGCCGATCAGGGGATCCAGAGTGCTGGTTGCCTGAGCTTCATCAGCACTCTGTTGACTAAAGAGTACTTTCACATTCTGATGTGTCTCTGAGTATACAAACAACACCACAAATAAAACAAACATGACCATCATGAGGTCAGACCAGGGTACAGCCCAATCATTCATGCCAGGAGTCGAGGCATGCCCTTCCATTTGGTCAAATGAAGTAAAGCTTGTTATCGTGTTCTTTTCTCTCTCGTTCATGGGCACTCCTGTATTTTCACGATGAGAATACAGCAAGAATTCTGCCAAGGACATAAAATCCCAATATATAAAGCTAAAAAAACAACTAGATCATGAAAACAAAGAAAAGATTCAAGACATGCCAAAAAGCCGTCAGGACACTCGATTGACGCGCCTTCCATTATGAGTGAAGAACAGAAATTATGATAACAACACCATATGGTCCTTTTGAAAATGACGGCCCACTCATACTCGCCTCTGGTTCACCTCGCAGAAAAGAGTTACTTTCCAATCTTGGTTTGAATTTTAAAATCATTCCTTCCACACTCGATGAGCCTGCACCAGACGCTGGAGAAGCTCCGTCTCAGTATGCCCAACGCATGGCAACCATGAAGACATTGGATATTGCCAGACAACAACAGAAACACAGCCCAGTCATAGGAGCTGATACCATAGTTGTCCTGAACCAACGTATTATGGGAAAGCCTGTGGATAAAGAAGACGCCCTGCATATGCTCATGGCGCTTTCTGGAAAAACTCACCAGGTCATCACGGCTTTTTGCCTTGCTCTTGCGCCAAACGATGTAACAACCCATTCTATATCGACGGATGTCACGATGCGGTTTTCCAGAAAGTCAGAGTTGGAAAAGTATATCACAACGGGTGAACCATTGGACAAGGCGGGAGCCTATGCTATCCAGGGAATTGGAGCATTCCTCATCACCAGCATAGCTGGTTCTTATACCAATGTGGTGGGCTTGCCTGTCTCCAGCATACTCGACACATTGCTTACTAAAAAAATCATCAGGGTTAGGAGTTCAAAATGATTCAACACCCCAGACTTGATCGCTTTGCGACCTCTCTAGCAACACTTGGTCCTGTAGGTCATTTCCCCAAAGCTCCTGGGACATGGGGATCTCTTGCTGCTATTCTCACCGCTCCCTGGCTTTTTCTTCCTTTTTCCTTTCCACAACGACTGCTCATCCTTTTGGTGATCCTTTGTGTCGGGATATGGGCCTGCTCTCGTGCTGAAAAAGTATATGCGGAAAAAGACCCCGGCTGTGTCATTATCGATGAACTTTTCGGGCAGTGGCTCGCGATCCTTTTTTGCAGCACGACAAACTGGCAGCTTGCGGTTGCCTTCTGCCTCTTCCGGGGATTTGACATATTCAAACCATGGCCTGTCAAATGGACTGAAAATACCTTTCCAGGTGGAATGGGAGTGATGCTTGACGATGGAGTTGCGGGCCTTTATGCATTGGTCTTTCTTTCTTTGATCACACTTCTTTTTTAGTATAAAAAAAGGCCGCTTCTACAAAGAAGCGGCCCAAGAGCTTCAGACATAAAAGAATCTACTGAACAACAAACTCGGCACGGCGATTCTTTTCCCAGGAAGTCTCAGTATGACCGGAATCGACTGGCCGTTCCTCACCGAAACTGACTAGAGACATACGCTCGGGATCAACACCGAGAATAACGAGGTGTTCATAAGCAGCGCGGGCTCGACGTTCACCAAGTGCAAGGTTATACTCTTCAGTACCACGCTCATCACAATGCCCTTCGATAACAACCCGAATATTCTTGTAACGACGCATGACATTTGCCTTAAGAGCCAACACAGAACGTGCTTCTTCACTTAATTCGTAGGAATCAAAGGCAAAATGAATGACAACGCTGGACAACTCCTCGACCGCCTCCGCTTTGGCGCGAGCTTCTGCTTCAGCAGCAAGCGTGGCTTCATCAACTTTGGGTTCCTCAACTGGAGCTGGGGGCGGCGACCATTGCGTATCATCCTTCACCTCGACTTGTGCGCCAGGAGGTGTACTGGATGTCGTTTTTTTGGCACACCCGGCGGCCATCATAAGCGCCATAGCCAAAATGGTCAGTATGACAATATTCCACTTCAATTTCATGCCAGCTCCTTCGTTAACGCCGTTGACCGGCCATTACTTATATAATTTTCAAGCCATTGGTCAGACTTTCAACTAGATGTACGCCTTCTCCAATAAAAATCAACCCTCGTCGCGTGACAAATCATCATTGCATTGAAGTATCCCACGCCGGGGCAAATGCCGGTTCTGGACCTGTGGAGATCTTCTTGGGCTTGTCTCCATGTCTGGTAGTAAGATACAGTTGATATTCTCCAATCCGACTGGAGGCAAATGCGATAAAGTATCCATCCGGCCCAAACGCAGGGTACTCATCGTTTCCCGGCCCAAAAGTCAATTGTTGTTCACGACCTGTTTCCAGATCATGCAAGAATATCCTGTGCCCATTGGCTGTTCTATGGGTGTAAGCAATATATCGCCCATCAGGACTCAGGCAGGGATGCGTATTGTATTTTCCACTGATTGTCACTCGTCTAATCTTACCGGTTTTCACAGTAAGAAGATAAATATGAGGATTACCAGCCCTGCCCGATGTAAACGCCATGAGGTTGCCGGTTCGATCAAAACTTGGTGAAACATCGATATAAGGACTTTCTGCCAAAATGCGCTTCGGGTTGAATTTTGAATCCAATTCATAGATATTCGTCGCACCATTTCTATTAAGAGCAACGAGCAACCGATTCTGCGGCCCGAACACCGGACTGATGACGGTCTGCCCTAATCCTTTGCTAATCATCCGTATTTTCTTCGTTTTACCATCATAGACTCCAAGTTCATGCCTTGATTTCCCTATATGGGTAAAAACAATCTGCTCTCCGTTTTGTGACCAAGCGGGACTGAGGTTGAATCCACCTAAACGAGTAATACGCTTCAGAGCGCGTCCTTGAGGAAGAATGGTAAATATTTCCTTGGTCTTTCCTTCCTGTTTGACAAAGGCTATAGGGGAATCAAAGAAACCTTTCTTTCCCGTTAAGGCTTCCAGAAAAGCGGAACTAAACCTATCTGCCGCTGGCGGCAATGTTTGCTCGCTCATATCATTATAGGCTTTCCCTACCAGACGACGCCCGCTAAAAGTGTCAAAGATACGAGCCTCCAGGTAATTGCCGTTCCAGCCTGTAGTCAGGCACAAGTCTATTCGAGCCAACTGCATCGGTTTATAATCGATCTCACGCCCCTGCACCCCCGTACTGGGATCCCCACCTAACAATTCAGCCATAGGGACAACGTGAAGAAAGGGAATGTAGCCCAGATTTTCTTTGACAATATTTTCAAAAGACCTGGCAAGGGCTTCAGGCAACGGGCTTCCGCCAATTCCCTTTGGTGGAAGAAGAATGATATTGACCATCTTTTGCCCAGGTCCATGAATATCAACAGAAAGAGGACCGTCCGCAAAGGCTGAGGAAAAAAAGAAAACACTCATCACACATGAAAGACTTATTAATAATATTCGTTGCATACAGATCACTCTGAGAGTTCCTGGCTGTTGAAATTGATAAGAAGAATACGATCCCGTTCCGTACGAGGACGCTCCACGTACTGGGTTTCCTTTATAGCCCGGAGCGTGGAGTTGTCGAATTCAGAGTTGCCTGACGACTCACGTATTATCGAAGAAAGAATCTTGCCATCTTCTGCCAATGTCAATTCGACAACAGTCAGAAGATTAGCCTCCCCTGAAAAAGTGGGGTATCGCCAATTTTTCTTGATCGCCAACCCCACAATAAGGGAATAAACCTCGGAAAGCCCAGAACCAGTTCCTCCGACACCCCCTCCTTCCTTGCCATCTTGCGCACCGTGAGAGTAGACCTGATCACCCTCCTGTTTCTTGAGGGCGGCCAACTCCTTTTGCAAAGCTTGAGCCTTCTTCTGTTCCTCACGCCGCACGGCAGCTTGGGCGGCAGCCAATGCTTCTTGCCGTAACTGCTGGGCAGTCTTTTTGGGCTTTGGTTTGGGCTTTGGTGTGACTTTGGGCTCTTCCTTTTTCTTTTTTATAAGAGTCTTTTTCTTAACCTTCTTTGGGCTGATATCCTCAATCTTGGGTTCCGCTTTCGCTTCTACTGCTGGAGCTTGAACAACGACAGGAGTCGATTCAGGAGCAGCTTCAACTGTTGGGACGGAAGGCACTTCTACACTTTTCTGTATAACTTCCACAACGGGTGCCGGAGCTGTCGGAGGCGGAGCCAAGGAGATAAGGTCAACCGTATATACAGGACGATTCATGTTTACCTGAACATTCGTATCGTTGCCCAGAAACAAAGCGTAGGCAATAAAGCCGGTATGAAGGAGGAGAGAAAGGAAAAGACCGAGGCGAAGCCGCATAATATGAAAATCCCTCAGGGATTACTTCTTTTTGTCATCCTTGTTCTGTTCTGCCACTATCCCCAGGCGATCAATGCCAGCAGCTTTGATCTCACCCATGACCTGCACAACCGTACCATACGCCACTTCTTTATCAGCCCGAAGAAACAACTGTTTCTTCTGTTTGGAGACAAGTCGTTTGAGATGACTTTCGAGTTCTTCAAGTCCAACTTGATATTCATCAAGGAAAAGTGTCCCATCTTTTTTAATGGAGAGGACCAAGTGCTCAGAGTCCTGAGGTAAATTCTTTACAGTTCTCGTTGTTGGCAGATCAACTTCCACTCCCTGCGTCATCAAAGGGGCCGTCACCATGAAAATGATCAAAAGCACCAGCATGACATCAACAAAGGGAGTCACATTGATTTCGTTGAGAAATCCACCGCCCGTCTTGATTGCCATGACGCCGCCTACCCTTTCTTCTCGGCCTTGGATGCCCAAGCGATCTCTCGCTCGGCACGATTGAGAAAAGCACCAGCAAAGTCGACCATTCCGCTTTCGACTTCATTAAGCTTACCAAGGAAATAATTGTAAAAGATCGTGGCAGGAATAGCGACAATCAACCCGATCGCCGTGGCAATCAATGCTTCGGAAATACCTGGTGCCACTGTTGCCAATGCTGCAGATTGAGTCTGCCCTATGGAATGGAATGAATGCATGATCCCCCACACCGTTCCGAATAACCCAATAAAAGGGGCAGCGTTGGCACATGTGGCAAGGAATGGAAGATTTCGCGTCAACACTCTCATTTCCTTAGAAATTCCCTGCTTCAAAACGCGCCGAAGAGTATCCTTGACCAGCAGTCGTTTACGCTCTCGGTTGACGTCCGCCTTTTCCAGCAAACGGAATTCATGCACTGCCAAAGTTGAAACTCGAGCCAGAGGAGTTTGCTCTCTTGTTCCAATCGCTTTGAGTCCACTGGTGAGATCTTCGGAGTTCATGAATGCTTCATAGCCGCTCATGACGCGCTTACGAGCTGTCCCAATTGTGAAAAATTTAAAAAAGATGATGGCCCAACTCCACAAGGACATACACGCCAAAAAGGTCATAACCAATTTTACAGTCAGAGTTGCCCCTAACAAAAGGGTCAGAATGTCACTATCAGGCATCAAGTTCATACTTTCACCCATTCACTGTTTGCGGCTTGTCTAAGCCGATCTTCTTATAATAAAAGCCGCACTTCACAGGCACGACATTGACCTTTTAATCCGAAGAACCATCTCGCCCGGAACTACTTCATGCACCGCTGCACGATTTCCCAGGCATTCCTTTCAGTCTGTAAATATTCTTCCGCCGTAAGCCCCGCGCCATAGGCGATTGTCTTACGCAGATCAGGACCAACCAAATCTCGTGGAGCATGCGCATCGTTATTGACTACCAGTTTGGCACCATATTTACGCGCCAAAGCGGCAACATGTCCGTTTGTATAGCTATGGCCGCCTCGTGTTGTTATCTCAAGAGCAACACCTTTTTCCGCAGCCAACAAAACCTCTTCATCTGTAATCAGGCCGGGGTGAGCCAGTATATCGACTCCCGCTTCAATTGCGGCAAGGTTGGTCCCAACTGCGACTGGTTCCACAGGCGTTTCACCATGCATGACGACAACCTGAGCCCCGGCTTCTCGTGCTTTCCCGACCATCTCGGCTATCAAGGCCGGGTGGACATGGGTCAATTCAACTCCGGCAAGAATATTAATATCGTAAAAATGTCCATGCTTCTTGACGAATCGCAAAACATTTTCCACTGTAAAATACAGAGTCGACTCATCCGCATGATCGGTCATGCAAAGCCCTTTGTATCCAATAACCTCAGCCCGACGGACAAGCTCTGCCGGAATCAACTCCCCGTCACTGAACACTGTGTGTGTATGCAAATCGATCATGTCAGCCTACATCTTGTATTTTGTATCGTCTTCAGACAACTTCTCAAGCTCTTCCATCCACTTTTCCGAGTTCTCGGTTTTGATAACCTCGACACTCTCCTGATGCATAAAGGCTCCAGCTTCCTCAAGAACAGCTTCACCGACAAAAATCGGACACTCAGCCCGCACTGCCACGGCAATGGCATCCGAGGGTCTGCTATCGATTCGCCGAGTTTCATCCGGCATGGCCACAACCAACTCGGCAAAAAAAGTCCCATTTTCAATATCAGTCACTTCAACTCTGGTCACAGAACCTCCCAGACTTGAAATGGTATTCACCAAAAGATCATGAGTCATCGGCCTGGGAAAGGGAACTTCATTGATAGCCGTGGAAATGGCCATCGCTTCCATTGCTCCAATCCAAATAGGCAAAGCCCTCCCGCTTTCATCCTTCAGGACAAGAATGGGAGACTTGCTATGCTCATCCAAAGCCAATCCGAAGATCTCTACCTTTACCATGGAGGACCAATCCTTTCTCCTATGAGAGAATGCTTCTTCGCCTCTGTGATACGAACCGGTACCATCGCTCCAATCAGACCATTTTCCTGATCAATACGAACATTGATAATCCTTCCGGCCGGGTCTCGCCCTTTCCACCATATCCCATCGCCGATCTGTTTACGACTCAAACCTTCGATAAAAGCGGTGGTTTCATGAGATTCCAAATTTTTTAGACATTTTCTAGTAATACTATTCTGCAGAGTCTGCAAGCGCATCAACCTCTCGGAAGCCTCTTTCGGGTCTACTTTAGGCTCCATATTGACAGCCGCAACACCTGGCCTATCGGAGTACTTAAAAGAGAAACTCGACTCAAACCCAACGGATTCGACTAGTTCCAGAGTCTGCTCAAAATCTTTTTCCGATTCTCCCGGGAACCCCACAATAAGGTCTGTTGTCAAGGCTATATCAGGACGCGCCTGTTTCAGGCCCTCGACAATCGAGAGATAACGCTCACGGGTATACTTGCGGCGCATATTCTTGAGAACAGCATCAGAACCTGCTTGAAGGGGCAAATGTAAAGAAGGACAAAGGTTCTCCAATGAGCCAAAAGCCGTAATAACCTCAGGTGCGATGTCTTTCGGATGAGATGTCGTGAAACGAAGCCTATCCAATCCCGGAAGCTCAGCAACTTGATGCAGCAATTGGGCAAAGCTCACACCGGCCCCTCCCTTGTCCTGCCCAAAACTGTTGACGTTCTGCCCCAGCAACGTAATCTCCCGTACCCCGGTTGCAACCAGGGCCCGACATTCTTCAACAACAGCTTCAGGGCGACGTGATTTCTGTCGACCACGAGTGTAGGGAACAATGCAATACGAACAGAAATTGTCGCAACCTTGCATGATGTTGACAAAGGCCTGCCTATTCTCGGGCAAGGTCACTGTCCGCTCTTCCGGATTCTCGCGTTCCTCATAAATTGAAACGAAATCCAAAAGAGCAATCTGTTCATCGCTTCCTTCGGCAATCCGTTCCAACGCATTCGGAGCATTCGCTATTCCATCAGAACCGAAAACCAACTTGACGAAAGGAAAGCGTTCGAAAAAGCCCCGCCCTATCTGTTGTGCGACACACCCCCCAACTGCGGCAAAGACACTTTCATCACGATTCAGATGCGCGGCAACACGCCCAAGCTCACTATAGACCTTCTGCTCCGGCTTATCTCGTACCGAACAGGTATTAAGAATGAAG
Organism: Pseudodesulfovibrio piezophilus C1TLV30; assembly: GCF_000341895.1. NCBI lineage: Bacteria > Pseudomonadati > Thermodesulfobacteriota > Desulfovibrionia > Desulfovibrionales > Desulfovibrionaceae > Pseudodesulfovibrio > Pseudodesulfovibrio piezophilus. The sequence goes on along the minus strand of NC_020409.1, from coordinate 219,242 downwards.
ACTTGTGCTTCGTCTTCATTTGCAACTTCCCACCCCCTGCTTTCAAGGGCACGTGACAACCATTCGGAATCATGGACATTCATCTGACATCCAAAGGTAATTATCTGAAATTTCATTTGTATATATTCCTACCCGGAATCTCAGGCAGCTCAATGTTTACAGAATAGAGAATCCACTCGTCTGAAGCGAACTAAGCTCTCTTCAACCACATGTCCAGAAAGTGCAGGACTTTTCCCAAAGCTTCTTCTTCAGTCAAATAAGAATTATCCAATATAAACTCGGCATCCGGATTTTTTTCGAATTCAACATCGACACCAATGACGTCGCCGAGCCCTGCGAAATGTCTCCCTGTTCGCTTTCGCTCAAGTGCCTTTTCATACAACCCGGCCATAATCTTACCTTCAGCTCGCAGCGACTCTCTTTTGATAGCAATTTCAAGTTCGCAATGAATGAAAATCTCTGCAAACAACAAGATGGATCGACGAGCCAGGGTTCTCATTTCAACTTTATATGCAGAGGCATCCATGACGACGAACACCCCCTTGCTGACTAAATCGACAGCTTCTCCAATAAAAAGAGCATATGCTTCATCCCGTTCTTGAGCAGTATATTCCGGCTTTGGAAAATACTCTTTACGCCGATCATCCATTGCCAAAAGAACCACATCATATTCCTGCTTAGCAAGAAAACGCACGATGCCCTGCGCAATTGAAGATTTGCCACAGCCAGGCAAACCAACAATCCATATTGCCGCTCCGCGGTGACTCACGGCTACTCCAGATATTTGTTAATATTTTCCCAATCGAAGACTGTATCTTCCAGCACATTTTCCATAAAGTGAAAAAGACTGGATCGAACTGAGGTCGGATGATCCGGGTACCATTCGGGTGAAGCAACAACAAGGCCACGAAAGACAAAGAAAGGAGCTATAACCTCAAACACTTCCACGTCACCTGTTTGATTGAGGTATTCACCAAGATATGTTTGGTATAATTGCTCGAAAGCTCCCTCAAGCCGTCCATATTTACGCAAACTCCACAAAAGATAATTGATGGACATGGTCGCAAGGTCATCACCCGGCTCTCCCCATTGCCCACGGCTTCTATCCAGAACCGAAAATTCTCCGGCATCCGTTACCAGTACATTCCATGGATGAAAGTCACCATGGACAGCACTCAGCCTATGAGTATACTTCTTCAGCTTCCAGCGCCAATCAACCAACCGCTTTTCGAGTCTTTTGAAACGATCATCAGAAAAGCCGTTCATGGGATGCGGAAAGGCTTCATCAATCAATCCCAAGATGCACTCACTCGCACCGATCAGATTTCGCACACGCCGACAATAAAGAGGCGGATCATTTTTTTTCTCACCATGTACTCGCCCGATCCATTGAGCAAAGCTCTGTGCCATAGCAAGATCATCTGCCCTGAAATATCCCGACTGGATACGATCGAGATCCTTAAAATAGTCATACCCAGCAAGTTTCTCATTCAAAATAAAAAACTCTTTTGGAGCCTGAATCGGGACCATAGCATCCGAAACATCCACGTAGCCTATTCCTACAGGTTTGACATGCCGCTCCATCTGTGCCGAAGTTTCATATTGAAATAAAAGGATAGCTGCACGATCCCAATAAAATTGATGCCCATACCTATCACCTTTCATGATGGATAAAACGGCCTCGCGAACCTCTCCATCTACTTCAAACTTGATCAATACCGGCTTACCGTAGCCAAACCCCTTCATGCCCTGAGCATCAAGCTGGCCAATATCCCCAGAAGCCAACAGGTGGGCGTCTTCTCCAAATGCCTTCTTTAAATAAGCCTGAATGGATTCGATCCTCAATTCGATCATGACGCCCCTCCTCGTTGGTGGACAAATGACTATATCATTGGACCAAAACTATCCTCGTACCTTTTGATAAATTCATCCATGGTGAATGAATGCTCCTGTGTTCCCTTATACTCAATTGCGTAGGCCGCACAGACAGAACCGAGTTTTGCTGCTTCAGCAACAGTTTTATCCATGGCAAGCCCTTTGAGCAGACCGGAACGGAATGCATCACCAGCTCCTGTTGGATCAACAACAGTATCCACCGGAATAGAGGCGATAGAGGTTTCCTCTCCCTGACAATTCACCGTCGCTCCTTTTTCTCCCAAGGTCGTAATCAAATAAGCGACACTGTCCAGAACTTCGTCCTTACTCATGCCCGTAGCCTTGAGAACCATTTCAAGCTCATAGTCATTGGTAATGAGTATTTCCGCCCCCTTAAAGCACTCAGCAAGCTGCTCGCCGCTAAATGCGGGAATCTGCTGGCCAGGGTCGAAAATAAAAGGAATCCCATTATCACGGTAAAATTTTGCATGATCCACCATATCCCCCATGTTACCGGGAGAAATAATCCCAAGCGCTTCGCTGGCATCAATTTTGGAAAAATCATATTGACTGGGATATTTCATGGCCCCTGGATTGAAGCCTGTAATTTGATTGTCGGATTGATCGGTCGTTATATAAGCGCTTGCTGTAAACTCCTGTTCAACAGTCCGAATACCTTCAACGGTTATACCATGCTGTTGCAACCAGCTATCATACAGGGCAAAATCTTTGCCCACTTGACTAAGCAGTATTGGTTTTTCCCCAAGTAGAGCCAAGTTGTAAGCAATATTTCCACCCGTTCCACCAAACTTTTCATCCAATCCGTCTACAAGAAAACTCACATTTATTATATGTAATTTATCTGGCAGAATGTGGTTCGAAAATTTATCGGGAAAGCTCATGATACGATCAAATGCCAGTGACCCGGAAATATAAATCTGCATTGTTCCTCCATGCTGTAGTCTTTTCATTGGTCGCGAGAGTAAAGGGTTGGAGCACCCGAGTCAACGAAAGGGAGCCGTACCTAGCTGGTTTCATCCCGTATCCATTTGAGAAAATCTGGATTCCCTCCTTCAAGGGGCCATGAAACTATACACGGCACTTCGTAGGAATGAAGCTCTGTAACCACATGTGTCAAACCTTCAATTAATTCAGAACGCGTTTTGGCTACAAGAACAACCTCTTTCGAATGTTCAATCTTTCCTTCCCACCAATAGACGGAGTTCATTCCACCAAGCATATTGACACATGCCGCGAGGCGTTTTTCAACAAGGACTTGAGCTATATGCTCTGCTTCCTCTTGATCACAACATGTCATGTAAACAACTGATTCCGACATTTATCCCCCTTGATGAACAGCTACAGAATGATACATGCTTCAGACAGAGACGCAATGAGAAAACTCGCCATTTCACCCTTGAGCCAAAGGCAGACTGGTGCTAACCAGTGACCCGAATAAACGGAGAGATCATGAGAAAACAAGAACGAGCCTCAGAAATATATAAACGACTTTCCCAAAGATACCCCGCCCCGGAACCAGCCCTGACCTGGTCTACTCCATGGGAACTTCTCGTGGCGACCGCACTCTCGGCCCAATGTACAGATGAACGGGTTAATATGGTAACCCCGGTTTTCTTTGAAAAATGGCCTGATATTCAAGATGCAGCGGAAGCTGATATCTCTGAAATCGAGGCCGTGGTTCGCTCTACAGGTTTCTTCAGAAACAAAGCCAAAAATATACGCGCTGCAGCGAACCGAATCATGACTGAATATAATGGAGAGGTTCCGAAATCCATGGCGGAATTGATTACCCTCGGCGGAGTGGCTCGTAAAACGGCAAGTATTGTTCTCTCCAATGCCTTCGGAATCAATGAGGGAATTGCCGTTGATACACATGTTAAACGCCTTGCCTTTCGGATGGGACTCACCCAGAAAACTGATCCTATACAGATTGAAAAAGATCTCATGCCTCTTTTCCCTAGGGAACAATGGGGAGAAATCAACCATTTTCTCGTTTTCTACGGACGCCAGGTATGCCCAGCTCGCAAACCCAAATGCGATGAATGTGAACTCAACGATATCTGCCCCAAAAAGGGAGTCAAATAAATGAACCAACCCGGAAATTTCATTATTCATGCCACGGATGGCAACGCCAGAAGAGCAACTCTGACAACCGCCCACGGTGAAATTCAAACGCCCATATTCATGCCGGTCGGAACCCAGGGAACGGTCAAAAGCCTCACGCCTCTCGATCTGGAAGAAATGGATGCCCAGATTATTCTCGGCAACACATACCATCTCTACTTGCGACCAGGCGATGATTTGGTTGCCCGCAGGGGAGGTCTGCACGAATTCTCGAACTGGAAACGTCCCATATTAACTGACAGCGGTGGATTTCAGGTTTTCAGTCTACAGGAAATTCGAAAACTGTCGGAAGAAGGTGTGGAATTCAGATCATATATCGATGGCTCAAAGCACTTCTTTTCACCAGAAAAGGCGATCGATATCCAAAAGAATCTCGGCTCCGATATCATGATGGTCCTGGATGAATGCGTTGGGTACGGAGAAGATAAGAAGTACACCAATAAATCCCTCGAAATGACGACACGTTGGGCACAACGCTGCCGGGACCACTACCCGAAAGGCAGTGGAGACCAATTGATGTTTGGTATTGTACAAGGTGGTTTCTTCAAAGATCTTCGCGAAAAAAGCCTTGCTCAATTGCGGGAGATCGACTTTGAGGGATTTGCTATTGGTGGATTATCTGTAGGAGAATCCACCGAGGAGATGTATGATATTCTTCACCACATTGCTCCAATGATGCCTGAGACAAAACCCCGCTACCTCATGGGTGTTGGAACCCCCTTGGATTTGCTTGAAGGAGTTTCGGCAGGCGTGGACATGTTTGACTGCGTTCTTCCATCCCGTAACGCCAGAAATGGCACTCTTTTCACATCCATGGGAAAAATCAATATCAAACGGGCACAGTTCGCTGAAGACGACTCCCCCCTTGACCCCAATTGTAACTGCTACACCTGTCGAAACTTCACCAAGGCCTACCTTCGTCATCTCTATCAGGCCAAGGAATTGCTCTCATACAGGCTGAATACCTATCACAATCTGTATTTTTATCTCGACCTTATGAAACAAGTACGCGCATCTATCGAAGAAGGAACGTTCGCGACACTCAAAGCTCACTATGAAGAAATCTACGCATAGGAGTGAAATTGCAAGGAACACAGGAGCCAAACTTCTTCAATGGATTGGGGGGCTAACTCTTGTGACTGGTATAGCCCTCTTTCTCCTCCTGGCTTCTGCGGGCTATTGGATGCATGTCGATGAAAAAGTGAATAATACAGACTTCATCCTCCCCCTTGCAGGCGACGCTCAAAGAATGATCAAAGCCATAGAACTGTACAAAAAGGGAATTGCACCGACGATTCTTGTCAGTAACGCCTGGAAGGAACCGCCTTCCCAATTACAAAAAATTGAATGGGAAATGGGCTATCCCAACTATTCCGACACAGAATTTTTAAAAAAACTTCTCGAATTGATGGGAGCGGAAAAAGCACATCTGGAAATATTCGGGAATGGCCATATCAGTACGGTAGAAGAAGCAGAAGCTCTCAAAAAACATCTTGATGGAAAATCCGTAAGCCTTTTAATCGTGACATCTCCATCTCATGCTCTACGAGCAAAAATGGTATATAAGAAGACTCTCCCCAAATGTCGAATAACCATCACCACGACAAACGAGGGAGCCTTTGATACAGCATGGTGGAGACACCAAAAAGACGCTCAGAATCTTCTCCTTGAACTCCTGAAAACCGTCCACTATCTGGTAGGCGGAGTCTTTCGGTCCACAGACCCGATTCATTGAATTTCAATACAAGCTAGGCTCCATGCGAATCGCCATTCACCGAAGCCAACTCAAGCACATATGAAGGGTACTGCTCCGCGCATTCAAGCAAAGTAAGATTTGCATCACTTTTGAAAGTCGCTTCTCCCAGTCTGGAAAACAAGGCATCCAGAAAACCGAATTTCTCTGCGAAATCCTTGAAGATCCGATTATCACCATCCATATTAACGACTTTGATCACATCGAGCACACGAACTCCATCCAAAGAACGAGCCGGAGCGTAGACTTCCTGCCCCCTGTCACTCGTCAAGACAGTATAGCCCGCCCGCTGAAGCAGTGTAAATAAATCCGAGATGAGATCACTCGGGGCCATAAGAGCATCTGAAAGACTCTCTACAGATGGGAGAGGCTCACCATGATAAAAACGCTTTGCCAGAATAACCATCATGAGAACAGCAATTTTCTGCCGTTCCAAAGGGGTTGCCTGCCCAAAATAACGTTGCTTGACGAAGGTGTTTATATTTTGCCATGCATAGCTTACTTCAGCCCCAAGCAGAACGATAATCCAGCTTATGTACAGCCAAATGAGCAGAACAGGGAGTTGTGCAAAGCTGCCATAGATAGCATTATATTTGGCTGCTCCTATCTGCCAATAAATATACCCCCATTGTGCGAGCTGCCATAGTATCCCACCAAGAGCTCCCCCCAGTACTGCAGAACTTATTTTGACTCGTACGTGGGGGATAAAGGCATACATCATGCTGAACGCGATGATAATGAGCATATATGGGGTCAATTTCAGAAAAATCGCTTCAAGAAGGCCTATGGTTTCAACGCTCAGCAGTGTGGAAACCATATCCTGCTGTTGCAGACTGACGTTAAAACTTGATGCGACAAAAAGTATAAGAGGTCCAAAGACAATCACAGGGAAAAAATCTGTAACCTTGCGCCACGCGCTTCTTCCCTTGTTCACATGCCAGATGGTATTAAAGGCCTTCTCAATAGTCCCGACAAGAGAAAGAACTGTAAAAAGCAGCGTAGCAACTCCAACCCACCCCAATGCCTGAACATTAGTCCTATCAATGTATTCAATGATCTTATCTGCAACTTCTGGCCTTCCGGTTGTCAGGTAGAGAACCCATTCCCGCATCTTCTCTGAATTTTGTAGCCCAAACCCTTTTGAAATGGAAAATGCTACAGCAAGAAAAGGAACAATGGATAGAATCGTCGTAAATGTCAGAGCAGCCGCACGGATAATACATTGATCTTTGATAAAACCAAATCCTATCAGATAAAGTAGCCGGCACCCCCCTCGCCACAAACGCGTCAGGTAGGGAGTATCTGCTGCGTTCCGTACCCATATACCTTCCAAAAAATGCCGTTTCAATCGCCTTGGCGCATGTCCGATCTGGGGAACATTCATATCTATCTCCATAAGAAAAGAGTGCTCATCGCAACAAGCTTACAATCCAAGCACGATATTAAGCAAGTCGAGGCTTATTATTTAAATAAATCCCGTAAAAATTTGAAGGATTTTTCAGGTAAGGTCAAAATATTCAAGACGGTTTCATTGAGGCTCTTCACTGTTGGCACTTTAACTTCAGGGTCAGAAAGTTTTCCGACAATGTTGATTGTCACACTTGGAATCGCGACAAAATCATTTTGTATGGATACATTGATGGTATTAGCCGGCAGACTGAATTGGCCTGTCCCTTTGGATTCAAGCAGAGGGGGGGCTTCCAACTTATAGTCGTCAATAGTGAAGACCCCATCTCGGACTGAAAAGAAGGCAAAAGCTTTCTTAAAAATTGTCCTTCGCAACTTTGCTTCAGCCGGTTGTTTATCATAACGGGACGACTCCGGTTGAGTCGGTTTGGTGGAAGTATCATACCCAGTAAATTTGAAAGAGCCTTCCCGTATTTCTCCCCAAGCCTTTCCATTCAGGTTAAGAACAATGTCACTGTCTGTCCTGCCTGAACTCGTCAAATCAAAATCCAGCGCAGTTGTTCCACGTACATAATCCCGCCCCGCCATATCTTCCAGCAAAGGTCCGACTTGCATCTTTTCAACCCGTAATTTCAGATGAGTCTCAAGGATCTTGCCAGCACGCCCTGTCCAATCTCCAGACACAAGACCGCCATGAAGTTGACCCGATATCTCGGAAATATGGATCACCCCATTTCGCGCCTGAAGACGTGCCTCCAAATTCTGAGCGAGAACATCTGCCAACTTAAAACTTTCGAAAAATATTTCCCCCTGACCATCCAGCTGACGCAAAAAGCCCAGCGGTAAAGCAACCGGGGAAGAGTCATGATCACTCCCATCAAGTTTTCCCTCAATGGGAGACTCACTTGAAAGTGATAAGTACTTATCCAGGTCAAAATCGCCAGCCTTAAGTGAAAAAGACAATGAAGGACTTATGTACCCCTTTCCGGAGATCATGCCACTGAGAGGAATATCGTCAACTTCACCTTCAATGTTATTAAGAGCAAATCTCTCGTCTTCTACGACAAAATCCCCCTTCAACACCATCTTTTTTAAAATTTTTTCATCAGCAATCTGAACTGGATGTCCCAATAAAATGGAAAGAATCTTACGAAAATCCCCTACCGAAAGATGAAACAGACCTTGGGTTTTGGTGGCGGCCTTCGAATCAATAAAATTAATATCCCCAGACAATGTCGCTCCAAGCCCCTGGAGAGTCACTTTATGAAGTGAACTTATTCCCTTATTAGAATCAAAGGCCATTGTCCCTTTGAAGGAAACCTGATCTGGAGAATCGGATAGGAATATGCCGGAAGTATCACCAGACATTTTAAGATTATTACTTCGAAAAATAAAATCCTTCAGAGAAAGAGAAACAGGCCCTCCTCCCTGAAGTCGAAATGTTTTAGGAGTCTGTCCTGATTCCCGAAATGAAAAACGGGTATCCAACAGGAGAGAGTCCTCTTTGTGAGCTTCCTTTGGTCTGAAACTTAAAGTTCCATTCATATCAGAATACCGCAGGAGGTGGACCTTGCTTTTATGCATCAAAGCTCCGGTCCCGGCCTTCTGTAAAAAGTCAACAGTGCCTTGAAGATGTTGCAAAGCATTTACAATTGGTTCAGCAAGGCCATACTCCGCAGTCTCCAAAGTGAACGCAGCCTTGAGAGCTCCCTGCCCACCTATTTTAAGCGAAGAGGTCTCCAAAAATGGAAATCCTCTCTCGTCTGAAGAGATGACAACGTCCCCTTCACCGCCAACCATAAGTCTTTTTTGCTCAAATTTCGGATTGATATGGAATTTGAAGTTTGCTTCAAGAGATTCATACGAATCACATGAAGCACTAAAAACAGCAGATAAATCGGCTTGCGTCGTATCGAGTTTTAATTTGAGACCACGGAGAGAGTGTCCCTCGATTGTCCCCTGCTCCAAAGAAAACTGGCCTTTTGCAGCCAAGGAAGAAAGCTCCTTTATTGGAATATTTTCCCATATAACACTCTCTCTGCCACCCTCCCTATCTCGAGGTATATAGCTATCGAAATCAATAGTATTCGCTTCCAGGTCGAAGGAAAACCAAGGATGAGAAAAGGAGTGTATACCCAAATCGCCCTTTATGACTTGATCTGCCAAGGTGAACACAGCACCATCCATGATGAATCCAGCTTCATTCACCTCAAAATCCGTACTGAAATCAGCGAGTTGATTTTCTTTGCCCAAAGGAAGTGTATATTCAGGAAGATAACGCTGAAGGGTCGAGTCGAAAGCAAATGGTAAAATCCGAAAATGCCCGAATCCTCTCAGATCGTGAGTCCAATTATCAGTCTCGAGATTCCCTTCTCCTTCTAAGCCGAGAAACCGCACATGCAGTTTATCCAACTTCAATTTTGACTCATCAAAATCCACACTCACATTCGCGGTCAACTCTCCAGGATGTGCTCCTTGAGGAAGAAATCCACCCTCAAACGAAGCTGTAAGAGTGGCGCCATCGAGTCGAAAATGCTCCTCGGCTTCTCCAAGATGAAGAAAACCTTGCAAAGTAACATGTGATTTCAGGTCTCCCGCTTCCCAAATAAGAGCACTCTTTGCAGTAAAAGGAACAGGAACACCCTTTTTGATTGTACCGGTTCTGAGAGCCATTTCACTCAGAACAAGTCTGTCATCCGTTTGAACGTCCCAGTAGTCAAACAGAGCTCCTACGACTTCCAAACCACTGAGAGAAACAGTAAATGCTTTCCCATCAACTGACACGTTATTAGAGCTACGATTTCGTTGTTTCGCTAGGAGAGCCTGATAGTTGAATTCGCCATTGCGCCTTTTGACAACATGGACGTTCATCCCCTCAACGACAATAGTCCTTATCTCTATACGCTTGTCGAATAATGGTAAAAGTCGAACGCTCAGATGAACCGTATCCAACTCGACAAGCGGAACTTCACCCATTTCAGGAGGTCCATCAAGAGCCAAACCAAGAATTTCTAGAGAAAGAGTTGGGTATAGGGCTATATTCAATTCACCATGGAGAGATATAGGTTGACCAATATACTGCTCAACAGAAGCGATAAACTGAGATCGAAATTCATCAGTATCAACATAGTACGATGCCCATAATAAAAGAGCTGCAATCGCCATAACTCCGAAAGCAAAAATCTCGGCAAGAAGGACAGCAAATCGCTTGAATATTTTCACTAATCCACACCGCCTGGACCATCTCGGTGTCCCACTCCCTCCACACTGGTAAGACAAAAGGCTGATCGCCCGAAAGGAAGTCCCGAGTCGTCAGCGACCCGTTGGCATTTTACCTTGAAAGCACAATAGATCCCAGGCCAGACCCCCTCCAGTGATTCAAAATTCCCCTGACCTTTGGCTAATATGAGATCCGCATCTTGCATCCGTTGTAAGAAATCCGGAAGGCACCGGTCAACAACAGTTCCAGGGGTATCGACCCCACTCTCGACAACATCACAAAGTCGCGTCATGCCGACAAATTGAGCATCCTCAAGAGTCGCATCGTTTATAACCGGCTGAGAACGGACTGCATATGTCACATGACACCCCATGCTCTGCAACTCTTCCACCAGCAACATGTCCAGAACGATTTCACCGGTATTGTCACCAAGTATAAGAACCTGGCCTCCGGCAACGGCCTTCTGTCTGAACTCGAAAAAAATTTGAGGATTAATGCCACCAGCCAGAGAATTCAATTCGGCTTCCCAGTCAACATCAAGGTCTATGCCACGGTCGATATAATTTCCGACAATAGCTAACTCAAGAGCCAAACCCAAAGGATCACCATTCGGCGCATCTCTCTCAGCATCAATCTTTTTTTTCAAAGAAGGTAATAATGCAAGTACGCGCTGGTTCGCTTTAAATTTATCGTCTTTGTATAAATCACCACAGCCTGTTTTCTTTTTAATCAGGGCAGACAAATGGCTCGCGATAACGGGGGGAGGGACGCTCAAATCCAATTCAGGTAACATTTTACTCCAAGTCATGATAATATCTTGGTGTAGAGCGTTCTCATTTGGACGAGCGAGACGGGCTTCTTGCAAAGCCATCCTGAAAAAACAGGGAACACAATCTAGGGATGTTTTCATCGACGAATTCCTCATGAGAACGGATAAGGACGTGCTGGATGAACTACCTTGGAAGCACAATAAATATTTGCACATCCTCCGCCTCCTTGGCAAGGAAGTGCATACTCTCAGAACAGGAGAAAAAGGGAGGTGGATTATGAAGTAAATTGTTCCGGAGTTATTCCAACAATGGATATCCCGTGCAAATCTGCGTAGCGAATGGCTTCACTGCGATCAAAAAACAAACTTTTTTCGGCTTCAATCCCAAGGCAGGTAGCCCCTCCTGCTGCCATGGTTTTGATAGTATCGAGTCCCAAACTCGGCAAATCTATCTGCTCTTGCTGGCCTGGTTTGAAAACCTTGAGGACGACACATCCTTTGCCACCAAGTTCACACCCGCGACGAATTGTGACATCTGTCCCTTCAAGAGCTTCAACAGCAGAAACAATACCTTCACGTACCACAACACATTGACCTATATCCATTTTCCCAAGCTCTTTCCCGATTCCCCAAGCAAATCGAAGATCATCCCACTCTCGTTCGTCAGGCGCTTTTTGAGTCATGATACCAGCTGGAGTCAGGAGCCCAGGAAGATACTCGTGAGCAGGCAAAACAGGCATCCCCTCACGTTCAAATTCTTCTGCCAGAATCCCCAGGATAGCAGAATCACCCTTGTTTTTCTGTTTGAAAACAAGTTTGAGCGCTTTCATGTCAAGATGGCGGACATCCATGACTTTCGGTTTATTTATGGTACCAGCCATAATAATCTTTTGAACGCCGTTCTTTTGAAAATAGGCAATCATTTTCTTAAGCTTGCCGAGCTTCATTTCTTCCCAGACATCAGCATACGGGACAACATCCATATTGGTGTGTCCCGTAAAACCGACTATCACAAGTTTATCGCCTCGCTCTTTGACTCCTTGAGCGACTAGAACAGGAAACTGCTTGCCCCCTGCGATCAACCCAATAGTATTCCTATCTCCTGCCATTCCAAAACCTTATGAATCAGAACTACAGTGGCGCTGTTTATGATCAGGAGTCACGCCATTCTTGCTCTCACGAATGAATTCAAGGAGCCTATCAACCTGAGGAATTCCTTGAATCTCTTGTTCGACTTTCTCAAGCCCGGATTCTCTTTTGAGTCCAGATCGAAATATAATTTTATAAGCTTTTTTCAAGGCCTTACAGGCTGTGGAATCAAATCCATTTCTTTTTAACCCAATGAGATTGGGCCCGAATAGCATCCCACGAACGCCATGAGCCAGCATAAAAGGTGGAACGTCAAGCTTATATCCACTCGCACCACCAAGAAAGGCATATTCACCAATGCGGATAAATTGCTGCACGGCAGACATTCCACTAATAATAACATTTCTACCAACTTCAACATGACCGGCCAGATTCACAGCATTGGCCATGATGACATTATCCCCAACAACGCAATCGTGTGCTATATGAGCATAAGCCATGAACATGCAGTTGGAACCAATAGTTGTTTCCCCTGCTCCTTGGGCTGTACCTCGATGAATAGTAACACATTCACGAATCTGGTTATTGTCACCAAGCCGAGTATACGTTGTTTCGCCCTTATAAGCTGTATGCTGAGGTTCCCCTCCAAGTACCGCATGAGGGTGGACATGGTTATTTGATCCCAACTCAGTGTAATCTTTGATCACAACGTGAGACTCAAGGAAAGTCCCGTCTCCGATGATGGCTTCATCCCCTACGACAACGTAAGGCCCGATCCGTACATCGACACCTATTTGAGCAGATGGAGAAACCACCGCAGTGGAATGGATATCAGTAGACACTACATATCCCCTTTATCGGCTATGGCGGCTGAGAATTCTCCCTGAGCAGTGACCTGCCCATCGACCTCGGCAATACCGCGCATACGCCATATATTTAATTTATGTCTTTCGTAGTAAACATTCAAAACAAGTTGATCACCTGGAACAACAGGTCGCCGAAATTTAACTTTATTCAACCCTGTAAAGAGAAAGACTTTGTCATGCAGCGGCTCATCAAAGGAGTTTATAACAAAAGCGCCCCCAGCTTGCGCCAGAGCTTCTAACTGAAGAACTCCAGGCATGACAGGCAATCCAGGAAAATGTCCTTGAAAAAAATTTTCATTCATCGTGACATTTTTATAAGCCTTGAGGCGCACCCCAGGTTCGATCTCAAGAATTCGATCAACCAAGAGAAAAGGATATCTATGAGGCAACATTTCCATTATTTGCCTGATATCCATAATCTTTTCATTATTCATAAAAATCCCCACCTGAACGACTGGATCTCAATGATTCCAACTCTTTCTCAAGTTTCTTGACCCGCTTAAAAAGTTCCGGGAGTTTTGGCAGACAGACACCGGCAGCTTTAAGAAAAGTTCCCGCAGGCATCACAGGAGAACCGGCAAGCTTGCTGCCAGGTTCAACATTCCCTGAGACACCGCTTTGAGCCCCGACCATTGCCCCATCGCCAATTTGAGCATTATCAGCGACGCCAACTTGACCGGCAAGGACCACTCCATTGCCTATCTTGGTACTTCCGCCAATACCAACCTGCCCAATAACCAAACAGTGCTGGCCAATTTCGACATTGTGCCCAACCTGCACGAGGTTATCAATTTTTGTCCCCATTCCAATGCGAGTTGTGTCGAGTGCAGCTCTATCGATAGCAGAGTTCGATCCAATCTCAACATTATCCTCAACCACAACATTGCCTATCTGGGGTATTTTCATATGCCCGGCAGCTGTCTGTGCAAAACCATACCCGTCGCCACCAAGAACTGCTCCAGGCTGCAGGATAACATTATCCCCCAACTCAAGCCCCCCCATGACGACAGCATTAGGGTAGACAATGCAATCACATCCAATAACTGTTTTCTCCCCGACATAACTTCCGGAGAAGAGGACTGTCCCAGCTCCAATATGAGCTTGAGCTCCAACAAAGACAAAAGGATAGACTGTTACGGATTCATCAACGGTGGCATCAGGGTGAATGTAAGCGAGTTCACTGACGCCTTCAAAACAGCCCTGAACTTCAGCAAATAAATCAACTACCCGAGCAAGGTCCATATAGACATTCGAACTGAGCAGAGTCCGTTCTGTCTTGCCAACATACGAGCCGGAAGTGAGGACACATCCGGCTCGAGTTTTTTCCATTTGAGGGGCATATTTGGGATTCACCAGAAAAGATAATTCATCGGGTCCCGCTTTTTCAAGGGTGTTCACTCCGACAATTTCAAAATCCTCACCAGAAAATTCCAATCCCAGCTTTTCGGCTAATGCCGACAAGAGAATCTTCATTGTAAACTACTTACCGGCCTTTTTGAGCTTATTCAACTCAGTGACAATCGCATCAGTGATATCGATACCATCACCCGCATACAAAACTCCCCCAGAAGACTCGAGGATCATCTCATAACCTTTTGCCTTGCCATACTCATTGATAACTTTTTGTACTCTTTCAAGAATAGGCTGCTGTTCTTTCTGAGATTCAGCTTGAATTTTTTGGCGAAAAGCAACAACGCTGTCCTGATGGTCACGTACCTTACGACGATATTCACGCTGCTTATCCTGCTTTGCCTCAAGCTTCAAAGCGATATCTTGATTCTTCAGCTCTGATTCAAGTTTTTTTAGCTCAGTCGCATCTTTTTCAATATTTTTCTGCATGGGCTCAAATTTGGCCTTCATTTTTTCAGCCATAGCCTTTCCGTAGTCGCAGTTTACAATAACATACTGAAGACTGACGACTCCAACTTTACCCTGTGCGAAAGCTGATACACTGAGCAAAAGAGTCAAGATGACTGAGAGAAAGAACACTTTTTTCATTTTATATCTCCTTGAATGTTAACCTTAAAATTGCTGTCCCATCAAAAGTTCGACCTTATGGCGTCCACTCGTTCCGAGTCTATCCAACCCATAGCCATAAACGACTCCGATCGGCCCCATGGGAGAGTACCAACTCAAACCTGCACCAACACTTTTATACAATCCCAGAGAAGGTTTCGTCCCTTCACGCATGGGAGAAGAGAAAATCATCTCATCTTCTTTCCATGAGTTACCAGCATCAAAGAACAACAAAGAATTGATGCCGTACTCTTTACTGAGCAGTCTCTTCAGCTCAAGATTGATATAAAATGCTTTTGTTCCACCTTCTGAGGACTCGTCCGAATCAAGAGGGGTAATATCATAGTTTGAATATCCGCGAATCGAGCCGACTCCTCCCAACTCAAACCTCTCAGCCGCAGGTATGGATGATCCTCCAAAGTTCTTATGAAGAAATCCCGCCCAAACTTTACTATGGAAAACCACCTTTTCCAGCGCAGGCGTCCACCATTCGTGAGACCCAGTGTATTTGACAAAATCATCGGTACCACCAAGAGGGCCTCCACCAAAACGGACACCAAAACCAACTTTGGTTCCAGTTGTTGTAAAGCGGTAACTATCACGCGTATCGCGTCCTACAGTGAGACCTATCTGGCTCAGGAAGTGCGACCCTGCATCATCTTTCACAGTGTCAGAGGCATCATCAGAAATCTCGTCAAGGACATAATAGTCTGCGGTGTAGTCCCACGAAAATTTTGAATATTCACCAATCGGATATGTAAAGGTCGTCGTCATGCCTGTAGAGGTTTTATCGTAATCATCATAATCTTCATCCTTACGATGAGCCTCGATTCCCAAGCCTATATCCGTGTCATCAAGATGGGGATTGGTAAAATTCAAAGTAAAAACAGTCTTTGATGAACTAAACCCACCATTCAAACTGGCACTATATCCTTTACCGAACAGATTAGCCTCAGAGATATTGGCACCAAGATAGACACTGTCATAAGTAGAATACCCTACACCACCACCAATATTTCCCGTAGGCTTGTCCTTGACTTTGACAACGAGATCCATTTCTTCGGGATCACCTGTTGGTAAAGGAGCTATGTCAACCTTCTCAAAATATCCAAGACGGTTCAACAACTCATGAGAGCGCCGCAAATCATCACCGCTGAACATATCTCCATCAGCTAGCCGCATTTCACGCAAAATAACATTATCGCGCGTAACAGTATTGCCTTCCAAAAGCACACGGCGAATATGAACACGTTGATGTTTGGTTATGGAATAAACAACATCAACAGTCTTGGTTTCAGGATCATCTTTGAGGTTGACTTGAACATCAGCGTACGCATAGCCATAATTATTATAATAATTAGTCAGAGCATCAACATCACTTTTCAACAAGGACTGGTCAAAGTATCCATCACCTTCCTTGACCGACCCAACTTTAGTCTGTCCTGCCAGCACCGCTTCGTCATCTATGAGATCACCTTTAAAAAGGATATTTCTCATTTTATAGCGATCCCCTTCCCAAACCTGATAGATGACATCAATACCATCTTCTTTAATTTCAACTTCAGGCTGACCGACTTTGACATCAATAAATCCACGGCTTTTGTAATATGCTTGAATAGCTGCCGCATCACGATTTAAAAGTTCTTCTTTCAAAACACCTGAATTTGATATCCAGGAAAACATGCCACGCTCAGAAAGAGCGAGCACCTTTTTGATATCATCCGGGTCGAGCTGTTTTGCCCCGTCAATTAAGACATTCTGAATATAAAGCTTGGGCCCTTCATCAATGATATAGGTCAACCGAGCAACGCCGGTTCCGGCAGTCTCGATTTCGTGGGTCACATTCGCTTTATAATAACCTTCTTTGCGATACATTTCTCGAATGACACGTATATCATCAGCGAGCACTTTCGGGTTTACGACTCCACCTTTTTTAGTGGAGACAGCTTCAATGATATCTTCTGAGTCGATAGCATCCGCCCCTCGCACGCCTAATGCCTGAATACGAGGCTTCTCTTCAACCACAAAGAGGACTTTCTTCCCATCCGGGACTGTATCAACTTTAACCTCAACATCATCGAAATAACCAAGATCATAAATATTTTTTAAAGCAGTATTGACAGCCTTGGCCGTAAGCATGTCGCCTTTCTGCAAAGTAAGACGCATCAAGACAACATCTTTATCCAGAACCTTTGTTCCTTCAACATCCACCTCTGCAATAATATCCAACCTCAAAAGATCCATTTTCATGCGGTCTACAAGCCCGTCAACTGCAGGCAGAAGATTGATGAGGCCTTGTTCTTTCACGGTAATCTTCTTACCAGGCTTTTGTTCGTATGAATCGACCAGCCTGGCATCCAATGTGAGATCATCACCTATTTGATTTAAAGTTCCATATACTGAAAAACCGGCTCCAGCTTGCAAAGCCAATTTCCGAGCATCATTGGTGTTGAAGGAAATCAGCCCACTCTCTTCTACGAGTGCAGCTACTTTGGAAGTATCAATGACCTCGAACCCAGCCTCGCGCAATCTGTCTGCAAGCAATTCCGGGAGACTTTCCCGAAGATAGGAGAGGTCCTCACCAGCATTAATAGTGAAAGGCAATACTGCTATTTTAACATCCTGTGCCACATTTTCAGCCGCATGGCCTGCAACAGCAACAGTGAGCACAAAAGCGAAAACAACTCCAGACAAAATGCTGCGAAAGCGACTAGTGTGCATACAGTTCTCCTGAGCGCAATTCCACGCGCCGATGCATCATCCCAGCTAAAGCCGGGTTATGTGTCACAACGACGAACGTCATACCCAATTCATTATTAAGGGAAACCAACAAATCGCCAATTTTGGCTCCATTTTCTTCGTCAAGATTCCCTGTAGGCTCATCAGCCAAGAGCACTTTTGGACGTAGTAGAATAGCGCGCGCAATAGCAGCCCTTTGGCGCTCTCCTCCAGACAAAGTTGTCACCTTGTGATCAAGTCTGTGCGAAAGTCCTACCATTTCCAAAGCTTCCTTTGCTTTTCTTATCCCATCCGAACGGCTGAGGCCGGCAATAAACGCGGGCATCGCCACATTTTCCAAGGTTGAAAACTCGGGCAACAAGTGATGAAACTGAAAAACAAAACCAATTTCTCGATTCCGTAATTCAGCTTTCCGCCGATCACTCAAAGAGCAGAGATCAACTCCATTTAAAAAAATTTGTCCAGAAGAACTCTTATCAAGCGTTCCAAGCATATGAAGGAGGGTTGTTTTCCCTGAACCCGATGCACCCAAAACAGCCAAAGATTCCCCTCTTTCAATCGTCAAATCAATTTTTTTGAGAACCCGAACTGTTTCAGAAGGGCCTTCAAACTCTTTTTCTAAAGCGACCAAACGATATATCGGTTCTTTATTCATAACGCAAGGCATCGCAAGGGCTCAACGCCGCTGCGCGACGAGCCGGATAAATTGTTGCAAGAAAACAGAGGAGAAAGGCAGCTGCTCCGATAGCAAAAAGGTCAACAGCTTCCAAACGAACTGGCAGATAATCGACTGGATAAACATTACTTGGGAGCTTGATAAATTGATATTTCTTTAAAAGCAAACTCACCGGAACGCCTATGAGAAAACCTAAAAGAGTCCCTGCAAAACCAATAAATGTCCCTTGCAACATAAAAATTCGACGAATACTGGAAGCGCTTGCACCTATAGACATAAGCACTGCAATATCTTTTGTTTTCTGTATGACCAGCATGACAAGAGTAGTGACAATGCTGAACGATCCAACAAGGACAATCATTGCCAGAATGATAAACATCGCTGTTTTTTCAAGCTCTAATGCCGCGAAAAGGTTAGCATTCATTTCTTGCCAATTCCTGATATAAACAGAAAATGATCCAACCTTTTCCCGCAGACTCCTGGTTATATTCTTGACGTTGTAGACATCATTTACACTGATTTCCAAACCGGACACAGTATCTTCCTTGTAGCCAAGAAGCTTCCTCGCGGCAGGAATAGTCACATACCCCAAGGAAGAATCATACTCGAACATTCCTGTCCGAAAGACACCTGCGACGACAAAACGCTTAACACGCGGAGTGAACCCTGCGGGTCCAGATCTCCCGGATGGCGAAAGCAGATTGACTTCTGATCCCTGTGTCAATCCCAAACGTTTTGCGAGTTCTGAGCCAATGATAATGGCCGGAGAATCTCCAGCCGTTTCCAAATTGGCGACATCGCCACTGACCATATCTTGAGAGAGGGAAAGCACTGCACCAGATGTCGAAGGATCAATACCACGCAGAACAACCCCTTTGACACCATTTCTGGTGGATAGCATCACTTCCGAATAAATGAATGGAGTGACCCCGGTAACCCCGACGACATCTTTGGCTGATTCAGCCAATTCTCGGTAATCTTTAATTCCACCACGTAGGGAAGTCACTAAAATGTGCGAATTGACTCCTAGAATCTTGTCACGCAAATCTGTTGAAAACCCGTTCATAACTCCAATGACGACAATAAGAGCACCGACTCCGAGGGCGACTCCACAGACTGCGAAAATTGAAATAACAGAAATAAATGACTGCTTTCGCAGAGCAAAAAGATATCTGAGTGCAACGAATGTTTCAAATCGCATGAATGGATTGTTCACTGGGTAAGGCTGAGCCTTACCCAACCTCCGGTCTGAGTAATGGGAACAAAATGACTTCACGAATAGAAGCACTGTCGGTCAACAACATGACAAGACGATCTATACCAACCCCTTGCCCTGCCGCTGGCGGCATACCATATTCAAGAGCACGGACATAATCCTCATCCATGAAATGGGCTTCCTCATCACCGGCTTCCTTTTCTGCAACCTGGTCTTCGAAACGTCCGCGTTGGTCAACCGGATCATTCAACTCTGAAAAGGCATTGGCCATTTCGCGCCCAGTCATAAACAACTCAAAACGATCCGTAATCTCCGGGTTCACTTCATTCCGCCGAGAGAGTGGAGAAATATCCGTCGGATAATGATAAATAAAATGAGGTTGGATAAGTTTTGGCTCAACGAGAATATCAAAAAGTTTTGCCTGAAGTTTTCCTAAAACCTCTCCTTCGACAACCTTCTCGCCTTTTGCCTTCACCAAAGCCTTACATTTTTCATAGTCAGAGTAGATATCCTTGGACACTCCTCCGACTTTTTCCAAAGAATCATGAAAAGGCATTCTGATCCATGCTCCAACAGAGAGGTCTATCTGCTCACCCTGATACGGGACAACAGATGAACCTGTCACCTTTTTGGCAACCCGTGAGAACATCTCTTCAGTCAAATCCATCAGGTTTTCAAAATTGGCGTAGGCCCAATAAAACTCCAGCATAGTAAATTCAGGGTTATGCTGAGTCGAAATGCCCTCATTACGGAAATTTCGATTAATTTCATATACTCGTTCAAATCCGCCAACAAGAAGGCGCTTGAGGTATAACTCTGGCGCGATCCTCATATACAATTTCATATCAAGAGCATTATGATGGGTCTCAAAAGGTTTGGCAGTGGCTCCTCCGGGGATGGCTTGCATCATAGGAGTTTCAACTTCCATAAACCCTTTTTCATCAAGAAAATCCCGTAATTCACGAACAATAGCAGTGCGAATTTTGAAAATTTCCTTGGTACGTGGAGTGACAATCAAATCCACATACCTTTGGCGATACCGCGTCTCAACGTCTTTCAATCCGTGATATTTCTCAGGCAACGGACGCATGGACTTGGTGACCAATTTAAAGCTTTTGGTTTTCACCGTTAACTCACCAGTCTTGGTCCGGAAAAGAGTACCTATGACTCCAACAATATCCCCAATATCAGTCTTTTTGAATTTTCTGTATGCCTCAGCTCCCAGTTCATCTCTGGCGACATAGACTTGAATCTTTGCACTACAGTCCTGCAAGTGAAAAAATGTCACCTTGCCAAAAGAACGATATGAGACAACTCGCCCGGCAATGGCGAATTTCTGGTCAGTAGTTTCCAGCTCAGTGTCTGCAGTCTCCGTATGAGCATCCAGGATGGATTGAATTTCGGTGTCTCTGTGAAAGTCGTTCGGATAGAGATGGATATTCTCATCCAAAAGTCCGCACGCTTTCTCGACACGCGTCTTAATAACAGCATTCAGCTCGTCTTTGGCCTGCAGGGCCTCGAGCATTGGCATGAACCGTTCCACATGAATGGACTTGGTTGCAAGCTTGATTTTCTTGGTCTTTTTTTTACTTTGTGACAATTTTTTTATCCCCGGCTCTTGCGAAGTCTAGAAAAATACAAGAGACGCTGATTGCGTAAGCCATATAACGTCTCAGGTCAAGAAAATGAACCTGTTATCCTCGCAAACAGAAAAAATGACTTTTTTTAAAAAACTTTAACTTTTTTCTTGACCACCTCCAGCGATTTGCTTAAACCCTTTTTCGCTTCGACGGCAAATGTTCCCCAGTAGCTCAATCGGCAGAGCGGGTGACTGTTAATCACTAGGTTCGCGGTTCAAGTCCGTGCTGGGGAGCCACCGATAGACCAAGCCCTTATGAGAAATCATAAGGGCTTTTTCTTTCCAAGGTATGAAACCTCCCCCCATCCCCCCTCACTTCTTTGACGCATAGACCGAGTCACTCCATTTACATTCCGGTTGGATATTAGCCGAGTCCTCTTTTTTTAGCAAAGAGCAGTCCTTATCTTTATCCAATGTCTTACTCTTTTATCACCGATATCTTCATATCCTTAAAAAGCTTTCTCATATTCTCTTCGGTGAAAGACTCACAGACTTTGCATTGAATTTAAATAAACCAAACAATCTTTTCCCGAAAAAAAGCTTCTTTAATAAAAAAAGTGAACCTACTCCTTGAAAATATGGCTCCAAGCTATATATGTGAACTATGCCATGAATCGACCATTGTGAACCTATACGAAACCATGAGCTTTTATCTGGCAAAGCAAGCATACATTCAATTGGACAACTTGAGACGACCGCAAACAAATTCAAACCAAACCGAGACTAACAGGTAAAGGAAATATCTTGCCTGCCTGTTACGATTCGGTTAAAAGCAGCCCCTTATGGATACATTACTGATAGCTTCAATCATCGTCGGCGCAGGAACGGTTCTGGCCTTTGTGCTGTTGTGCAGAACACCTAAAACTCGAACCACAGATCGGCCAAGCATTAATATTGATTTTGATACCGCCAAAGAAAGAGAAGATAAGAACCGCTATTTTAGTTAAGCTTTGACGCAAGGAGATGGAGAAAAGCCGTGAGATGCCGGCTTTTCTCCACCCATGCGAAACACTTCCCCCGGTGTCAGACTCTCTGCCCCCAAACATTTTCCTTCGCTACCGACCTTTCTTGCCTTAACATGTTTACTTCGTTATTCTAGGTCATTACATTCTGAACTAAGAGACGGAGCAAACCAATTCAATGATCTTTTCCATCCTCGGCGGACTGTGTGGAGGACTCGGCCTTTTCCTTTTGGGAATGCGCCTCATGACTCAAGGCTTGAGAAACACCGCTGGCCCATCGCTCAGGAAAATACTTGGTCAATGGACCAAGACCCCTCTTCGCGGTCTCTTCTCCGGTTTTATGATCACTGCTCTCGTTCAATCATCGAGCGCCATCACTGTTGCAGTCATAGGATTTGTCAACGCAGGCCTCATGACAATGGGGCAATCTGTAGGAGTGATCTTCGGAAGCAATATCGGCACGACAGCAACCGGCTGGATCGTTGCGGCTGTAGGGGTCAGTGTCAAAGTCAAAGCTCTTGCGTTGCCCCTTATCGGAATTGGGGCGATTCTGAGACTGACAGGTGGGGATTCTCCTCGAAAACACCTTGGTGATGCATTGACAGGCTTCGGCATTTTTTTTCTGGGTATCGAGATACTTCAATCCACTTTTCATGATGTAGAATCCATAATCGACCTGACAATATTGAATTTTGCAGGAATTCAAGGCATTGTCATATTTGTCCTTGTCGGATTCATGCTCACCTTGGTTATGCAAAGTTCAAGCGCTGCCATGGCTCTTGTTCTCACAGCAACGATGTCTGGAGTCGTCAATCTTGAATGTGCTGCAGCCGCTGTCATCGGAACCAATATAGGGACAACAAGTACCGCTGCCATGTCTGTTATTGGAGCCACTGACAATGCCAAAAAAGTTGCCAGTGCCCATATTCTTTTCAATTTGGGCACTGGCATAGCTGCCACCTTCCTGATCCCTCTTTTCCTGAACATCGTTCACAATTTTCAACCATTGGCAGAAATATCGAACCCTGCGACATGCTTGGCGATCTTTCATACAACTTTCAACTTATTGGGTGTTATCCTTTTTCTCCCTTTTACCAACCAACTCGTCCATTTTCTCAATGAACGAATAGGAAAAGAGGCTGCCGATAATGGCAAGCCCAAGTATCTTGATTCGAATGTTCTGAAAGCCCCCACACTGGCAATGGATGCATTATTTATGGAATTAGGAAGGTTGGGGGAAACAATCCGACACATAGGGCAAAAAGCTTTGACTTCAAAGTTCAGACATAAGGATTTTATCAAAGACAAAGCTGCTGTAGAAAGCCTCATTGTCGCCATCCGAAAATATTGCGCGACAATGCAGCTAAATAATCTTCCTGCCTCCGTGGCAGAGAATCTTCCTCTCGCGCTCAGAGTCATCCAGTACTACCGTAAATCACTAAATATTATTGATGAAGCATCGAGTGAGCATGCAGTGCTTAATCATCAACTTCCCGGAATCGCATCCGAATCGGCCAGAAATTTCCGGCGTGAGATTAGAGAGATTCTCAATGTCGCGCACACTCCCTGTTCGCCGGAATTTGCAAACCTCGCTCATTTGATGCAGAATTTGGATAGTCATTATCATGAGTTGAAGGAAGAACTTTTACGTATTGGAGCACAAGGACGACTTGAACTCGATAGAATGGTTTCTCTCCTCGACTATTATTCGTCCATGCGTATGATGTGTGAACAAGCTATCAAGGGGACAACTTACTGGACACTTCTCCGTGATATGAAAACAACATGCGCCCATGCTGACCAAGCAAATAACTACGCCTGGAAACTCGCAGGATAACCTGATATCCCTTTTGCAAATGGAGGCTTCTCTATGAATCGTCATTATAAAGCAGTAATTCTTGTCGCACTCGCACTCATCCTCGCCGCCGGTGCATACTTTCTTATACTCGCTCCAGACACGGAAACATCTGAAATCCACCAACCGGTCAACCCGCCTTCTGAAAAGACGGTCAAGGCGCCGGATTGGGTCAATAAAGGGCAGGAATCCAAACCGGACTACAGCCCGGCAACAACAGAAGCTCACAACGCAACCCCTGTTCCAGAGGAGGAAGAGGCGACCGTTATTGAAATCAAGGAAGACGGCATCGTTTCTTTCTCATTTGTACAATCATTGACAGACTTCCTTCTCAACAATTTTATCCCTCAAAACAAACAAGGCATGCCGGAAACGCGTGCAACAGCCAAGTCCCTGAACATGTATTATGGCTTGGAAATGAAAGGGTTCTCTGTAAGAAGCGATGATATCCGTTTCGCAAGAAAAACGGTTCTTGACTATGTATTTACACCTACAAAAATCAGAGCTCTCTATGAACTCTACCGCCCCGTCCTGATGGCTCAACTTCTTGAAAGAGCAAAGAGTGATGAAAGGACTTACAGAGTCAGCGGAAAGAAAGAACAACGGACTTTGAGCAACAAAGAAATCCGAGCAATGCTTGAACTCAATGCAAAAGAACTCTCACGAATAGCGAGAGTCTTCCTCGCAATTGCTCAAGACCCCTCTATAACAAATATGACGGGAAAATATCTTCAGGCAGCCAAAGCGGTCAAAAGAGCGAATGAACGATTGCAGAATACGATTGCTGATGGTCAGGATACAACTCTGGCAAGCAATCGTCTCAAACAAGCGATCATGCAGCGAGAACAGGATAAGAAGTCTGTCATACTCAAACTCAAACAGGTTTCACCCGGATCAAAGGATGCTGATTTGTTCTATCTCGCTCAATGGAGCTATCGAAGAGTTCTGGGAGAACCACAAGACAAACTCCCTTCATTTGCCGTAGCCTCCGAAATATTGGGAGATCTTGCGCATAAATTCAAAAATGAGGCAGAGAACCTCAAGCAATAGTTCCAGGAAGTATTGCCCTCCTGTCCCCAAAGGGTTTAGTATACCCAATAAACCCTTTGGTAAGGAGAAAATATGTACTTCAAACAAATAACGACTCCAGGTCTCGGTTGTTTTTCCTATATTATCGGATGTCCGGCCGCACGAGAAATGGTCGTCATCGATCCGAAACGGGATATTCAGGATTATCTGGATATCTCGCAGCAAGAAGGCATGAAGATTATTCATGCCATCGATACGCACGTCCACGCAGATCATATCTCCGGAACTCATGAACTGAAGTCGCAAACAGGTTGCGATATCATGGTCTACGAGAGTTCGCCGGTGAACTATCCATTCACACCACTCAAAGAGGGGGATGCCTTCAAAATAGGCAATGCGGGTTTGGAAGTCCTCTCTACCCCTGGGCATACTCCAGATGCCCTCTCCCTTCTGGTCACGGATTTTAGCCGGGGCGATGAACCTTGGATCATTCTAACAGGTGATGTGCTCTTTGTTGGCGACATCGGACGGCCGGACCTGGTAGGCGATGCAAAACTTGATGAGCAGATAGCCAATCTCTACAATTCACTTTATGTCAAACTGGCTCAATATCCTGATCATCTGGAAGTCTTTCCAGCCCATGGGGCAGGTTCTCTTTGTGGTCGCGGAATGAGTTCAAAACCCAGTTCGACACTTGGTTTTGAACGCAGACACAACAAAATGCTCGGCTTCAACTCATATGAATCGTTTCACTTCGCCATGAACAAGGAATTTCCGGCAAGACCCAAAAGCTTTACCCATATCATTTCAACAAACGCCTCGGGTGCTCCTTTATTGGAGAGATGCCCGGTAGATCTGGCAATGGCCCCCGAACAATTCGAGGAAAGGATGCTCGCCGGAGCAGTCGTCCTTGATGTCAGAGATACTGCATCATACGGAGGCTATCATATCCCAGGCTCTCTCAATATAGGGTTCAGCGATGCCCTGGCAAATTGGATAGGTATGGTTGTGGAACCACAGGCAGATTTGCTCTTGGTCATAGACTCTCAGGCCGATTATGACAGAATGCGCACAGAGCTGCATCGTATCGGATATGATAATATCTTGGGGTACCTAAAAGGCGGAATTTCAGCCTGGGTCTATAGTGGCCGTCCAGTCAACAGGCTCTCTATTGACTCTGCCCAGGAAATTCAAACAAATATGGAGCAGGGAGAAACTCTGAGTTTGATTGATGTCCGCACCCCCGTTGAGACAGAATCCGGCATCCTGCCGGGTGCGACTCTCATTCCGCTGGACAAGATACTTGCGGGGGATTTTTCCCTTTCTGAAGACGGTCACCATATACTCTACTGTGCTTCCGGTTATCGCTCCAATATTGCAGCATCCTATCTTCAACAAAAAGGCTATTGGGATGTACGAGCCATGGCTGGAGGATTTCTGGCATGGACCAGAGCCGGATATCCTACCTCCCAACAGTAGGTCAGGGGGATTTTCACCAACTATTTTGTTTTTTTCAGAATACTTCTGTGAAAAGTCGTGTGGAACTCAGAG
Source organism: Pseudodesulfovibrio piezophilus C1TLV30 (assembly GCF_000341895.1). Taxonomy (NCBI): domain Bacteria; kingdom Pseudomonadati; phylum Thermodesulfobacteriota; class Desulfovibrionia; order Desulfovibrionales; family Desulfovibrionaceae; genus Pseudodesulfovibrio; species Pseudodesulfovibrio piezophilus. The sequence continues at coordinate 192,435 of NC_020409.1, read as the reverse complement.
AATAGAGTCTGAAGCTCTCTGGCGTGGGTTTATTCCACAAAAAAAGCCGCAGTCGTGAAGACTGCGGCTTTTCATTTGATTTTTTCACTCAGCCTGAAAGGTACCACTTTTGCCACCACTCTTGAAAACAAGTCGACAACGGTCAATAACGATATCCTTCTGAACAGCCTTGCACATATCATAAATGGTTGCTGCTGCGACTTGAGTAGCCACCAATGCTTCCATTTCAACACCGGTTTTGTAAGTTGTACGGACTTCTCCTTCCAACTCAATACAGGATGTTTCATCCAAAACGGTGAAACGAATGTCCACATAACTGATTGGCAGCGGATGGCACATGGGAATCAGGTCCGAAGCCCGTTTGGCTGCCTGAATCCCGGCGATCTTTGCAGTTGTCAACACATCCCCTTTAGGAAGTGCATCCTTTTTCAGCAAGTCCAACGTCTCAGGAGCAAGTCTGACAAGACAACGAACAATCGCTGTCCGAGTGCTGTCTTTCTTTGCCGAAACATCGACCATCCGAGCGTTGCCATCTCCATCCATATGTGAAAAGCGATCAGACACGCTACTCTCCCATAACCTTGCTTTTTGCTTTCTTGAAAAAGCCCTTGGCCTTAGTGGACAACTTACCAGACTCAATCTCGGCAAATTCCCGCAACAATTCTTCCTGCCGGGCATTCAGATTAGTTGGAGTTTTGACCTTGATCTCAATCAGCAAATCGCCTTTGTGAGCACTCCCAAGATGCGGAAGTCCAAGTCCACGAAGCCTGAAGATCTCTCCACTCTGTGCACCTTTAGGAATATCAAGGTTCACAGGATCATCCAACGTTGGAACTTCAAGCCGATGACCCAATGTCGCTTCCACAAAGGATATCTCACGACTTATGACAAGATTCTGTGCCTGACGCTCAAAGACTTTGTCTGGCTCAACCCGAATGACCACATAAAGATCTCCAGGAGGACCACCATAAAGACCTCCTTCACCTTCCCCACGAAGACGCAGCCGAGAATTATTATCCACTCCGGCGGGAATACGAACTTTAAGATCCTTGTCAGTGATAACACTTCCACGTCCCATGCATTCTTCACAAGGAGTCGAGATAGTCTGTCCTGCTCCACGGCAATGAGGGCACGTAACCGAAATTCGGAAAAACCCCTGTGACTGCTGCATGGTCCCAGACCCACCACAATGGGCACAAACATCAGGCTCTGTACCCGGTGCTGCACCGGAACCAGCGCATGTCGAGCATTCCTGTTCAACAGGGATCTGTATGCTGACTTCAGCACCTTTGGCTGCTTCTCTGAAGCTGATGTCGAGATTATACCGAAGATCAGAGCCAGCTCGAGGACGATTTCCCCCGCCCCTGCCACCGGACGAAAAGCCAAAGACTTCACCGAAGATATCACTGAATGATCCAAAGATATCCTCGTTACTTGAAAACCCGGAAAAGCCGTTACCGCCAACGCCCTCATGCCCAAAACGATCGTAACTCTGACGCTTTTCGGCATTTCCCAAAATCTCGTAAGCCTCTGCAGCTTCCTTGAACTTGGACTCGGCTTCAGGGTCATCCTGATTACGGTCAGGGTGAAACTTAAAAGCGAGCTTCCGATATGCTGATTTGATTTCATCCTGAGATGCTTCCGCAGAAACCTCTAGAATTTCGTAATAATCACGCTTGGCCATGATTACTTATCATTCTTTCCAGGTTGAACTTCAACTTCACTCGCCGGTTGGTCCGGCAATATTTTGCCAGCAGCTATTTCACGCAAGGAACTGACAATCTCCTTGTTTTTGCTTTCAACCAAAGGTTCGTACCCTTCACGGTACTGTTTGACACGCTTGATACCCATCTGGGTAATGAGAAAACGATTGCTAACCTTTGCGAGACAATCTTCTACTGTGATTCTAGCCATTTTATTCTCCTTGAAATGGTATGCAACCATGCTCCCGGCTCAGTTCTCACTGGAACCGGACGGGAACATTCCCTGCAAGTCTTTGAGTAATCTGCTTGAAACAGGATAGAACATCCCGCCACCATTCTTCATCCAACATTGCCCCTGAGGCAGTTTGGGATCGGCGTAAAATGTTAATTCGGTCAAGGTATCGCCATTTTTATCTGCCAATTTGCAGTACATAAGCCTCACGGCGGAATCTGGCAAATTGTTAATCGGCAATGCCTCGAACTGTAACTCTGTAAATCGCCACAGGAACATGTCAATGCCCTGAAGGTCTTTTTTACTATCCAACAACCGCCACCCTGACGTGCTCCGTTCAATGGCATAATTATTTTCACCGTGTATGACAACGAGTCTGGCAACGGTCCCCAGATCAAGTTTGATAACAGAACGCCCTTGCACGTCAAACGCACTTTTTACCAGCTGCCCGACACTTTGCGCATCAAGTAAAAAAGGAACAGTGAGCCATGAAGATTGCCCCAGATACTGCCCAGGATTTTCTTTTACGGTATAAAAGGCAACAGTGGAAGGTTCAGAATCCGTTCCACGCCACAACCGAAGAGTCAAAGCAGGAATCCTTTTATCGACATCAGTCGATTCCAGAACGAACTGCCGGGCTTGGAGAAGGGCAAGAGAATGGATGTAGAGTTTAAGGGCTGAATCCGATGCAGGTTTTCCTTTGAGGTATCCGGGAAGAGAAAAAAAGTACCCTTCTTTATGCTTTTCAACGAGCCAACTTGAACCGAAAGGTTGCACGAGTTGCACTTTTGAAATTGCATTTTCATCAAAAAAAAGAACTCGTTTGTCAAAAAAACTTTCCGCAGTCAGCGCAAGGTTACCCAGAACTTTCTCATTGAACTCGTAAACCAATTCCGGGTTACGAGAATTCCACCCATAAACAACGGAATGATCACCCGATGCCAGTTTGATGGTCAAAGGCTTTATCGTGGATTTTCGAAAATTAATAATAACCTTTAAATCAGGTTTTTCAATCCCGAATTGTCTCTGTCGGCCAGAATCAAACCTCCCTAGAGAACGAAGAGGTTCCACAGAGGCCAATCGACGCAGGAATTCATCAACTTTGTCTGAGACTGCACGAGCTTTTATACTCGATGTATCCCCAGAAATCTGGACCTCCCATTCACTTTGTTGTGAAGCTGCGAGGGTAAAACGGGGTGTATCCGCCAGCTGAAAATGAATAGAGCGAACCGCATCAAAAGAATTTGGCAACCACCGAGTGTGGTCGACATTCTCTTTTTGCAGTGTAGTATACCAATAGCCTGAGGCCGAAAAGACGACCAGAACGACTAAAGTCAATACAAACGTTATTCGCTTCAAAAAGACATCCCTCCAAAAGGGAAAGCCAACGGTGATTTTGACAGACTTGCGCCACGCTTAACAGGGAAGCAAAAAAGACTGCCTCAACCAGACTTGCAAGTCAAGCAAGAATCATCTATCAGCCCCAACAGATATGCACCGTATAGCAAAAAACAGGCAGGAGAAAAAGAGATGGCATCTTGGGGAAAACTGACATTCGCGCAAAAGAAATGCGTCTCGGCAACGGGAAAACTCATGCAACAAACTGACATGGTTTCTCCTGGTGCCCGAATCGGCATCGCGGCATCCGGTGGCGTGGACAGTTTTCTCATGCTCAAGGTGTTGAGTATCAGAAAAGCAATCATGCCCTTCCCTGTGGAGCTTATGGCTCTGCATATAAACGCTGGCTTCGATATCACATCACATACTCCGCTTGTTGACTGGTGTGCAGACCACGGCATTGCAGCACATGTCGAATTGACAAACTATGGCCCTAGAGCACACACAGAGGAAAACAGAAGGAACTCACCATGTTTTTACTGTAGCATGCTTAGACGAAAACGACTCTTTGAACTCTGTAGAGACTATGGCTTGACCCATCTTGCCTTCGGACACAACGCCGATGACAACGTCGTCACCTTTTTCATGAACATCCTGCAAAATGGTCGAGCTGACGGGATGGCAGTCAATGAACCTTTTTTTGATGGCAAGCTCAATGTTATCCGACCGACCATGCTTCTTGATAAAAAAACCGTCATCAAAGCAGCAAAACAATGGCAACTCCCGGTGTGGGAAAACACGTGCCCTTCCAACGGTTACACCAAAAGAGATGAAGTTCACACATGGTTGCGACAGACGTGGAAGCATGACAAAAGAATAAAAAACAATATCTTCAATGCCATAACCCGCCAACAGGTTGACTTGACAAGTAAAAAAGTCTAGACTATTTTTGATTCTAATTACATTCGACACACATAAAACATATAAGGAACTGGAAAGGCGATGCTTTTCAGAAAATATCATATAGTTGTCTTCAAAGATAAACAGGGTTCCTGCAAGAAATTCCAACTGCGTGGCTGGCTTATAGCCGCCCTTTTTATAGTGATGGTCGGCCTTACGGCAGGCAATGTCCTATTATGGAATAAATACGCAACGCACTCCCGGCTTGAAAAAGGGCTGAACTTGGCAGAGAAAACCGTCCAGGAACAGAAAACACAGCTTCTGAGCCTTTCCCAAAAAATTTCTTCACTTCAGAAAAACCTCGGCCGTATAAGGGATTTCGATTCTAAACTCCGTGTCATGATCAACTTGGATCAAGATGGCAGTCAGGCAGCGGTTTCTAAGGGAGGTCCCACAAATGAAAACTTCTCGAAGGGATACCTTCCGCTGTACCGTCAAGAATTATTAGCCCGCAAAATGCATGAATTCCTGAGCCAACTCAATGTCGAAGCTCGTCTTGAGGAAGTTCGACAACAGGAAATCATGCACACATTACGCAATAATCAGAATATATTGGAGGCGACGCCTTCCATCTGGCCAACATCTGGCTGGGTTACATCTGGTTTTGCATGGCGTACTTCTCCATTCACCGGGAAAAGGGAATTTCACAAGGGTATTGATATCTCAGCTCCTCGCGGCACCCCTATCTACGCCCCCGCTCGGGGAACTATAACCTTTACCGGGCGTGACGGGTCATACGGATTGAGCATTCGGCTGAAACACAATGCTAGCCTATCGACAAGATTTGCCCACCTCCATCGTATTGCAGTAAAAAGTGGCAAGATAGTGACTCGAGGAGAGCTTATCGGATATGTAGGAAGTACAGGGCGCAGCACAGGTCCTCACCTCCACTACGAGGTTCGCCTGAATGGTGTCCCTGTCAATCCGAAACGATACATTCTGAACTGATCAGAAGTTTGAAATGTCACCAATATGCCCTCTTGGAACAGGACTTCCAGGGGGGCTCTTTCTTTTTTTCTCGTTATGGAAAACGAACAGAAATCACTCTCTTCCTTCTTTTGAGATCTGAAATTGCACGAGTATTGCAAAGAATATTACGAGTAATACAAAAAGTATTTCGAAGTTTTTATAGAGGACATGGAATGGACATCTTCGGATTCAATCCGAGCGACTTGCTCAGTTTTTTCCTGACTGTTTTCAGGCTCAGTATTGTTTTATTTCTACTTCCTTTTTTTGGAGGAAACTCAATTCCGACGTTACTCAAAGCAACGCTTGTTCTTGTCCTCTCCATAGCCCTTTGGCCTCAATTGTCATTCCCTGGCACACTGTTTCCTAAAAGCATTGTCGATATAACCATCATGATCCTTGGCGAAATTATTCTTGGACTCATCCTCGGCCTTCTCGTCAATTTTCTTTTCGCAGCGGTTCAGTTGGGTGGCCAGATAATCGGATTTCAGATGGGTTTTGCCATGGTAAACGTTGTTGACCCCATCACCGGTGTCAGCAATGCCGTCACTGCGCACTTCCTTTACATGTGCACCATGCTCACTTTTTTGGTGCTCAATGGACACCTGCTTCTTATCAAAGCGGTTGGCATGAGTTTTGAATATATCCCACCGGGAGGACTCTTGATAACTCCAGGTTTGGCAAATCATATATTTGAATTTTCCAACTTGATGTTTGTCCTCGCCATACGGATAGCCGCACCTGTTATGGCTGCTCTTTTCCTTATAGATCTTTCACTTGCCCTCATATCGAGAGCTGCTCCCCAAATGCATGTTCTTGTTCTTGGTTTCCCTATCAAAATCAGTATAGGGTTTTTCTTTCTTGGATTTCTTTTCAGCCTCATGTCTGTTTACGTTGGAGACTTCCTGCACCAGTTGGAGCCAATTTATCGTGGCGTAATGAAATTGGCCGCACCAGAACTTCCATAGGCTGAACCATGGCACAACAAGACCCAAGTAAAACAGAAAAAGCCACAAAAAAACGGCGAGATAAACAACGAGAAGAAGGTAATGTTCCTAAAAGCGCCGAGTTTTCAAAGGCCATTGTTCTTTTGGCAGGAGTTTTGGCACTTCGCTTTATGATCGGATTTTACCACGATCAGTTCACCGAAATCTATGAGTGGACCTTCCGTGAAGGCGTCAATATCACGTTAAACAAAGCCACTGCATATGCTCTCTTTACTTGGAGTGTAAAAAAAATGGCACTCCTGGTTCTTCCTTTTCTCCTGACTCTCGTTGTCGTCTCCTACACAACGATGCGCCTTCAGGTCGGACAACTCTGGTCTACAAAGACAATGAAACCCAAATTTGGAAAGATGTTCAACATACTGGGCGCATTACAAAAACTTTTTATCAGCCCAAAAACATTCATCAACCTGGGCAAAAGTATCCTGCAAGCATTTGCAGTGGGGCTTGCACCCTACATTGTCATCCAACAGGAACTTCCCAATCTCCTTCCCCTTTTTTATGCGAACACTCATGGCATAATCGCATACCTCCTGTCTGTTGGTTACAAAATGGCCTGTTATGCCCTGGTTCCCATGATGCTCATCGCCCTTGTGGATCTTTGGTATACCCGCTGGGATTATGAAGAGCAGCTTAAAATGTCCAAGGATGAAATCAAGGATGAACGAAAACAAGCTGAAGGTGACCCCAGGGTCAAACAAAAACAAAAACAAAAAATGATGGAAATGATGGTCAGTCGGATGTTTCAAGACATACCCAAAGCCGATGTCGTCATAACCAACCCGACCCACTACGCAGTTGCCATTCAATATGATGTCATGGTTGCACCGGCTCCTTTAATTCTTGCCAAAGGGGTGAACCGTGTTGCTGAAAGGATCAAGGAAGTTGCACGAGAAAACAACGTGCCCATTGAAGCCAACCCTCCCTTGGCACGAGCTTTGTATAAACAGGTTGAAATCGGGGAAACTATCCCGGAGGAATTATTTCAAGCTGTTGCCGCCATCCTAGCAAAACTGGATAAGTTCAGAAAACGCTAGAGGTTACAGAGTCATCTTTCCTCCAGGCAAACTCCAAAAAGCTGCCCGCGAGGTGTCAAAAACATGGCTCAGTCTCCAAGTACTCCTGTCGCACCCAGGATAGATTATCAAAAATTCGCCAAGCAGGGCGACGTTCTCCTCGCTGGTGGAGTGGTGACCATCCTTTTCGTGATGCTTATCCCCCTCCCCACATTTTTCATTGATTTCATGCTGACAGTGAGCATCTCACTCGGATTGGTTGTTCTGGTAACCTCTATGTTCATGACCTCCCCTCTTGAGTTTTCAATTTTTCCTACCTTGCTCCTCGTCACCACACTGCTTCGCCTTGCTCTCAATGTTGCGACAACAAGAGCAATCCTCCTTCATGGAGACGAAGGAACTGACGCTGCAGGTTCCGTCATCAAAAGCTTTGGAGAATTTGTCGTTGGTGGTAATTACGTTGTGGGAATTGTCATTTTTTTGATCCTCTTCCTTTTGAATAAAAAAGTTATTGTCACAGGTACCACCCGAATCGCAGAAGTTGCAGCCCGTTTTACCCTGGATGCCATGCCCGGTAAGCAGATGGCAGTTGAAGCTGACCTCAATGCCGGATTGATAACGGAAGAAGAAGCCACCGAGCAACGCAGTCTGATGCGTCGTGAGGCAGACTTCTACGGAGCCATGGATGGAGCCGGCAAATTTGTTTCTGGAGACGTTAACGCCGGTTTCATGATTACCTGCATCAATATTATTGGCGGGTTTCTTATTGGAGTCATCCAAAAGGACATGCCATGGATGGATGCAGCGCAAACGTACACCCTGCTGACCATTGGTGATGGCTTGGTAGCCACCATCCCCTCCCTTATCATATCGACTTCGGCTGGTATCATTGTTTCACGAGCTGCCGCTGAAGCCAAAATGGGTGAGGAATTCATTGGACAGTTATCCTTCCATTATCGCGCGCTCAAGCTTGTTTCAGGGATACTTTTAATCTTTGCCATAGTTCCAGGAATGCCGACACTCCCATTCATGCTTCTTTCCGCTATCATCTTCGGTGTTGGGCATCTTTCCTCTAAAAACTTCCAGGGACTTGAGGCAACCGAAGCAGAGCAGGAAAAGGCCAATGAAGCATCTACCCTTGATACACCAGAAGAAGTCCAGGCCTTGTTACCACTCGACCAACTCGAATTGGAAGTGGGGTATGGCCTTATTCCATTGGTTGATGAAGAACAAAGTGGCAATCTTTTGTCTCGAATTCGTTCTATCAGACGGCAATTTGCCCTTGATATGGGTGTCGTTATTCCCTCTCTTCATCTCCGCGACAATTTGCAACTCAAACCAGGCGAATACCGCGTTGTCATCAAAGGAAACCCGGTCGCTCAGGCAGAACTCCTCATTGATCATTACCTGGCAATGGATCCGGGTGATGCGAAGCATCGAATTCAAGGAGTGGATACAGTGGAGCCGGCTTTCAACCTTCCTGCAATCTGGATTCCTGAAGCCCAAAAAGAGGAAGCAATGCTGGCTGGCTATACAGTCGTTGACCCATCCACTGTTATTGCCACACACATAACAGAAGTTTTCCGCCGAAACCTGCATGAATTCCTCGGACGTCAGGAAACACAGGAATTACTCGACAATCTGGCGAAGCGTGCACCGAAGGCCGTTGAAAGCCTCGTCCCCTCAGTGCTGAGTGTCGGAGGAGTGCAAAAAGTGTTGCAAGCTCTGGTTCAAGAAAATGTTTCTATTCGAGATCTGCTGACCATAGTTGAAACTCTCGCGGATTACGGTGTTGCCACGCAAGAACCTGCACAGTTGACTGAATTCGTTCGAGCCAAGATGAGCCGTACCATCGTCAAACCGTACCTTGGAGAGGAAGGAGTGCTTCCTATTATCACTCTGAGTCCACAAATAGATGAAATACTCAGTACTGCTATGCGCCCGGCCGAACAGGGGGGATACCTGGCTCTCGAACCCGGAACAGCACAGCAAATAATTCAGGCTATTAACAAAGCAACCGAAGACGCCATGGTGGCCGATGGCCAACCCGTCCTTTTGGTTACACCGCAAATACGAAATCAATTTGCTCAACTTCTGACTCGATTCATCCCGACTCTGCCTGTCATTTCACAGGCAGAAATACCGGCAGATATAAAAATACAAGCAGCAGCGACAGTTGAACTATAGGATAAGCCAATGAGAATGATGACATTCAAAGCCGCTACATCGACGGCTGCATTTGCCAAGGTCAAGGCCGAACTGGGAGAGGATGCCGTTATCCTTTCCAACAAAACGATCACGGAAAAAGGGGTTAAATCCTGTGAAATAGTTGCGGCTGTGGATTCGTCTCCAGTCTCTCTCGGGGGGGGCAAACCCCAACGCCAAACAAAAGAGGACTACGTTGAAAGCGCCCTGCAGCACGGCACAAGCTGGCAACGAGAATGGAGTCAGATCAAAGGGCAAATAATGCAACTGATGAAGCCCCAGATGGATTTGGACCTTCTCTCGCCGAAACAAAAGCTTGCAGTAGAGTATCTTGAACGGGAAGAAGTCAATGAGACTGTTTTAACTCATATATTTTGTTCACTTCGGGAAGACAAAACCCGCTCCATAGTGCATGCTCTTGAGACTATGATCACTACACAAAAATTTGACGCCGTCCAATCACCAACAAAGTTTCAAGCTTTCGCAGGACCTGGAGGTTCAGGAAAGACATCCACACTCGTCCGATTGGCGCTCAAAGAAAAAAAACAGAATCCTCGAGCGCGCATCTGTCTTGTCACGGCTGACGGAGGTCGAGGCAAGGGGCGCTTGGTGCTCAAACACTATGCAGAGCTTTCTGGATTGGCATTCAGAGAAATCATTACGCGCGATGATTTTCACCTTCTCCAAAAAGAAGCACACCAATTCGATACGATATTGATAGACTTGCCAGGACTCCCGAACCGCACGAATCTTGCTGAATGGACAGCCCTTTACGGCTTGGCAGGCTGCGATGACTTGGCGATTCATCTTGTCCTCAACCCATTTTATAGTCCGAGACAATTCGAACGATTCATGGAAAAGTACAAAAGTGAACAACTTGCAAGCGTTATCTGGACGAAACTCGATGAAGCCTGTACATTTGGTGCACTCTTGAACATGGCGTTCGCCTCTGGGCTGCCGGTTTCCACTCTTTCGTACGGTTCCGGACTCAAAAACAGCATAGCGCCTGCCACCAAAGAAATGATATGGCGTTTGCTGTTCATGCGAAAATTGCCCAACGGCGACATTCAACCTTAAGGAGATACGATTACGCCATGACTTCCAACTTCCCCATGGTTCTTTCCGTCACCTCAGGCAAAGGTGGGGTGGGAAAAACCAATATGTCAGTCAACCTGGCTTACTCTCTCAGCGCAGCTGGAAAAAACGTAGTCTTGCTTGATGCCGATCTCGGCTTGGCGAATGTCGACGTCATTCTGGGCCTTGCACCGGAGCATAACCTTTTCCATCTCTTCCACGAGGATATGACACTGGAAAAGATATTACACCAGACACCCTATGGATTCAGCATTCTTCCTGCTTCCTCAGGCGTCAGTGATATGGTAGACTTGGACAAGGGACAAAAAATTGACCTGCTTGATGCCATGGACACGCTTGAAGAGAGTGTTGATTACCTCATTGTAGACACGGGAGCAGGCATCAATGACAATGTCCTCTATTTTAATCTGGCAGTTCAGGAGCGTCTACTGGTCATTACTCCTGAGCCGACTTCATTGACAGATGCTTATGCCCTCATAAAGGTGCTCAAACTCCAACATGGGGTCGAAAGGTTCCGTGTTTTGGTCAATATGGTTAAAGACAAGAAAACAGCGAAAGACGTTTACATCAAACTGCTCAATGCATGTGATCATTTTCTTGACGGTATTTCTCTTGATCTTGTCGGATTCATTCCTTTCGATCCAAACGTCCGTAACTCGGTCATTGCACAAACTCCATTTTGTCACAAATTTCCCAGAACACCGGCTAGTACTGCGGTACGTCAAACCGCGCAGAAACTTAACGCATGGCAAGTAAAACCTAATACTGATGGCAATATTAAATTCTTCTGGAAGAAACTCCTCTTCCAAGAACGATCCGTGGCGTGAACTGGAGCAGGGCGCCAAGCGTTGGGACGATTTCTCCCCAAGAGACCGGGAGAATATCGTCCGCTTCTACGCGCCCAAAATCCGCATACTCGCCCTGCGCCTCAAGGCGAAACTGCCACAAAGTGTTGAGCTTAACGAACTCATCAGCGCAGGGAGCCTTGGGTTGCTTGACGCTTTGGGAAAATTCAACCCCGAACTGGGTATCAAGTTCGACACCTATTCGGAAAATCGAATAAAAGGGGCAATGCTTGATGAATTGCGCCGCATGGATTGGTTCTCACGAGGTCTGAGGCAAAAAGTCAAAGTTCTGGAGGATGCTCAGCGGCACATCGAACACGACACGGGTTTTCCAGCTACTTCAGAACAATTACAAGCCCATACAGGGATGTCTGAAAAGGAAGTACAGCAAGGTCTGGAGGCTCTGCACAACCAGATGTGCCTGAGTCTTGATACGTTCCATGAGAACATGGTCAGCCGGAAAAGCATGACTGACGATGAACCATTTCAATCAACAGCTTTTCAAGAGATTGTTGACAAAGTAGCCAATCTCATTGAGGAATTGACGCCAAGGGAAAAATTGGTCATATCTTTATACTACGGCGAGGAATTGAATATGAAAGAAACTGCGGAAGTTATGGATATAACAGAGGGCCGTGTTTCACAACTTCATTCCCAAGCCTTGATAAAATTGAGAAAAACGTTCAGAGCTCGTTACGAAAACGAGTAGGCTATGCACAAAGGAGACACCCCATGAGCTATGATAAAAGCATGCGCGTTCTTGTTGTCGACGACTTTTCCACTATGCGCAAGATCGTGAAAAACATTCTGCGCCAGCTTGGTTTTACCAATATAGTCGAAGCTGACGACGGCTCCACTGCTTGGGAAGTTCTCAACAAAGATAACATTGACTTCATTGTTTCTGATTGGAATATGCCTACGATGTCTGGCATTGACCTTCTGCGCAAGGTTCGAGCAAGCGAAGAATATGCAGATATTCCCTTCTTGATGGTCACCGCAGAAGCTCAGCAGGAAAATATCATTGAGGCAGTTCAGGCCAAGGTCTCAAACTATATAGTGAAGCCCTTTACTCCTGAGACTCTGGGCCAGAAGATCGATAAAATCTTCGCTTAACATCAGCCTGTCAGGCAATAAACATGGTCCTGCTAGTCCCGGATGACTCAGAAGATTTAGCTGAAGAAGTTTTTGGAACTTCTGATGATTCCGGGCAGCCAAAAGCGCAATTGGATGATGGAGAAGCAAGCAAAGCCACGCAAAAAGTCGATCTCGACTTGGACGATGCTCCCTTCCTGGAAGATGAAGAGGAAGAAGAGGATGAGTTAGCCTTCAGCGAAGAGGAAACTCCTCTTCTCGAAGAAAAAAAGAAAAGCGGATTTGATTTCAAATCCCTTTTGAAGAATAAAATGGTTCTCGCATTTGGTGGGATCATCCTCCTCCTAATAGTTGTAATAATAATCCTCCTTTTCCGTTCGCCAGAAGAAACAGAATCACCACCGCCCCCTCCCCCCCAAGTGGAAGAACCTGTTCAACAGGAAATCATCCCTGAAGAAGTTGTGGAAGAAACTCCAGAAATTCTCATTCGCCTTGATCCGTTTCTTATCGAACAAAGAGACAAAGACAATACGATACGTTTTCTTGAAGTAAGGATAGTCGTCAGCACATTGGAAGACGGATTGGCAAGGCAGTTTAAACAAGAGACATACACTGTCCGTAACGCACTGTTCTACTACTTGAAAAATAAGGATTTACAGTTCTTGTCCGATAAGAATAATAGCGATAAACTCAAGAAGGAACTTTTGGCCATCATCAACCAATACATGGGCTTTGGTCAGTTTGATACCCTTCTATTTGAACAATACCTCGTGAGGTAGATTATGAGTTCTACTCCACTTGATCTTCCGATCCTGATTTCACAACTTCCTTATGTTGCGAGGCTTGCGCACGCCGAAAAAGCCAAACCAGAAATTGAAAAACAAATTTTTGGTCCCCTCCTTCAAGAGCAGCTCAAGAAAAAACAAGGCAAAGTTCAACAGGTTGACAAAAAGCAACGCCTTTCCCAAGTTGATCAGGATGGAAGAGGGGCGAACCAACAAACACTCTCAGAAAGACATCCTCAACAAGAAGACACAGATGAGCAGCTCGAAACGGAAACGTCAAATCATTCTCCATGGTCAGGGAACATCGTTGACGTTAAGATTTAACAATGTGAGTTTTCTTTCTCGAAATGATAAAGAGTTGAACTCTCATCCCTTGCCACTAGTGTAATCAAACACGTAACAGACGAGCCTCATATGTCCGATATACTTCTTATCCTTTTTACTCTCAGTGAAATTGTTCTGCTGAGTATTGTTGTCTTGTTCTTTCTTCGCTTACGAAAATCGGAAACCCTTCTTTCTGCCCTTCAGGCTAAACAGGAAGAATTTATAAAGCGACTTCAGTTCAATACCCAATTGGAAAATGAGCTTGTTGCAACATTTGAACAGCGCCAACGGGAACTGGTTCAACTCAATGAAGACGTTGAAAAAAGAAGTAAAGAACTCAAAAAACTTGTCGACCTCGCAAACGACTACTGCAAATCGCCACAATTCATGCGTGAAATCATTTTGAATGGACATCGTGCTGGTAAACCTGCCAGCAAAATGGCTCAGTCTACAGGCCTGAGTCTTGAAGAAGTTGAACTGATTATAGACCAGGCATAAAATATGCGTATTCGAAACTCTGGTTCAGGATTTTTCGGCTTTGGGAGCGGGGGCAATAGATCTGATTCTTTCAAACAGGGAAGAAAACCAGGACAAAAAATACGCGGAACCATTATCGAATGGATTTCCGAGGATATGGCATGGGTCGATATCGAAGGGCATAGACTTTTGGCCCAACTCAGATCAAAACCTTCCATAGGGACACAACTCATCTTTCTCGTTGTCCAACTGAATCCTGATATCATTCTCAAAGAGATAGGGTATGCGACCCAGAACGAGACTGGAATTCTCTCACACGCAAGAGATTTTGAAGCAGCTAGATCTCTCTTCGAGTCCACCTTTCGAGCTTCTGCACACTCCTTATGTCACATTCCTCCCCATGAACGGAAAGGACAATTCCTAACACAACTCATAGACCACAAACGTCTTCTTGCAAACTATCTCGATACAATTCTGTGCATGAATTACATTGGTAAAACAATCTCAGAAAATCTTTCAATTCAACTCTTCTATATACCATGGTGTGTTCCCTTAGGAAAGAGACACCTGGGAGTGCTAAAACGAGGCAAGGACTCTACCAAACTCATTGAATCAATAATAGAATTTGATCATGAAAGAGTCGGCATGGTCCGTCTGGAGTTTCTTTCAAAACAAAAGAAAACAGCCTACAGGGCAAAGCTTCAACGACCTGGAAAAATCAAAAGCCTTAAAGACTTTTTACAAGAACAACTGCATCAATATTCTGCAAAGCCATGTGAATGCCTTGGAATTTCCACACTCCCCAAGCACTCTCATGGGGGAATTTTGTCTGAAATCATGTTTAGAAAATAGAAAATCCCACTCAAGTCGAGACTATTTCTATAAATGCTGAAAAGACACTAGGGAAAATCGCTCACGACGGGATTGTTAGGTGGCTTTGTTATCAACGACTCTGGCTACATCCTTGAAAAGCTCTCTTCTCCCCTTCGATGAAGGCGGGAGAGATTATGAAAAAATATTATCCTAGCAAGAATCCCCCAGAAACCAATGTTTCTGGGGGATTCTATTCATTCATCAACCTTTAAAAAAAATGCCCTCACTTGAGGCGGACATTCAAATTCCAACAAAAAAATTAAACAGTGACAAATGCTGGTTCTAACGTCTCTTCATGAACTGCATCTTCAGAGGAAGAAGGAGCAGCAAGTGATTTCGCTTCAAGATACAGACTCCTATTGCTATCCAGGTGACGCAAAAAGGCATTATTCATCGCATGTCCTGAAGCAAAGACCTCAAAAGCCCCTTGAAGAGGCGCGCCAAGAATTGCCATATCACCAACAAAATCAAGTAGCTTATGTCTTACAAACTCATCCTTGTAACGCAAGCCCTCGGCGTTGAGTACACCATATTCATCGAGAACAATCGCATTGTCCAGAGAGCCACCCAAGGCCAGTCCATTTGCATGGAGATAATCTACTTCCTTGAGAAAACCAAAAGTCCTGGCCTTGGCAATCTCAGCAACAAAATTTTCTGGAGTCAGATCAAATTCCAATTGTTGAGTTCCAATAAGCGGATGAGCAAACTCAATCGTATAATTCACACAAAAGCCGTCATGCGGCCGCGCTTTGATAAACTTACCATCCTGCTCAAAATCAACAGGCTTCTTGATAGCCAAGACATTTCGAGGCTTACCCAACTGTCGCTTGCCAGCTTGTTTCAGCAGGTAAACAAATGAAGCAGCACTCCCATCCATAATAGGAAGTTCTTTGCCAGTGACTTCAATATGAATATTATCAATCCCCATACCACTGACAGATGCAAGAAGATGTTCAACGGTCGCAACCGTTTCCCGCCCGTCACCCAAGACAGTGGCCAGCCCGGTTTCAACAACCAACGAGGGAGCAGGTGTCAGAAAGGTAGAACCGGAATCATTACGAAGTGAAAAGAGGATTCCAGTATCTTCAGCAGCTGGGCGAAGGACTAATTCTACTTGTTTGCCACTGTGCAAACCGATCCCTGTGCAACGTACTGATTTATGTATGGTAGTCTGTAGCATTATTCCTCCGATTGATAACCACATTCATATAGCAATTTTAATGCCACTCCTATAATTAGAGGTAATGCTTTGAATTTATATACTTTTTTTGTCGCAAAAAAATCTAGACATGTGTTGTATTCTCGCAACATCTTGTATTTTTACAACAACAGAATTTATGACTTGTAGTTTTTTTGAGATTATTTTTTCTGCAGCTTGAGTACCCGATCATGCCCAGCCAAGTCTTGAACGACATCAACCAGACAAAGCCCGTGGACATCTGTCTTGAGAAACTGTCCAACAGCTTCGGCCTGCTGAAAACCAATCTCCAAAAAAGCCAGCCCGTTTTGCTTTAATCCCATTTCAATTTGTGGCAAAAGTGCTTTAATATGGTCAAGTCCATCAACTCCGCTGACCAAAGCCGTAAGAGGTTCAAACTTTGTAACCTCAAAACTCGCTCCATCATATTCATCCTGCGGAACGTAGGGAGGATTGGACACAATGAAATCTAAAGACTGCGCCTTGAACAAGGGCTCCATAAAATCCCCAAGAAGAAAGGCTATTCGCTGCTCCACTCCGTGTAAGAGAGCATTCTTTTTTGCCACACGAAGTGCATCCAAGCTAAGATCAACAGCTATGCCCTTTGCGTGTTCGAAAAGAGTAGCCAAGGTTACCGCTATCGCTCCTGACCCCGTGCCCAGGTCGGCAAAAGAGAGCGAAGCCTCAGCGTCGAAGCTTTTCGTGACCTCCTCAATAATATGTTCCGTTTCAGGGCGTGGAATGAGTGTTGAGGAGTCAACCTTGAAATCCAGCCCATAAAACTCTCTATTACCGAGCAAGTATGCGAGAGGCTCACCCTTGGCACGCCTCTCTACCAAAGAAAAAATACATTCGAGATCAGTTGGGGAGACACTCTTGTCCCGCTCAAGAACGAGAGATATTCGCGAACAATGAAGCACCTCGGAAATGATAACCTCCGCGCTAAGTCGAGGAGAATCAACATTTCCAAGACGTGCTTCACTTGTCTTGAGAATTTCGAGAATAGATGGGGTCATCGCGCCACACCCCGGCAAGGCTATTCGCCCTGCCGCTTCATGGCTTCAGATTGATAGTGGCTGATGAGCGCATCAGTCAATTCGGCAAGTTCTCCTTCCATGACCTGCGGCAACTTATGCAAGGTCAAATTGATGCGATGGTCAGAAACGCGTCCTTGGGGGAAATTATATGTCCTGATACGCTCGGAACGATCTCCTGTACCGACCTGACTACGCCGCGCTGCATCTTCCTCTGCCTTGGCCTTATCCTGTTCCAATTGCAATAATCTGGAACGCAAAACTTTCATAGCCTTGGCTTTATTTTTATGCTGCGATTTTTCATCCTGACAAATAACAACTAAGCCTGTTGGCACATGTGTAATACGAATTGCAGAGTCTGTTGTGTTGACTGACTGCCCGCCGGGGCCAGAGGCACGAAAGACATCAACTCTCAGGTCTTCATTTCTAATGTCGATATCAACTTCTTCAGCTTCAGCCATAATGGCGACTGTCACTGCGGATGTATGAATGCGTCCCTGCGACTCTGTCGCTGGGACACGTTGAACTCTATGTGTCCCAGACTCATACTTAAGCTTGCTATAGACTTTGTCGCCTGCGATTGAAGCTATGACTTCCTTGAGCCCACCAGAACCTGTTGAGTTGGAACTCATTTCCTCAACTTTCCACCTGTTCTCTTCCGCATATCGAGTATACATGCGGTACAGATCGGCTGCAAAAAGCGCAGCTTCATCTCCCCCCGTACCTGCCCGGATTTCAAGAATAATATTCTTTTCATCCATAGGGTCTTTAGGCAGAAGCAGCACTTTCAGTTTCGCCTCCAGAAGAGGCAATTGTGGCTCAAGCTCTTCTATCTCTGCTTTGGCCATTTCGCGGATATCTTCATCTGCGTCATCCAGCATTTCTCTGTTATTGCCAATTTCCTGGGAAACGACCTTATAGTCCCGAAAGACTTTGACTATATCTCCCAAATCAGCATGCGCTTTGGAAACCTTCTTGTATCGCTCCTGGTCATTAAAAATACCAGGCTCGGCAAGCTCCTGCTCCAATTGCATATATTTCACTTCGATTTCTTCAAGCTTGCCAAACATATTTTAGCACTCCTCAGCGTTCACAGCGCACTGCAAAGCAGCAATGGCCACTTCCAGCTGACTGTCGTCCGGTTCCTTGGTAGTCAATATCTGCATCATCAGACCAGGCCAACACATGACCTTACAAAAGAAACTTTTATTATACTTCCCGGCAAATTTAATCATCTCATACGCAATACAACTAACCGGTGCCATCAGAAATAATTTCATGCTGACAATATATAAATGTTTGAGGACAAAGACCTCAGGTGAATAAAATGTCAGAAGGAATGGGACCAGAATAGCATAGAGCATTATCGAGATAACAAGCACAAAAAGCAAAAAAGCTGTGCCACAGCGGGGATGAAGTCGGCTATAAAAATGGGAGGACTGAGGAGACAATTGCTTTCCCTCTTCCCAGGTCCAGATAACCTTATGCTCAGCGCCATGGTATTGAAACACCCGACGAATATCAGGAATAAAGGAAATGGCCAGGATATAACCGACAAAAATCACCATTTTTATCAGGCCATCCCAAATATGAAAACTCAAGGATTCAACATCGCCTGCCATACCAAGATATTCCATACCTATAGATAAGAAATGAGGCAGCACAACAAATAGCCCAAGAGCAGCACCTAAGGCCAGCACCATCGTCAAAACCAGATGCCACGTCGTTAATTCACCATCTTCTTCGTCATCATCTGCCGCTTGGACGGCAGAAAAATTCAACGCCTGAATACCATTGACCATTGTCTCAATCAGAATAGGAAATCCACGCAAAAAAGGCTTCTTGAGCCAAGGATGTCGAATCAGTGTGAACCAAGGACGGACCTCAGTCACAATTTCGCCGCTTGACTTACGAATGGCGATAGCCAGGTTATCTTTTGAACGCATCATAACGCCTTCGATAACCGCCTGCCCACCCACAGATTGGGGTGCCGCCAAGGCAAAAAGACCACGTAGATTCAAACTATTACCCTCCGGTCAAAAAGATGGCGATACGCAACTCTTCCTTAATAACAAAGCCAGACTCAAACGTCGACTCAAGTAAAAGAACTAGGAATTCTCTTACTATTTGTAAAGACCGTCAAATAAAACAATATGCCTCCGCAGGGATTTCTCCCAAACGAAGGCATATGATCACGGCTTTCGCCGAAAAAAGAAGGAGCTACTTTTCTGTATTCTTGCCGAATGCTGCGTACTTCTTACGGAAACGATCGATACGACCAGCAGTATCAACAAAACGCTGCTTGCCAGTGTAAAAAGGATGGCAGTTAGAACAGATTTCAACCTCAAGCTCTTCGCCCTTGGTAGTCGTCAATTCAGCTTCGTAGCCACAATGGCAACGGATTTTAGCCTTGTAAGTAGTGGGATGAATATCTTTTTGCATGACGCTCTCCTGTCATTGATTTCGTTTGGAACTCGGTCTTATACGTAGGAAAGACCTCGTTGGCAAGCACAAAATCTATCATTTATCCAGACTTTCAACACTCTGAAATAAATTTGTCTACGGACAAAAAAGGCGAACGCCGAAACGTCCGCCTTTAATAATCAAGCTCGATTGCGAACTATACGCAGCCGGTAGGCTTGGGCAGGCCAGCCATTTTACAGGCGCCTTTACCAGGTCCGGACGGGAACAGCTCGTAGATCTGTTTCAGCTTGAAGCCAGTGACCTTGGAGAGAATACGGACCATCGGTGCGATGCCGTTCTTCTTGTAGTAGTCCTGCAAGAAGTCGATGACTTTCTGGTGATCTTCGGAAATCTCCTTGATACCTTCAGACTCTTTGACGAAGTCGACCCACAGCGGAGTCCAATCTTCGAACTTCTGCAGGAAACCGTCCTCATCAACCTCAAAAGAAGAACCCTGGAATTCAACAACAGCCATTTTATCCTCCTAAGTGGATAGTTTTTCATGCTGAGCTTCGAAATACACGAAGCTACCATATCCGTGTAAACAGCGATCCGCTGTTTGATACCTATATAATTGGAGCATCGGCTAAAACCGTGGAAGGACATTACTTCCCCACCATGAGTTTTGTCAAGCGCTCTGACCTTTTCTATTCAACAATGACAAAGCTCAAATATCATCAACAACACACTAGATTTGCTTGAGTTCATCATAGTGAGTTCGAGCATATTCCAAGTTCGGGTCCAACTTGAGCGCGGCTTTAAGATAATCAAAAGCCTCCGAAGTATTCCCCATAAATTTATGACATAATCCGAGATTAGCTAAATCATGGGGAGACCCGCTGTCCAAGGTCAATGAAGCTTGAAAATCTTTAGCTGCTTTCTCGTACAGTTCGCTTTTGAAATAAGCGACGCCACGAAGATTGAAAAATTCCTTGCACTCGGAATCAAAACTAACCGCATCATCAAGGTGCGGAATGGCATCAGCCCATCGTTCCAATTGCGACAAGGCATAAGCCTGATAAAATGCAGCCAAGGCCCGCTCCTGACTATCGGGTTGCAGTGGTTCAGCTTCCCCAAACTGCTCCACAGCGTATTCAGCATCGCCCATTCGGAGTGCCAAAAGTCCCTTAAAAAAGGGTATGAAATACGCATTGGGATAGACTTCAGAAAGGATTTCAAACCCTTGCAAAGCATCTCCGAATTCAACGTCTTCGGCAAGAATCCGACCAACAAAAAGCCCGATACATCTATTTGGTGTCCGCTCCCGAAAATCAAAACCTGGAACAAAACTGTAATTGGTGGTCACCATCAAGTCTGGGTGGCGGGTGTCAACAGAATAAAGCGGCGTTCCCTTGGCCTCAAGTCCTTGAGCCAATACCATCAATTCATTATATATATTGTCATCTTCAGTGGAAGGCAAAGATTCCAGAGAAACAACGTCTCCCTTTCGCAGCCATTCCAACTGTGCAAGATCTGTCAACTTGGGCAAGCCAGAAGCTTCATAGACTCTACTGGTCTCAAAATCTCCTGCAAGTTGGGCCACCTCAGTAATTGCACGAATAGCGGCCTTCACTGGTGAAGCGGCTGTTCCAGCGGTAAACACAATTTCACTCAAGGCTGGGAATGTCTTTTCATCCCAGGCAACAGCAGCCACGGTAGGCACCGGGTAGCCTTCTGTAAAATCCTTGAGGAGCAAGTTGACTCCATTACGCTCGAAGCACTCGACCAGACGGCGAAAAACAGGATCATCACACGTCGCCGAATCTATTGTCGGCACCACGGAACGAGCTCTGTCCACGACAGCACACACATGCCGCTCGACTAATTCGCATGCTCCTTGTCCAATGGATTCCTCAAAAGTATTCCCAGCAGATGAACCATTGAATTCATTTAATTTTTTAAACCAGTCCAGCGGAACATATTCCTGTTTGCCTGTCGCGATATTCAAAGCAGGATGAAAACGCCACTGAATAAGATCCATGAGACGAACTGCATCTGCAGGATGAATTTCTTCATCCACCGAAGCTATGATCATCTGAATATCAACAACCTGCCCCGGCCACTGCTCCTGAGCTTCAGACCATGTCAATTCCACAAAATTACTTTCATCAGACCAAAAACTGAAATAGGAAAATCGCTCAACTAACTCCATCAACGCTGAAGCTTCAGCCTGCTCAGGGGAGGCCCCTTTACCCATTTGTTTCCTTGTTGGCATGACCTTTTGGGCTTCTGGACCACAGGTACTCACAAAGACGGGAATTCCCAATCTCCCTGTGTCTACCCTCTCTGTCTGAGCCAGAACTCCCTCACATTTTTCTGCGAGCAGATTTTTGACCCTCCTGACGGTTTCTTCAGGAGAACAGGCTTTATCCTGATCCGTATCATACTTCTTAAAACAATCCTTGAGTTCTATCACTGCTCTTTCCTCTTGAATCTGAAGAGGTTCACAGGCTGATCATCCCCGGTTTCCTGATCTTTGAAAGAGACTGTCGATTTCATAATATTAAAATGGGTATTGCATGATGCAAAGAAATTTCTCGCCGCCCTTTTCAGATCAAGCGAGAAGAAGACTTCACCTTCCAGGCCTTCGATAAGATTTTTTTCAACAAATGGAGCCAAAAGGTTAAAAGACTGTTCATCGTATAAAAGTTCCGCGCCGACGATGCAGTCATACCGCTCAGCCAGCGGAGTCTTAAAATCTGTTTTGACTGTTTTGGCCCGTGCCTCCAGTCCATTTTTTAGAATATTGATACGGCTAAAAAGAAGAGCATCCTGATCATGATCTGCAAGCGTTACCCGAAGTCCACGCTTTGCGAAAACCATAGTTGAAAGGGCAGCCCCGGCGCCAATTTCCAGAACCGTCTTGTTTTCACCCAGAGAGAACTTAGACAAAGAGTGTCCCAAGACAAGACTCGCTGGCCATATTTTAGCCCAAAGAGGCAATGAGACAGTTTTGCCTGCTCTCGTTTTATCCATCAATTTATCAATATATTGCTGCATATTCTTTATTTGCAAAACAAAAAAAGAATGATCTCCCACAGAAACAGGCTGAAACTCAACCTCGCCGAATTTTTTTACGGCCAGGTTGATCAACGAATCCATGGGCTGATCAAGATTATACTCTTTCTCAGCCACGATTTCCTCCAAGCGGTTTTACTGGCTATTGATCAACTTTATTGATTTTTTCTAATGTCCACAGGCTCTTTTCCATGGCATCCTCGCGAGAGAAATCCCATACGGCTTTGATTTGCATAGGCTGCTCTCCAGAGACTCCCCTGCGGATCTGTGCATCATAAAAAACAGAGGCAAGGGTCCGCCCTTCCTCTGTTTTCACTTCCATCAAACGCGCATCGAGAAGCATGATCTCAGTACGTACTCCGGAAGGAAATTCCTGACTCTGTTTAACTGCATCGGTATAGACTTCGTCTGAAAGAAAAATTTTCAACTCATCAAAATCTTGGCTGTCTGAGGCCTGCTGAAACCGCGAAAACAGAATTTTGGCTCCTTCAATGAATTCAGCTTCATCGAAACCATCCACCCGTATTTCAGCTTGCGCATCCCCTGTTTGGCTATCATTCTTCTCAGACCCCAATTGCCCCCACATTTGCCGCGCAGCTTCATGCCTATCCATAGGACGAAGTACACGTCCTTGAGGCCTGGAATTCTTGGATGTATCATTATCCGAGTGTTTCTCGGAGTTGCTTCCTCCCCCCATTCTGCGTCGAAACATACGAACCAGAAAATAGGCAATCACGCCCAGGAGAAGGATATTGAGTATATGCCCACCGGAAGAAGGCGTTTGCTGTTCTGCGAACGCGGGCAGAACTGTAGCCGGAATAAGAAGCAAAACAGCAAGACAACGGCACCACAAGGCCAACAAACACTGAATCATTTTTTTTATTTGAATCATAATATTGGGGGATAAAGAAAATATGAGTATTTCAATCAATCAGTTCAAGATCTTTTAGAATAGCATGAAGACTGTCGACTTCGATGGGTTTAGGCAGGTAGGCAGCTGCGCCCCCTTTATAATATGCTTTCACAACCGTTTTCGGATCATTTAACGCTGTAACCATAATAACTTTGGCTTCTCTGGAAGCAGGAATACCAAGCTTGCTTTCTATACCGCGAATTTCCTTGAGTGCCTGATGCCCATCCTTGTTGGGCATCATGATGTCCATACAGAGAAGATCGTACGGTCTCCCTTCATCCAGGGCATGCCGAAAAATATCAACACATTCAACTCCATCGGAAGCTGTGTCGCATTCCCCAAAATCAGACAGCAACGCTGTCAGGAGTTTCCTACTCGTGAACTCGTCTTCGACAATCAGAATTCGCATTGCTCCTCCACTGAGCCACTGAGAACCAACACCTTCAAAATCAAACTCATGGTGGACGATAGTCACTTAAAGGACTTAACACAAGAGGACGAGAATCATTTTTTCCTCCCCCCAAAGCGCTTGCCACGCAGTCATTTGCTACGTAGGGAAAGACCATTGTTCACTTGAATCTTCACGGAGATAATGATGTCTTTCCCTTTCTTGTCATTCTTTATGGCTGATTTTTTTGATTTTCTAGACAGCCCTGTGTGGCGGGGCTGGCCTTTCAACTCCGGGTATGGAGAACAAATTGGCCCGGCAATTGCCAGAATGATTTTTGTCTCATTTATATTTATCGCTATCATACTTTTTCTCCGCCTCCTTTACGGTCCAAATGGATTCTTCCGTGACAAAGAGATGGACAGAGAAGCCGAAGAAGAGCGTATCAAAGAACGCAAAGAGCTTAAGGCTCTCTTTGAGAAAGGCGAAATCACCGAATTTGAATATGAGATCAAATTGAAAAGGCTTGAGGAATGACCCTTTCGATTGATGAACACGTCGACACCCTCATAGGCTTTGCCAATGGCCATTTTCACAATGAAAAAGCGTATGATGCCCAGATCCAACTGAAAATCACCCATTCCCTCGCCGTTCTTGAGAATGCGAAGGCCATTATTCGCTCCGAAAAGATCTCCCCCCATGAGGCCGACCTCTGCCACCTTGCCGCTCTATATCATGATATAGGAAGATTCCCACAGTTCTCCCGCTACCAGACGTACAATGATCGAGACTCGATCAATCACGCCAGATTGGGTGTCCTCACTCTCAGGACACTTTCTCTTCCGAAAGGTCTGAGCGACCAGGACTGGAGGACCATCCGCTTCGCAGTCGGTCAACACAACCTCAAAACAATTCGCCCAGACCTCCCTGATCATTTGAGACATCCAACGAATGTCGTCCGTGACGCAGACAAGCTTGACATATACAGAGTCATGGTTGAGCACTTTACCAGTCAAAACCCCGACCCTGTCGTTACTCACGGCTTCGTCGAAAAGCCTGGGGAGTACTCCTTGGCAGTCTACGATAGCATCATGGCCAGGGAAACCAGTGATTACCGACTGATCCAGAGCGCAAATGATTTTAAATTATTAGTCATAGGCTGGGTATATGATTTATACTATACTCAATCCTTGCAGCTACTCAGGGAAAAAGGATATTTGGATATTCTTTTTTCCCTCTTGCCAGATGATGAAAGAATCCAGGCATTGAATAAAAGAATTACAAATTTCATGGATGAAAGACTCTCTTGATTAAAACACTTCATACAAGAAAAAAACGGATCTTCTAGCAGGAAAGAAGAATGAATGAAGCAACAATTCGTCTTGGTTTCTTTGCAACACTATTAACCGTCGTTGCTCTTCTCGAAACTATATACCCGAGACGCCCCCTTCAAACATCAAGACGGCGACGCTGGCTCTCCAACATTTCCATTTCTTTCATATCGACTGTCCTTATTCGCACACTCTCTCCAATGATTCCCACTGCTATGGCCCTGTACTGTTTCGAACACGGATGGGGCGTGTTTAATTGGTTGAAACTCCCAGCCTGGGTTGAATTCATTTGTGCCATCCTCTTCCTGGACATGCTTATCTATTGGCAACATGTCTTCTTTCACAAAATCCGCCCACTCTGGAAAATCCATCGTATGCATCATGCGGATCTCGATATAGACTCCAGCACGGGCATTCGATTTCACCCACTTGAAATACTCCTTTCTACTTTGATAAAGTTCCTTGGTATTCTTTTTTTTGGTCCTTCTCCCATGGCTGTCCTGTTTTTTGAAATTCTCTTGAACAGCTGCGCCCTTTTCAATCATGCAAATATATTTATTCCACTCCACATAGACAAAATTCTTCGCCTACTCATCGTCACTCCTGATCAACACCGCATCCACCACTCAACAGATATGCGTGAGGCAAACAAAAATTTTGGGTTCAACTTCCCGTGGTGGGACAGACTCTTCCAGACATACCAGTCACAGCCAGCATTAGGCCATACAGAAATGCACATAGGTATGAATATTTTTCGCTCGCCTGAATATATACAGATAAGAAAAATGCTCAGCATCCCCTTTCTCTAATTTCATCCCTGTACATTCCGAACTGAGTGTTTATTACATCACTCTGACAATCCCTTTGATACTACGGAGGCTCTTAATGACTGAACCAACTCTCTACGATGTGGTCATACTCGGAACTGGTCCAGGTGGGCTTCAGGCCGCCATCCACGCTGCACGCAAAAAGGCCAAGACACTCCTGCTTGGCCGAATGGACAACAGCAGCTTGTATTGGGCACATGTGGAAAACTATTGTTGCCAACTTAAAATTTCAGGTGAAGACATCCTGAACACCGGACGAGAGCAGGCTATCAGTTTCGGTGCAGAAATCAGAGATGAAGATGTTTTGAAAATAGAATCTGACGGTTCTTTATTTTCTCTCGAATTAGAATCGGGAGAGCTGATTACAGGAAAAACCGTTGTTATTGCGACAGGTTCCAGCCGCAACAAACTCAAAGTTCCCGGAGAAAAGGAACTACTGGGTAAAGGTGTCAGTTATTGTGTCGATTGCGATGCAGGATTCTATAGAAATGAAGTTGTCGCTGTCACTGGCTGCCGGAGCGCTGCGGCCAGTGGCGCTGTGGCTTTGACCAACTTTGCAAGCGAAGTGCACCTTTATTGCGAAGAATTGGATGTTGCAGAAGGACTGATCACTCAATTGAAAGAGACCGGCGTCAAAGTCCACAATGGTTCGAAGATTCAGAAAATACTCGGAGAAAATGAAGTTACGGGCGTTCTTCTGGAAGATGGATCCTCCCAAAATGTCAGTGGAGTATTCATTGAGCTTGGCGCAAAGGGTGTTCTGGAGTTGACAGCCATGCTCGGAATCCAACTTGACGAATCAATGAAATACATTGACGCTGACAAAAAACAACGCACCAATATTCCAGGTATATATGCCGCAGGTGATATTTGTGGTCCTCCGCTTCAGATGGCAAAAGCTGTCGGTGAAGGCTGCGTGGCGGGGATAGAAGCTGCAACCTACGCGAAAAAACTTGAAATGGATTAAATTCGAGCAAGAGCACAGCACAGACGCGAGTCGATAAACTGGGCTATTCTAGAGCGCATTTCAAACTCATCCTGCTCATAGTCAAGGACGGCATATTCGATGCCGTCCTTGATAAAAAGATTCTTGATACGACAATCGATGGCATAACCTTGGTCAACATTGAATGGATAAAATTTCAAAGTCACGATCAGGCCAGAAAAATCTTGAAGGAAGGGTGTCAGCCCACCATTTAAAAAGCGAATCCGTGTGGAATGGGCAGACATATCCTCAACGACAATCAATGCAGCCCTCTCCCCTTCAACAACCAGTGAACCGGGGAAATGACACGCACACCGAGGCTCACTCCGTTCCTCTGCATCAAAAGTATGTATGGGCTTCTCCAACTCAAAAAGACTATGTACCGATTCGATTTGATTCAAAACCCGAGAACGAAACCCTTTCAAAGAGCCTTTATGCGCGAAACGCACGAGGACATTCTGGTCCGTGCGGAGCCGTTCGATGATAGGAAGAGAAACCGGAGAGTAAACGAGCAGACGACCGTCATTTTTCACATCGGCGACAACGCTCAGGAACCGATCCCCAAACGTCGAGAACTCAATGAGAACCTTTGCACCAACTCCGAGTTTGACCACCCTCTATCCTCCTCTCTGAATATTAGATGATAGCCATTCACACAGCAATTATATACACCTTTCTTATGCACTCTTTCCCGGAAGGAAATCAATGGCAACAGTCTTAAGAGCCTTGGGCATGCTCTCTTGGATAGGATGTGCCCTGACCCTCACCTTTCAATCGCTGTCATGGATATTCACTGGAAATTGGCGATCTTTGCCACTCCTTGATATAAGCTCGACCTTTCTCGGGATGGATTTCCTCTCCATTATTCACTCACTCCCTCTGGAGATGGCAGTCAAGGCAATATATCTGCTCTCAACAACGGAACTGGCTGTTATTTTCTGGTGGGCCGGGATCTTTTTTTTCATAGTTACCCTTCTTTGGAAAGTACTCCTCAAAAAATAGCGCTCTCTGCTCAATCAACAGAATTTGCATTTGGAGGAACAAGTAACAGACCGCCAATGAGCGCCGTGAACGGAGCAACTGTCACCAACCCGAAACTCCCGACAAGAGTCTTGAGGACCTCGGCTGCTACGTAGATGAAATTGAAGGTGCTTCCCAAGGGAATTCCTTGAGCCATAAAGGCCATCAACAAGGTGACATAGCCACCAGAATAGGCCAAAAGCAAAGTCGTAGTCATAGTCCCCACAACAGCACGCCCCACGCGTATACCTGACCAGACAGCTTCCACTCTGGATATATTCGGATTTTGGGCGACGACCTCTCCCATACTTGAGGCCACATCCATAGCCAAATCCATCACCGCCCCTGAAGAAGCAAGAAAAACACCAGCCATGAAGACTCGTGACAAATTAAGATGCCCGTACCCGGCATACAAGAGAGTTTCCGCAAAAGGCATCACTGCACCATGAACATGAAACGCCCCTGTAAAAACAACAGCCAACAGGCAACTGGAAAGTACACCCAGAAAGGCTCCTCCAAAAGCTGTCATCCCGGTCCGATTGATACCAGCGACTAGAAAAATAATAACAGCGCTCAATAACGCCACAACGCCAAGCGCAAGCCAGACAGGATCGGCACCGCCAAGCAAAAGCGGTACGAGGACTTTCCAAAGCATCATCCCCGTAAAAACAAAAGAGAGCAGAGCCTTAAGCCCCGTCAACCCTCCAAAAAGCAATAAAAGTCCGGCAAAGAGTCCAAGGAGTAAGAGTTCCAACCCCAGTCGATAATGTGCCTGTGGATTAATGAAAAGAACTTCTCCATGGGCACCAATTGTCATAATAACATATGCGGTATCACCAGCTTGGAAAAGTTTGTCACGATCCAGTTGTCCAAGAAGCTGATTATGCGCATCAAAAATTTCCCCCTCAAAAGGGCCGTCCAGAATCGTCAACGACAGGCCTTGCTCTCCTTTTCGTATCAGCCCGAATTCCTGTATATTCGTATTGTCAACGGACGTCACTCGCCCAGTACATCGGACAGCAGTTTCATCTGTATTCTTTTCAAATCCAGTTGGCAGAAAATACATCGCCACGGCCAAGAGTGAAAAAACGACGACCAAATAGATATCTCGCCGTTTCCTATTCGATATCTGCATATGCCCTTCAGTTAAAAGGGGCGAGTCAGCGAAGTGCCGACCCGCCCGATATTTCATTGAAACGTTCTGGATTATTTCACTGCCAATTCAAGACGCTCGGCATCGACATACTGGGGCTTGGCAGGCACACCCATGACAATCATGATTTTCTTGGCAATATCGGTATTGTCATAACTTCCATTGAACAACTCCGAACCAACACCTAACGCCGAAGTGGATACAGGCACTCCGGTGTGCTTGTAAGAAGTCCAGCCAAGGCCCGCTTTTTGGTTGAGTACGTGGGTCAAGGTTACTGCCAAGGGATCATATTCTCCATAAAGAAGGTACTCGGCCCCCTTTGCTTTTGGAGAATCAGACATACTACGATTGAACGCCATTTTGAGTTCGTCGATCTGAAAACCTTCCAGGACAGTTGGGTCGACCTTGGGATCCCCTGCGAACTTGAGGCCGAATTCCTTGGTTACCAGCGATTTCATATCATCAAAAGAACCACCCTTCTCCTTGAATGCCACGAGGATCTCATCAGTAAATTTCTGAAAGGATACTTTCTGATTTCCCAATATCTGGAAATATGAACCATATTTGGTCCCGGCGAATCCAAGAGTCAATCCGCCACATTCATGGTCACCTGTCACAACGATAAGGGTTTCGTCCGGGTGTCTATCATAAAAATCAACAGCTTGGCTGACGGCATTATCAAATGCGATGGTATTGAGAATAGAAGCAGTGGCATCGTTCGCGTGACATGCCCAATCAATCTTTCCACCTTCGACCATCATGAAAAAGCCTGTTTCATTATCAAGCAATTCGATGCCCTTGGCAGTAAACTCAGGTAAAGTGATATCGGCATCGGTCATATCCATAACATAGGGAAGCGCCTGCCCATCCTGCAGCCATTCATTCCAGGCGAGCACTTTCCCATCGGCTGGAGTCAGCGATTTGAAATCAGCTTTGTTGCGAACGATTGTATATCCGTTATGTTTTGCTCTGGACAAAGCATCTCCCAACGGGGACTCGGATTTCTTGCCGGTCGGGTCCTTAAGCCCTCCACCTGCGAAATAATCGAAACCGGACTCTGCCAAGGCATAATCAATTTCATGATACATCTTTCGGGTTTTGACATGCGCATAAAACGCGGCCGGAGTAGCATGATCTATGGAGACACTTGAAACAATGCCAACTTTCTTCCCCTGTTCCTTCGCTATTTCTGCCACAGTTCTCACAGGCTTAAAGTTCTCATCCACACCAATATAATTGATGTTTGTCTTGATACCCGACGCTAAGGCGGTTGCGGATGCAGCTGAACCGGTTATGAATCGGTCATTTGCAAATGTCGTTGTCACACCCTGAGCCGGGAAAGTATCAATGACCAATTTTTTCCCGGTATATGCAGCTGTGGCTGCTCGCTGAGGAAGCCCCATCCCATCACCGATAAACAGAAAAACGTATTTTGCTGTTTTCTCCACTGTGTCCTCTGCCCGAACAGAGACAGGTTCCTGAGAGCATCCCCCCAATAAGCTCAGTCCACAAAGAACCAAGAACACCCCTAATTCCATAATTCTTTTCCCATGCACGTTCATCTTAATCCTCCGAATGTCACGTTGTCCAAACCAGGCAAGACCTGATCAATAAGCCATCCTGATACATGAACACATACTCAGAGAACATGACCGAACGGTGTCAATGCCATGACAATTCAACATTCTTAAATTTATCATGTTGAGTGACAGATCTATTTGACATTATGATAGACGAAACATTGTTTTTTCAGCTACAAAGTCAAAATACGTCTAAAATCGAGGTCGATATTTTGCCAAGACGCTACTATCCAATCGCCATATTGACAGGGTTATTTTTCATCGCAGCCCTGACTGGGTACCTGACACCTGATGAACAGAGACAGGCTCCGACTCGTACACTCCTGAATAACAAAGCAGGAAAAGTCATTTTTGCCCATGCTTCACATGTGGAGCTGCAAAATCAAGAGTGCGTAACCTGCCACCACACCTCTACGAATGAACAAAGACCTCTCCAGTGTTCCCGGTGTCATGTGAAGAGGTTTGATGCAGGCTTTTTAGCAAATCACCCCTCTGAATTCGACCAAACACAATGCGTGCATTGTCACCATCGAACTGCGACCATCGAGAATTTCTCACACGATGCACACACAGAAGACTATGTGCCAGAAGATTGCCAGGCCTGCCATCACGACAAATCGATCGAGCCTGAACCTCAATCTTGCTCCAACTGTCACAAGGAAAACGCAACCGAAGGGATGATAAGTCTCAAAGAAGCCAGTCACAGCCGTTGCGCGGACTGCCATGATGACTTCTTTGAGGCTGGTCCGAAAGGATGTAAAAAATGCCACGCAAGAAAAACGGAAGGCCTGACACCTGCACCACAGCGTTGTTCAAGTTGTCATGAAGAATCGATAGATATGCTTATTCCCACGACAACCAATGCATACCATGCACAATGCAGAGGGTGCCATGAACACCAAAGTTCTGGCCCCTATGGA
The DNA here is from genome assembly GCF_000341895.1 of Pseudodesulfovibrio piezophilus C1TLV30. Taxonomy (NCBI): domain Bacteria; kingdom Pseudomonadati; phylum Thermodesulfobacteriota; class Desulfovibrionia; order Desulfovibrionales; family Desulfovibrionaceae; genus Pseudodesulfovibrio; species Pseudodesulfovibrio piezophilus. Next base: position 160,690 of record NC_020409.1, on the reverse strand, counting down.
GACGACTCCTGCTACAAGTGCCACATGAAGTAGAGGGCGATATGACGATGTCGACATACAGTTTCAGTTTACTCACCGGGGAGACAGGTCCACTTGTCAAAGGTTCAAGCCCGGACCGATTGAGCATTCCAGCCCAGGCCCACACCCCCATTCTCGCTGAGGGTGATCAGGTCCTGTCGGGAACAAAAATAGCCAAAGCACGACTTTCCGGATTGGGAGATCTGCATGCACCTCTTGCTGGAACAATCCGGGAAATTACCCCTGAAGCAATTGTTATGGATGTCGGCAGAGCTGGGCACGCCCCCGAAAGCCCCGCTCCTGAGGAGGGGGGAGAGGAACTGAAAGAATGGTTGAGAAGCCAGGGAGTCAGTGTCCGACACCTGGAGAAGGTGACGACTCTCGTTGTCAATGCTGTCCCACCTGAACCTGGTATTTCCACGTATGATCCGCTCCTCAAGGATTATCGTAAAACTGTCGAGCTTGGCTTGGAAACAATTCAGCGAATAGCCGAACCATCCAAGGTATTCCTCGTCGCGGCAAAGGGAAATAAAGCCAACGCCTTTCCAAACTGCACAGTCCTTCACGTCTCACCGGTATATCCAAATGGCCTTGATCAGTTGGTTCTCAAAACTGTCACAGGCGAAGAAACCCTTATCGGCAAGAAGCCGAACGACGCTGCCATCTTTTCCGTCAGTGATCTCTATTTTATCGGCAGAGTCATGGAAACAAGCCGCCCTCTTACCGAAACAGTGATGACTCTTGGGGGCCAAAACCACTTGATCAAAATTGGAACCCCAATAGGACATTTGGTCAAGGAAGCCGGAGCTACAGTCATGCCTGGAGACAGGGTCGTTCTTGGGGGACTCATGAGAGGCATGACAGCCCTCAACCTCCAGCAGGGAGTAGATAAATCCACAACGGGGCTCACCATTCTTCGCAGCAAAGAAGGACTTATTCCCACAGATAATTTCTGCCTGGGGTGTGGAGAATGTGAGCGACATTGTCCAGCCCGCATTCTGCCTGGAATGATCAGTCGATGTTCCGAATTCAAACAATTTGAAAGGGCTGAAGATTTCCATATCCACTCTTGTATCGAGTGTGGACTTTGCAGTTATTGGTGCAAAGCGCAGCGTCCTCTACTTCAATATATTCGACTCGCCAAATACGAAATAGCATTACTGAGAACCTCATCAGATGCCCGCGAAGAGGAATTCACCAGCAAAAGCGACCAACAGGACGAGGTCAAAGCATGATAACCAAACCAATCCAGCCCATACTCACAGTCATAGTCCCTCCCCACGCCCATTGTGGGAGAACAATTAAAGGCTCCATGACTGAAACTCTTATCGCATTATTGCCAGCAGTTATCATGGCTATTGTGGCATTCGGCATTGGAGCCATGCGTGTCATGGCACTTTCATGCCTGGTTGCTATCCTCAGCGAAGCGTTTTGCAACAAACTGACAAAACGAGAACAATCTCTCGATGATCTCAGCGCTCTTCATACAGGGCTTTTATTCTCTTTCTTGCTTCCGGCCTCCGCTCCCTGGTGGCTTGTGACAGTTGGTGCAGCCACAAGCATTATCCTTGGAAAAATGATTTTCGGCGGTCTCGGAGGAAATCCACTCTGTACACCTCTAGTCGGCTGGGCAGCGTGCCGCATATCATGGGGGGTATACATGGACACCAACTCAACCATGCTCACGTCCAATCTCCCCGCTCCATTGCAACAACTTAAATTTTTCGGACTTGATGCCATTCAATCTCTGGATACGAATTCTTTGTTTCTTGGCAACCAACTCGGAGGCCTGGGAGAAATTCAAATAGCAGCCTTATTGGCCGGTGGCGCTTTTCTTCTTATCCGCCGCCACATCAGTTGGGAGATCCCGGTTGCATTCATTGTCGGGATTGCGGGCACGGCATGGTGCTACCAAATAATGGATCAAACATCCTATGCCTCTCCTCTTTTCCATCTACTTTCCGGAGGAGCCATATTTGGAGCTTTTTTCCTGGCCCCTGACCCCGCCACATCTCCCATGGGACGTATCCCATCACTTCTTTATGGATTCATGGCAGGTGCTATGGTCATTATCATAAGAGTCTATGGAATTTACCCTGATGGTGTTCCGTTTGCCATTCTTTTATCCAACCTCTTTACCCCTCTGCTCGACCGAATCCGCCCCAAACCGTTCGGCGGCGCTTACCGTATACCTCAAGACCTGGAGGAGCCGACGCAATGCGCGAAATGCTCAAAATGATATTTGTCCTGTCGCTGATCTGTGGTCTGTCCGGGTTGACTCTGGCCACAGTGAGAGATGCGACCAGTGCCAAAATTGAAGAACAGGTATTGACCTATGTCCAAGGTCCGGCTTTGAAGCAAGTCTTCACCGACTTTGACAACAATCCGGTTAAAGACCGCAAGACATTTGAATTGGCAAATGAGTCGGTAACGGTCTTTCCCGCCATGAAGGAAGGGAAACTCACAGGTGTGGCATTCGAAAGATATGGGACAGGATACGGAGGCCCGGTCGGTGTCATGGTAGGTATCAACACCACAGGTACGCAGATAGCCGGGATAGGGATAACAACATCGAAAGAAACGCCAGGGCTGGGAGCCAGAGCTTCTGAACCCGAATACCGGGAACAATTCAGGAATCAACCCAGTGATGGTATAGACCTGACCAAGAACGGTGGACCGATTCAGGCCATCGCTGGTGCGACAACAACATCGACTGCAACGGTCAATGCCGTGAATGATGCAGTCAAGATTTTCATGCAAATCAAGGACAAGTTCCCCGAAAGCTGGGGCTCTTGAGGTGATAGACTATGAGTAGATTATGGACAGAGTTTTCTAAGGGGCTTTGGAAAGACCTTCCACCTTTCAAGGTGGTCCTGGGCTTATGCCCAACATTGGCGGTGACCAAAACAGCATATAATGGATTCGGCATGGGGCTTGCCGTTATTTTCGTACTCGCCCTCTCGAACATGCTGGTTTCCATTTTACGCAATGTCATCCCGGCAAAGGTTCGTATTGCCTGTTATATTGTCGTCGCCGCCTCTCTGGTCGTCTGTGTTGAACTTCTCATGCAAGCCTATACGTATCCACTGTATTTGCAGTTGGGAATTTTCGTTCCTCTCATTGTTGTCAACTGCATTATCCTTGGCCGAGCTGAAGCGTTTGCATCCAAGAATCCGGTCTTTCTCTCCATTGCCGACGGTCTTGGCATGGGAGTCGGATTCACCTTTTCACTCACCCTGCTTGGGTCCATTCGCGAACTCTTCGGCTATGGAAGCTGGTTCGGCATGAATGTTGTTGGCAGTTGGTACAAACCATTCAGTTTCATGGTTGAAGCTCCGGGAGCATTTGTCTGCCTCGGGCTGCTTTTGGCAGGTATGAATGCCTTCACGAACTGGCAACGCAAGACACGAGGACTGGAAGCCATAGAAGGCCCGGTCCACGACTGCCAGACATGTGGCCTCTGCGCCAAAAAGCCTACGATCTAAGGAGAGGACATGGATTATTTCGTACTCATCATAGCAGCTATATTTGTCAATAATATAGTTCTGGCTCAGTATCTCGGCAATTGTCCTTTCATTGGAACTTCCAAGGAATCCGGAGTCGCTTTGGGGATGGGGTTGGCCGTCATCTTCGTAGCCACCCTGGCTGCCGCCATAACATGGTGTGTCCAGAAATACCTCCTTGGCCCCTACGACCTCGGCTATCTCCAGACAATAACGTTCATCCTGGTTATCGCCGCACTCGTCCAATTTGTTGAGATGTTTTTGAAGAAAGTCATCCCTCCATTGTACAAATCTCTTGGGATCTTTCTTCCGCTCATCACAACGAACTGCGCAGTTCTCGGTATTTCAATCATCTGCCAACGAGAAGGATTTACATTAATTGAAACAATCCTCTTCTCCATAGCTTCCGGTATCGGTTTTCTGCTTGCTCTTGTAGTCCTCGCCGGAATCCGAGAACGACTCGACCTGGCGCGAGTTCCGGTGAGCTTGAAAGGAACCCCGTTAGCCCTGATCATGGCTGGCCTCATGTCTCTCACTTTCTTCGCCTTCAAGGGTATGGCATCCTAGGAGTGTATAAATGATTACATCTTCTGTCCTCGTCCTTCTCGGCATTGGTTTTACGTCAGCGGTCATCCTCGCTGTCGCATCGAAAGTACTCTATGTCTATGAAGATCCACGCATTTCACAAGTTGAAGGAGTTCTGGCAGGTGCCAACTGCGGAGGATGCGGATTCCCCGGATGCGCTGCTGCGGCCCAAGGTGTGATCGACGGTAAAGCCGGAGCCACAGTCTGTGTTATCGGCGGAGATGAAATCGCCAAGAATGTGGCCGCAATCATGGGGCTTGAATTTGCAACCATGGAAAAACAAATTGCCTTTGTCGATTGCACCGGCGGTATCCGTGCCGAAGACAATTACGACTACAAGGGAGTTCTCGATTGTCGAGCTCAGAATTTGCTCTACGGTGGGAGCAAGATGTGTCCGGAAGGCTGCCTTGGTTATGGGACCTGCGTTGATGCCTGCCAATTCGGAGCTATTGAGATGGGGCCCAATGGATACCCTGTCGTCGATCCAGAACTCTGCACAGCATGCAATGCATGCGCAATAGTCTGCCCCAGAGGGGTCATAACTATTTGGGGGCTTTCCGCGCGATTGACACATCTCAACCTGGAGACTGACTGCCTTGCTCCATGCCGTCAGGAATGCCCTGGGCAAATCAATATTCAACGATATATAGAGCAGGCATCGCGCGGAGATTATGCCGGAGCTCTCAAAACGATACGGGAACGCATTCCCATGCCACTTTCCATTGGGAGAGTATGCCCCCACCCCTGCGAAGATGCGTGTCGCCGAGGACAAGTTGATGTCCCTATCGGGATCAACATGATCAAACGTTTTGTGGCAGACTGGGAAATGAATTCAGGACAGCGACTCCCGATTGAATGCGCACCGGTCACAGGGCGCAAAGTTGCTGTAATCGGCGGAGGACCAGCCGGAATCGCCTGTGCCTTTTTTCTGCGCAGACTGGGACATAGTCCCACCATATTTGAATCTATGCCCCAACTTGGTGGACAGCTCCGCTATGGTATCCCAAAATACAGGTTGCCCAAAGAAATACTTGATTGGGAGCTGGAAGGGATACTTGAACTTGGTATAGAAGCAAAAACAGAACAGAAATTCGGGACTGATGTCACGCTAAAAACTCTTAAAGAACAAGGGTTCGAAGCCGTTTTCCTTGGCATTGGAGCATGGATGAATCTAAACCTGCGCATCGACGGCGAAGATGCGGAAGGAGTCGAGACCGGGACGGAATTCCTCACCAAGGTTGGTTTGGGAATAGAAACCGGGATAGGCAAGAAGGTCGTGGTTGTCGGTGGAGGCAATACAGCCATTGACGCAGCACGTTCCAGCGTCAGGCTCGGTGCCCATGTCACCCTCATGTATCGTCGTACTCGCGATGAAATGCCCGCTAATGCGGAAGAAATCATTGGAGCGGAAGAAGAAACGGTCAACTACCTTCTTCTTGCTTCTCCCAATAAAATAATCAAAGACGAAAATGGCCGTGTGACCCACCTTGAATACATCAAGATGGAACTTGGTGAACCAGACGCTTCAGGAAGACGGAGTCCCATCCCAATCGACGGGTCGGAAACACTCCTCGAATGCGACACTATCTACACGGCAATAGGACAAAAACCAGAACTGTCATGCCTCTACGATGAGTCTGGAGTCTGCGAACTGGAAGAAACCCGATGGCGTACCATTGGCGCTGACCCAGATACCATGCAAACGGCCCTCCCTCATGTCTTCGCTGGTGGCGATATGCGAATCGGCCCATCCCTCGTCATCACAGCCATGGGAGAAGGCAGAAAAGCAGCACGGTCCATTCACCAATACTTGACTGAAGGAACACCACATTACTCAAGTAGACTACAACGCGATCTTATCCCGTACACCATGTTTACCCATGTCCCGGATGTAAGCACACGCAAACGCCCGGATATGCCCCACCTCCTTGAATGCGACGAACGGACCTGTACCTTCAAGGAAATCGAAGGCACCTTGACTGAAGCGGAAACCAAACATGAAACGTGTCGTTGCCTCCGATGCGGACTGACATGCTACAATCGTGACCGAGATGAAGGTCAAGAGTGCGAATTGCATGAATGCGTCGAAGTGCCCTAAAAAAAGCTTGCAAAGTAAAAATCTTGCAGATATATGAATCCTCCCTTCAGACAAATGTCTCAAGAAGGAAACGGGCGATTAACTCAGCTGGTCAGAGTGCCACCTTCACACGGTGGAAGTCACAGGTTCAAATCCCGTATCGCCCACCACTGAAATTCCAAAGAATGCCAGGCATCCCAGAACTTTATAGGGCCTGGCATTCTTCTTTTGTGCTCTTCCGCGAAAAAGCTGTATTCACCTATTTTATGCCCTTTTTCACCCTGTTTTAATAAATTTGGCACACAAATTGACACATGCCATCCGTAGTCAAAAAATAAAAAAAGAGTCATAGCGATCTAGCTATAACTTTTAAAATTTATGGTGCCGAGGGGGGTGGCTCGGTTTTTTACTCGAAAGAGAATTGCGCTAACTAATTAAATTTTAATAATAACTCGACGCTGTCTCAAAATATGAATTTCGAGTTTGACCCAGTTGAATGACTCCCCAGCCCTACGCAACTTCAAGGTCTACTTCAACGCATCAATTTATTGAGAGCCGCCAGCGGCTCTCTCTTTTTACATAGCCCGGATTATCAAGCCTTCGTTTCCACCAGCCTCCCCTTCAATTTCGTCCTCCAGTTCATCCCCCTCTTCCCCGTCTTGCTCGACGGTACGGGGTTTGTAGCCCTCTTCCGTGGCAAAGACGCCAGTTAAGTCAGGATGCCAACAGCCACGCCGCCGATGAAGGTCCAGAAATCGCGCAGAATCATCTCCATGGTTTAGGTTTCGAATTTTGCACTGCAACGATTGTAGCGCCATTCACTGATGATATTTCGATCAATGTGATCACCGACCTAACCACCCACTGCGGAACCAACAAAGAAGCCTGCGATGGCACCAGCCAGCACTCCGGCAACCGCGCCAGTGGATGCGCCGAAGTATCCGGCAACCCCACCGGTTAAGCCGCCAACAGCGGTTCCGACTTTTTGGGTAGTATTGACTAAAACGATAAAAGAAGTGGGTCTAAGAAACTGGACCACAGCTTAAGGTGGACATATAGAAGCCAAAGGAGGCTTTTCGAAGTCCAAAAAGAGAAGAAGATTTACTGCTGAATTCAAAGCCCGAGTTGCCCTGGATGCATTGTCCGAAGAACATACTCTTTCCGAACTGACCAGCAAGTATGGTGTCCACACCAATCAGATCTCCCAGTGGGAGAAGCAAGCCAAAGAACAAATCGTTGCCGGATTTTCCGGCAAGGCCCAAAAGAGCCAGCAAAGGATGAAGCGCACATCAAGGAGCTTCACGCCAAGATCGGGCAGCTCACTATCGAAAAGGATTTTTTGCAACAAGCCTTCGCCAAAATCTGAGCTGTGAGCGAAGGCGTGAAGTCGTGGACAAAGAGCATCCAATGCTCAGCGTCCGACGGCAATGCAGAATTCTTAGGCTGCAACGCTCAACGTATTACTATCAGCCGATCGGCGAATCTCCGTACAACTTGGAGTTGATGAAACGCATCGACGAGTTGTTCATGGAGTTGCCGTTCTTCGGCTCCCGGCAGATGCGCAACATCCTGCGAGATGAAGGGCATCAGGTTGGTCGTGGTCGAGTGCGTCGGTTGATGCGCAAGATGGGATTGATGGCGATTTATCAGAAGCCGAAGACGAGCTATCCCCATCCACAGCATAAGACGTACCCGTACTTGCTGCGTCATCGGGCGATTACGAAGCCTAATCAGGTTTGGTGCGCCGACATCACGTACATCCCGATGAAACGCGGATTCTTGTACCTCGTGGCGATCCTGGATTGGCATAGCCGTGCTATTTTGTCTTGGCGCTTATCGAACACGATGGAAGCCGACTTTTGTGTCTCGGCTCTGGAGAACGCAATTATGCGTTACGGCGTGCCTGAGATATTCAACACGGATCAGGGTAGCCAGTTTACCAGCTATGAGTTCATAAAGACTTTGCGTGATGCTGGAATTCGGATCTCAATGGATGGACAACGTTATGATTGAACGACTCTGGAAGTCGCTGAAATATGAATGCGTTTATCTGCGGGAGTTGGAGACTGGCTCTGACTTGCGGAGTGCTTTGGCCTGGTGGTTTGAATTTTACAACAACCGCCGTCCTCACAAGACCTTTGACGGCAGGAAGCCGATGGAGAAATATCAAGCGAGACCCACCCCAGAGGGGGTCCCCCCCCCTCTGGGGTGGCCCCGCCAGGCGGCGTGACCAGTAAAACTGTCCACCTTAAAAATGCCGCTCAGCGGTCCACCAAAGTGGACCCACTTCTGGTCACAGGTTGGATTCCCTGTCGGGCTAATGGTTGGAAGCGGACGGTCAAATCCGCCCAGCGGATGAGGATCCGGGTCGAGAGGGTCACCTCTATAGTGTCGCGGAAGTTGCCGTCTGCCTCACCCATAAACAATTTGCGGACCTCGTTGGCGTATTCCACCATCTTGGTCCGCACGTCCTTGGGCAGCCCAGGGACCTTGCGATGCAGCAGCTCCCGCTCTACCTTGGGACTTGGGTAGCCGATTTCACAAAGCCAGAAACGATCCATAAACGCCAGATTTTACCGCTGTGCCCCCTGGTAAAGGTCGGTCTCATCAGCCCCGCCGTTGGTGTTGGCCGTGGCCACGAACCGAAACAACGGATGCGGCTTGATGACCTCGCCGCCGTTCTCCAGGATGCACAGCGGATCACCGTCCAGGATACCGTTCAGCCCGGCAGCAGTCGCCGGCTTGAGAAGGTCGATTTCATTTAGGAGAAAAAGACCGCCGAACTTCATGGCCAGCGCAAGCGGTCCGTACTGAAAAGACATGTTGGAATCTTCCAAGGTCAGATGGTCGACCATATCAGGAAACTCCAATCGCCCATGGCCGGTGATGTCGAACACCGGGTAATTCAGCTTAGCCGCGAGTTGCTTGATGAGACTAGTTTTGCCCGAACCGGCAGGCCCGAATACGTACAGTGGATCAGACGAATCCATGAACCAGACCACGGCGTCGCGGCTGGAGTCATGGAACAAATATTCAGGGTTGAGGTCCGGAGTGAATGAACACGGAATCGCAAATCCGCGAACCGTGCGGTTAGAGTTCTTGCCGTTAAATATCTCACCGGCATCGTGCTCGGTTGGTTGGAGAGTTTGCAGTTCGTTTCGACTATCATTCATCGAATTTCCTCCTTTGGAATAAGCCCCCCCCCACTCCGTAGCGGAAGTGGGGGTAAGGATGTATTGAACGCAAAAACGCCGAATGTTCAGGTAAATAATATAGCTGTAATTAATTGAACAGCACCGTCATCATAAGGATGTTGATTTATTCATCGCCTCTCTGTCTGTTACAGGTGGTGATGGTTAGGCTATGTCAAAGGACAAGAGAAAGACCCGGCGTGAACCGGGCCTCTTTTCCACTATTTGTGGAATTTAATTAGTAAGGTATCCCCGAAAATCCCCTGATTCTAATTTTGCTTAGTCTACCTTGAAATACCGTATCTTTCCCATTCGTTCGACGGCTTCGGTCATGGTTTCCGCGTTCATGGGCCATTTGTCGGTCTTCATGTATTCCTGTTTTGAGCGCCAAGCCATGTAGACTTTGGCGAAGGATTGATCGACCTGACTCATGAAAAGAAAACCGCTCTCCGTGTTGTAGCCATTGACAACAAGCGGGTCCACGAGGTCTTTGCACATATAGGTCATGATGATCATGCCATTCTCTGCGTTGACGATCTTGGACTTCGTCTGCACTTTGCAGCCAAGGGCAAGGGCATTCAATGACTCGTTGATGAATCGCTTCATGTCGTATTCCGGTAGGTAGAAACCATAAACACCGTAGAGGTTCGTCCAGCTATCAAATTCCTGGTCTTTGGGGATTTGTTCAAGGGTAAACAGATTGCGTTGCTGGTCCCGGAAGAATTTTGAGTTGCCAAGGTCTTTGACTTCATTCACCCACATGGGCGGTGGAAAAGTAAGGACGCCTTGGTAGAGTTTGATAGTCTGAGTAATGGTTTTCACCTGTGAGAGGTCCGTACTTCCTACCGCAGATGCATTTGCAGATAAAACAAGCAAAGCGAGCATAAAAATTAAGTATTTACGACTCATTGCCATTCCCCTTTTTCATTTTCTGTCTTTCAATCTCAAGCTCATAAGCTGTAGGCTTTGTATCCAAGACTGCAGGGCGAAACTTTTCAACATCCGCAGGAATGGCGAAATTCATTCCTTGTTTTTCAAGAAAGTCGATGCAACGCCAAAACCACATGTTGTGGATTGAATCTTCTTGGTTCAGGATATCATGGAGAAGGCTTGACCATATGGCTGACATTGGGCCTGAGATGTCATTCCCTTTTGCAAATTCTTTGGCCCAGTCATATGGCGCACCGGCCATATAGTCTGCTCCATGCTTAAGCAGAAAATAACATAATTCAAAATTTTCAATAGTTACTGAACGCATCAACGGTGTTTGAGAATAATGCCCATTGTAGTTCAGATTGGCGCCCGATGAATATAGTACAGCAAAAGCAGTTAGATACTTTCTTTCTATAGTAATCAAAATGGGCCATTCATAATAATTGTTCACCATCAAATTGGGATTTCCTCCTGCATCCAATGCCAGTTGGAGGTAATCAGTACCAATTTTTGGCGATAATTCTGTTGCCAGATGAATGAATGCCCACTCCCATCCTCGCTGCGTGTCCCATTTATCCCAAATGGCATTAGGGTCTGCGCCATGCTCAAAGAGACACTTGAGTCCAGCTTTATTAGGACGGTAGAGTAGCCATCCGATAACAGTGATTCCGTTTTCCCCAACTGCATTGGGGTTCGCCCCATTTGCGATGAGTTCATCCACTCTTTCCAGATCGCCTTCGGAAGCGGCAGTAGCCAACTTCTGGGCCATGCGGTCCTCAGGGAATACGTCGGATACTCGAATTTCTCTTTTGGGAAGTTGTTGTAACGCGACCTTTGTAACAGCAAACATGCCCTCACATGCATTGAGTAGGCAGAGGCACACCAATAACATTGTAACTTTAATGATTACGTTCATAATATTCGGTTTACGGTTGGGTTGGTGTTTCAAAGGCCGACAACATGGCTTCAATGCCATGAGCTCCACCACCTTCAATGACATATCTTTCGCCTACCGCAGTGGGGAGCATGAAATTCAACATGTCTTGAAAATTCGTCAAGAGATCGCCCCTACTCGAATATGATTTGACCTTATTTTGTACTATGTTCACATCCCCTCCGATGGCGGTGTATGTGTCTTTATGGACTCCAGCCGGATTAAAAACTACTGCACTTGAAACATATTTTGTGGAAGCTGCAGCAACTGCCATGCCACCACCAAGGGAGTGTCCAGTAGCAGTTATTGTTTTTGCGTGGAGAGTGTCCGCTAATGCTTTAATTGCATTGAGTTGCTCATTTAGCTTGGTATACTGCCCAAGATCAGTGCCGAAAGCCTGAGGGAGGTTTGTGGATGTAAAGTCCTTCATCTCATCTGAGCCTCGATAAACTGCCACCAACTCTTTCGTTTCCTCGTTGAAAAAAACTTGGGTGGTCATTCCTATATCGCTGTCACTCAAAAGAGCAGGCAATTCTGGGACCTTTTGAACAATTTCAGCGTCTGTCAATCGCTTGAAGCCATCTGACCCTGAACAAGCGTCATCATATGAACAACTTGAAAGCCTTGCCTTTGGGCCATCTTCCTTTATCTGCTTTTCACTCAACTCCGGTGCCTTTATCTGCTCCGCAAGTTCGCTGACAATGGCGCTCAAGGCACCCTGTACCGGGTCTCCTCCTGCTACGGCAGCGCCTGCCGCTCCGGTTGCGCCCGTGAGGATGAGGTTGACCGTGTCGTTCAATTCCTCGGAGGTTATTTCACCTTTTGCATAGCTTGCAAAGGTGGAACCGAGGGCCGTGCGGAAAGATTCCTCAAGTCCTTCGCCCTCAACGATTGTACTGGTGAGGGTTTTTACCGTGGTTTTTGCCATAACCTCACCAGCAGAGCCCATCTTGGCAAAATCGCTGGCATATGTGCTGAGCGTTCCGGCCATGATCATTGATGCGGCAAGCGAGCGCAAGCCGTCGATAGAGGCAATGCCAGAGAGATTGCTACCGAGATCACCGCCAGCAGCAGCGTCAGCAACGCTTGTAATAACCTGTGACCCTATGGACACAATGCCTGCGGTAAGGGCGGTGTACATTGCCATTTGCATACTACTGGCTACAGTCAGCGTCTCCGCACCTGAAACGACCAAAGTTGAGACACCATTGACCATTGCGAATTCAAGCCCAGTTGCGGCCAACGCCAAGCTTGACGCTGCTCCCGCTGTCACAGCCGAAGCCACAAGAGCTATGATCAACATCCCGCCAGCGCCGAGGCCGCCGTCGGATTTCGACCACTGGTCATGGATTTCCTGGACTGCCTGCCAGTCAACGTCGTCACGCTCCAGAAGGTCGCCCATCCATTCGAGGCCCTCCACGTTGGAGAGCAGAGCAGCGTCCTTGCGAACGTCGCCCGTGGACTCCTTGAACTCCACCACCACGCCTTGGGGGGTGGTAATGGTCAGCGCGCCGCCGGACTCGATAAGCGTGTGGATAACGGTTTCGTCTATCGTCCCCTTGTCGCTGGACGACCACGTGAGAAAGCCCATGTCCGTCTTGAGCTTGCGCTCATATTTCCTGTCCTTGCTGACCAGCATGGAGACCTGGCCTTCCTCGGACTCGATGGTCATGGTGTCGCCGGACTCGATGCGCGCGGATTGGATGATCACGTTATCCTTGGACGTTATCGCCACTTTTTGCCCGGCCTTGATCTTCGCCCGGTCATTCGTGGTGGTGTCCAGTTCGCTCAGGTCCATGGACTTGGCACCCATGAATCCGGACTTCTCTTCCTGGAATTTCGAGTAGTTCTGAACCTGATTGGGCGTGACCTGAATCTCCCCCTCGGCCTTGAGGGTGACGTCCTGCGCGGCCTGGATGCGGCTACCCTGATGGATCAGATCGCCTTGCCCCGAGGTTCCGGCCTCGACATCCACCGAGCCGCCGGACTCGATGACCGAAGCGATGGTAGTCTGTTGCTTCATCTCCCTGGTGGTGGATTTCTTGCCGCCGAAGAAACCGCCTCCACCGCCCTCGTTGTGGGCATAGAAATCGGTCGTGTCAGTGGCGGCAGTCACGGAGACGTTGCCGCCCGCCTTGATGGATGCGTCACCGCCGGATTCGATCTCACTGCCGTGGATGGCCACGTCCTGGCCGGCCTCGACGGTCAATGCGCCGTCGGTCTTGATGGTGCTCTTGCGGTTGAAGGTCGAATCGGTATGGGTATTGAAATCCGAACCGGAAGCACGATGCTTGAAGGTTGTTTCCATCGTGGACACGGCCACGTTGCCGCCAGCTTTGAGGGTGGCATCGCCACCAACTTCCACATCGGAACCGAGGATACCGATGTCGCGGCCCGCCTCGATGGACAGGCTGTTTTCGGCCCTGACCTTGCCCGCCTTTGCTCTCTGCGTGTAGGTCGTGTCCGCGTTGGATTGTTGGATGGTGTCGGCGGCGATGACCACGTCATTCCCCGCCTTGAGGGCGACGTTCTCGCCCTCGATGGTCCCACCAGTATTGCGGACGGAATCCGTTGCGGTCACGGCTACGTTCCGGCCGGAGACGGTTCCCTTGTTGTTGAAGAAATTGTCGGCAGTGATGGTCACCTGGCTGTCGGCCTTGATCAATCCCGCGTTGGCCATGTCGCCGGTGGTATTGATCGCCACCTCCTTGCCCACGATGACCGAGCCGCCCTGGGCGATCTTTTCCAGACTGGCGGAGGCGAGGTAAACCACAGGCACTAACACCTGCTCGCCGTTCACCTCCCGGCTCTCGAACCAGACGATGTCGCTGGTCAGGGCTGCGACCTGATCGGCAGTCAGGGATATTCCCACGGAAAGGCTGAGATCGGTATGAGCCTGAACAGCGTTATCCATAAGCGCCTTGAACTGTTCCGCGTCGGTGGTGGTGCCAGACTCAAGGAAACGCCGCCCGGAAAGCTCAAACATCTGTTCGCGCACAAGGCGAGTTTCACAATAATCGTCACAGAGCCGCTTATTGGCCTCGGCATTGGGATCGAACCCCATGCGCGAGAGGGCGTAGTCCGAACCGTAGAACGTGTCGAGGTTGGTCAGGGCCGGGTTGGTTTCGATTTGATAATTTTGCGCCGGGTTCGTGTTGGCCTTGAACAGGCCGTTGGATGGCAGACCGTCGGTCAGGGTGGTGACGTCCGCCACCTTCTGCTGCTGCGTGGCCGGGGCCGGCGGATTGATGATGCCGCCCCGCTCGGTAACGCCGTTTGCCACGGCCCCGGAGGAGATAATCACACGGTTGCCTGCGTCGAGGGTGCCGTAAGCGTAGCTGGTTGCCTTCAGGGCGACTTCCGTGCCGCCTCCCAGGGGAATGACAGAGGGGGAATTGTGATTCTGGAAAATTCCGCTTCCCCATTTGTAGGTGGTGCGCTCGTATATGCCCATGCCCACGTTTTCGAACGTGTTCGCGTTGATCGTGATGTCGCCGGTGGCTGTGGTGATCTTGCTGACGGTATTCTTTGCATCGCCTGCTTCGATGAGGATATTGCCCTGAGCCGCGATACTGGAACCGAGATTCTGCCCGGTTGCGGTGTCCTGCGTGGTGGTAGCCGAATAGACCACACCGCTGCCCATTCCGGTGATGATGTATGCCCTGCCGCTGGCGGCCACGGAACGCGCTCGAGCGAGGTCTGTCTTTTGGGTGGAGGTCAGGTAATTCGCATCGGCGGCGAGCTTCTGATCGGTTTCCGCAATGGCGGCCAGCAATTCATCGCGCGTCACCACATGCCGTGAAGCATCAATTCCGGCAGCGGAAAATTGCGCAGGCGTCAATTGGTGGGCGACATTACTCACGCCGAAGCGCGGGGAGCCTATGTAACGGGTAAACAGGCTGTAGCACTCGTCACCCTCATCGCCGTAATACCAGTAACCGCCCTCGGAATACGCCAGTTCCGAAGAGCCTTGCGTCAGGACAAACCGCGAGTTGTTGTTATTGAATGTGGTCGCACGAAAAGTCAGGCTTCCGTCCAGGGATTCTATTTGGCCGGAATCGTTTTGGAGCGTTCCCATCTTCTGCCCGGCGGCCGATCCCTCCAGGACCATGTCGCCCTTGGACAGAAGAATGCCACGGTTGTTGTGCAGTGTGCCTCCGACCCGGTAAAGCGCTGTTCCGGCGGAGTAGATGGTACCGGTGTTGTTGACGTCGGTCGCGGTGACGGTGGTTTTGCTGTCGCCTGCGATCAGATGGTCATTGTTCAGGGTACCCGCGTTGACCACGGCCTTGTCCGCACTGACGATGGCCGTATCCGCAGAATCAAGTTTGGCTACGGTCACAGTTTGGCCAGTCAGGGTGGCGGTATCAGCGGCCCTGACGGACCCGGAGACCGCCACTTCGCCATTGGCGGACGTGATCGTCAGATTCTGGGCGGACGAGATCTTGCCCTTGATCTGAATCCTGCCGTCGGCGGTCATCTCCAGATTCTCGGTGGCCTGCACTATGCCCGTAGTGTTGACGCCCACACCGGCTTCGGTCCCAACGAGCTTGATGCGGCCGGCGTACATGCCGCCCAGCGCGGCGGAGTCGATGGATACGGCAGGGGCGGCGGAACCGTCGGGCGCAAGGGCGGTGGTTGTTCCGGCGACCGGATTATGCCGGTTCTGGCCGGTGATGATGTTCAACTGCTTGGCATAGATATCCGCATTGATTTGCGCCGCGCGAGTGACGATCTCGAAGGCGTCGATGTTGTTGGCGTTGATCCCAGCACCCTCGACGAGGATGTCGCCGCCGCGCACGTCCAGCCCCTGGAACGCACCGCCGCTGAACTGCGGAGTGCCGGTCGTCATCGTGGCCTTGGGCGTGTTGACGAACCCGCCGCCGTTGATTGATATGCCGTTGGGGTTGGCCAGAATATAGTTGGCGGACTGGCCGAAAATCTCCGTGTATCCTTGGATGGATGACCTGCCGTTACCGGTAACCTCGTTGAGGATGGTCGAGGCCGCCGTGCCACCGAGATTGGCGTTGGGAGCCAGTGCGCCGCCGAGTTGAGAGACGCCCGGAGCGACCGCGTTGTTGAGGATCACACCCTGTGCACCGACGTTGAAGTCGGTGAACATATTGTGTGACATGCCGTTTTGCGGGGCCGCGATGTTGACCAGCGGCACGCCGTTTGGGGCCGCATCGACGGTCGCCTGGTTGGCTGCCGGGGCCGCCGCGTCTGGCGTGATCCCTGCCGCGTGCACCATGTGGGGTGGACAGAGGATGAGGCCGATGAGGAACGCGATGAGGAGATGTTTCACGAATTCGAGCATGGAAGACTCCGGCAGCTAGAATGAATATTTGATGGAGAAATAGGTTTCTATTTCATTTTTTTTCAGAAAGGACGGGGCGTCCAGCGGATGGCAGGCGGCGAGGTCAGCGACAAGGCGGCCGCCCGACGTTCGTAGACCGACCACAGCGCCCTGGAGCGAGCCTTGCTCTTCGGCTTCCTTGGAATCGCGTCGGATGTAGCCTGCGTCGTATGCCGCATACAACTGCGTGGTACCGAGCCAGTCGTCCAGAGTCGGGGATGTCTGGGGATCTCCCGGAAGGCTCACACCCAGTTCGTTGCGCACATACGTGCCGATGTCCCCGGACAAGCTGTCGTCGTGAAAGCCGCGAACCGTGTAGCGGCTGCCGATGCTGATGCGCTCGGCGCTGTAGAGGGTGTTTTCCGACCACTGCCCCGAAAACGACGTATTCCAGTAGAAGCTGGTTTTTTCGACCTGAAATGGACGGTAGTAGCTGCCCGAATAGGTGATTTTGGTAAACTCGCTGCGAGGGTCGTCGTGGTTCAGATTCCTGTCGCGCTTGGCACCGAGAACCGGCACGCCGCGACTCATGGCGATCTGTCCCGATGCGACTCCGCCGAAAATACGGCGGCTGTGATTGAGCGACGCGCCCACAACCGAAAGGACCTGGCTGGTGGATGCGAGCTTCGCGCCGTTGAAGTAGTTCTGGGTATCACGAAGGGTGAAGGAGATCCCTGCGGAGGTCTTGCCGTCCTGGTCGCGCTGGAGCATGCGATCGACCGACAGGGACGTGGTCGTGGTGTCGCCGTAGGAGCTGTAGCCCGCACCGCCACTGTAGAGAGCGGTTCGATAATCGTAGTAGCTAAACGAACCGGAGAAGGTCCAATAGCCAAACGGAACCGTGTAGAAGGCGTTGTAGGTCGCGCTTTTCTGGTGCTCGTCGTTGAGCCACGCTTCGGCGTCCGCGTTCACGGTGACGGAGAGCAGGTCGTTGACACCGAGCAGGTTGTCCTTGCCCAGGGACAGGACGTACTGGTTGCGTCCGGTGGAGTCCTGTCCGGAGTTGTCGAGACCGGCGGAGGCACGCCATGTCCTTTTGCGCTCGTTCGAGACGACGACCTTGCTGCTTCCGGGCTCATTGCCGGGCACCAACTCCATCTTTGCGTTGTTGGATGGGAGCCGGTTCATCTGGTCCAGCCCTTGCTCGATGTCCCGTAGGTTGAGAAATTCACCGTCGATGCCCGGAAAGGCCGACGAGAGCTCCCGCGTCAGCTCCTGGCCGTCCTTGAATTCTATACCCTCGACCTTGCCCTCAACCACCAGGATCACAAGCCTGCCGCTCGAAAAATCCTGCTCCGGGATGGCGGCGCGAGTGGTGACGTATCCCTTGTCGATATAGGCGTTGGTGATGTCGCGGACGAGGTTGTTCGCATCGGCCAAGGTCAGGCACCGTCCGACGTAGGGGGCGACGATCGCATCAATTTCGCGTCGGCTCAGTAGAGTGACACCGGTCAGTTCAACGCTCTTCGCCTCGAAACACGGTGCGTCCGGCGCAGCTTTCGGCCCCTCGGGAATACGGAACTCCTCGCCAGACGGTGGCTTGTCGAGCAACTCCCGATGTTCACGCTCCAGCTCTTGGCGGCGCTGTTCTTCTTGCTGTTGGATTTGCTACTGCTGCCGAATTGCGTCGTCAACCGGTGCGGCATGGGCCTCAACACCGCCCACAAACACAAGATACAGTAAGGCGAGAAGAACATAAAAGTTTTTTCTGCTCAGAACTCAACTTTCGACTCGGCCATAAGGCCGCTTGCCCAGACATGTAACCTCACGGATGCCCCCTCGTAACGCGCAAGCAAAGGCCCGCGCATAAAATGCGACATATTCCAAGCAAGCCAATGCAATAGAGAGGAAGCGGGAGTTTTGACGATGCTCCGTTCGGCAACCCGGCCATCTCGCAAGCGAGCCCCGTAGGCTTTCCGTCTTCACCTTACGATGGATTTTGCTTTATACTATGTATCATTCGGTTGAAGCCCCCCCCTGGATGCTTATCCAAATGAAGTACGATTAAATATTATGCATCAATCGATATGTCAATGTTGTAATTGACAAATGATACGCGCCCCCCCACGCGGAGGTGAGCTCACAATGTTTGAACGCTTTTCTCAAACTGCATTGCTCAAACCCGTCCTGATCGGGTTCACATACAGCCGCTCGAACGGCCTTCCATACTTCTCGCAAGCCTCAATCGCCTCCCGAGCCGAGATTTCGTCATCGAGGATTGCCATGAACTTCTCTGCCAGGAGTTGGCGGTCAACTACTCCACATCAATTTTGACTATCCACTAGAAAGCAAAAATATCGAAATGCAACATGCTAACTAATATGTAAAAGTTAACGAGCTTTACAATTTGTCTTTTCCTGTAATTTAAGATAGTTAAAAAAATCAACCGACCCCATTTAAAAACGCCTTTGATACTCGTTAACTTTTAATTATTTTTAATATAAGTTAACTAAACATTCGAGGCAATCATTATGCAGAAAGGAATAAACTAAAATCACCCAAAACCGGGCTCTCGAATTACTGTCGATCCTGTTCGTAAGCTGCGAGACGTAAAAGCCACCAAAGCCATCCTCGCGAGCAAGCCTCGCGACTTGGCTCTATTCACACTGGGAATCAATACGAATCTTCGTGCTTCGGATCTTTTACGGATCACAATCTGCAGGATTAGGGATCTAGAAGCTGGCGATGAGCTCGTTCTAAATGAGAAGAAGACGGGTAAAGAGCGACGGATAACACTCAACAAAACAGTGATAACCGCCCTGTGTAGATATTTGGGTGAAGTAGACTTAGGTGACACCACCCCACTCTTCCAAAGCCAGCGAGGTAACGGCCAAGCATTGACCGTCCCGTCCGTAAACCGGCTTGTGAAGCAGTGATGCAGGTCAATCAACCTGAAAGGGAATTATGGCAGCCACAGTCTTAGGTTGTATCGACATTCACTGAATCCACATTGTGATGGCAGCCAAGGCGATCAAGCTACTGTAGTTTGAAGATTTTCTTTTATAACGCCTTGCAATTCTTATAAATTATTTAAAGAAGCCAAATGTGCGTTCAATGGTATTACGTAACTTATATCGTTTACGATCATATGGCCTTTGATACTTTCTGTGCTTCCGGGGAGGAATTACCGCCTCACCACCTGTCTTTTTTACGGCATCCAAGACTTGTTGGGAATCGTAGCCTTTGTCGGCGAGCATGTATTGGCATTCGAGACCACGAAGGAGTTTTGGGCCTTGAGTGCAATCATTACGTTGTCCTTGCGTGAGATGGAAACGAATCGGCTTTCCTTCCCCATCGGTACACAGATGAATTTTGGTTGTCAGCCCACCTCTGGATCGCCCCACAGTCGCACACGAGTCCCCTCTTTCCCGGTAATGGTCTATTGATGAGCGCGGACGAAACTCTGTGGAGAGAACAAAGCACCCCGACCCTCACGGCCTTGGAGTGGGCCAACGCTCATCTCGACTTTGCCAGACAACGCTTTGTTCCCAAAGTCTATGAAGCTAAACAACTTGCATTCATGCGGCTGCTGGAAGTCTTTCCGGGAGACCGTCAAGTCAATGAACTGAGAATGCCTCAGGCTATGGCTATCATGCAATCCGTGGCAACTCAAAGGGGAAACGGTCCCGCCAATACCGCTCGAAAACATCTGTCATCCGCATGGGCGTGGGGAACTAAATACCTTACCTGCTCATGCCCCGAGACAATCCGTTTTCGATGGTGGACCGCCTTCCCGCCGACCAACACCCCAGGCGCATGCCTACCGAAGAAGAGTTCTGGCAAGTATTCCATACCGCCCAAGGACAGGACAAAATCCTTCTGAAAACGGCACTCCATACGGCGGCACGGAAGAATGAACTCTACAGCCTGCACTGGTCGGACATAGACTTCGCGGGACAAAAGATTCGTCTGGGAACTAGAAAGCGCTCAGGCGGTGGCATGGAGTATGACTGGATTCCCATGACTCAAGAAATCTACCAAGACCTTCTCATGCACCATCAAACCCTGGAAGGAATGAGAAGCGACATAGTCTTCAGCAACCAGGAAGGGGGCTAGTACAGAAACCGGTTTAACTTCATGCCCACCCTGTGCCAGCGTGCTGGAGTGGAACCGTTCGGGATGCATGCAATCAAACACCTGTCGGCATCGATACTGGCCAAGGCAGGCGTTCCCCTGCCAACCATCCAGTTGATACTGAGGCACAGACGGGTAACGACTACGGCGATATATATTCCAAGCCTTGGCGTGAGCAACATTAACCTTGATGGCATATTCAACAATCCACAGGGGACAATTCCAGTCAATTCATAAACAATACGCCCGTCCTTCGGGGCGGGCGTATGTGCCAAATCTGGTACGCATTTGGCACACAACTCGACTGACAAAGGTAACGAAAGTCAATAAATACGGCACTTGAAGACACACCAAGGAATCTTCACACGGTAGAAGTCGGCAGTTCAAATCTGCCATCGCCCACCATTTATTTCGAGTATTGCAAGGCGATAGCTGAGGTTTTCCTCGTGAAAAGACTTCAATTTCAAGCCTCCGGTTATACTACTGGAGGCTTTTTTCCTTTGTCCCCCATTAATCCAAGGATGCCAAAATGAGAGAGACTTAGGTACTCCTTGAGAGCCATGTCTGTAAAACATATCGCTTTATTTGGACAACCAAGCTTTCTCTTTGAGTGCATAATTTCGATTCAGTTACTTCTCCTCAATGAAAAAGATAAGAACCTTCACATCTTTTCCTCGCGCTTCTTTTACTCAATAAACTCGACTTGAATTTCGACATCACTCGTATTCCGAAAGCACAACTCCGAATCCCAATTCATTACATACGCTGAATTCTTCTCAAGAAAAGCTGTAAGGTCATGCGTTTTGATTCGTATCCCCTGTTCAAGAAGATCAGTTCCAGTCTCCACGGCAAGCGTACTGAAAACTTTAACAAGGACAGTAATCTCTTCGCTTCTTGCACCTTCAAGCCTCATGGACTCAGCCGCAATTCCACTTCTGAATTCCTTATAAGGGTTGTCCCGCCCCATACAAATCCCCACCAGACCAGGCATTGCACTGCCTAATGCAACACAGTCTCCAGCTCGAAGAACCGCGCCATCTATATCATCAACAGGACGACTGTTGAGAAAAACGGTTCTGACAGCATTGTCCACAAATGAGTTCTCGAACTTCATGGTTTCCACCATGAATTGACGAACTGTCATTCCTGAAAATGTTGATAGATAGAATCCTTTTTGCAAAATGAAATTCCATAAAAATCGTCCTTCAGCTTTCATTCGAATTTTCATGCATGTTATGGCAGTCACACTGACTCTCCTTTTCCGTTTATGAAACTTCAATCTCTAAGCATTATGTCGAACTAGGCATAATACATTGTTTTTCTTTGACTTTTTTTTATTACATTGTGTATAAAAGTCAAACTTCACACAAGGGAAAGCTAAGGTTTCGCGAATTTCATTGAAGAAACAATAACCAGGTGAGGATCAACATGCCGCAAATTCTAAGAATTAACACAAGAACCCAAGAGTACTCCTTTGAGGAAGTCGGAACCTATGCCAACCTCGGTGGACGGGCATTGACATCAAGGATTATCAATCAGGAAGTTCCTGCTGACTGTCATCCGCTGTCCAGTGAGAACAAACTCGTGATTGCAACGGGCCTGCTTGGCGGTTCTACCGCAGCAAACTCAGGACGAGTCTCTGTTGGAACAAAGTCACCTCTGACTGGCGGCATAAAAGAATCCAACTCTGGCGGCCTCTTTGCTCATAAAATGCCAAAGATGAACCTCTTGGCGATCATCCTTGAAGACAAACCAACAGACGAAACCCCTTTTTCAACAATTTTCATTTCTGATGGGAAAGTCGAATTCCGTGATGCCTCGAAGATAGTTGGTATGGACAACTATCCTGCACACGATATTTTACTGGAGGAATACGGCAACAAACTCTGCGCAGCCATGATCGGACCGGCTGGCGAAACTGTTCGAAAGACTGCAACAATCCAGTTCACTGACCCCTACAAACGTCCGGCCCGCTCTGCTGGACGTGGCGGAACAGGCGCAGTGATGGGGTCAAAAAAGATCAAAGCTCTTGTTCTCGACCCTGAATTCAACAACAAAGTTACTGCTGCGGATCCAGAGACTTTCAAAACAGCCCGAAAGACCTGGGTCAAGATGCTTCAGGATCACCCGGTCACAGGCCAAGGATTGCCAGGATTCGGAACTTCAGTGCTGGTCAATGTTGTCAACGAAGCAGGGGCGTTGCCGGGCAAGAACTTCCGCTATGGACAGGTCGAGCATGCTGCAGATATTTCCGGTGAAAAGATTGCCGAAAACATTGAGGCTCGTGGCGGGAAAACAACTGAAGGCTGCCATGCTGGGTGTGTCATTCAATGCTCACAGCAATACAATAATGACAAGGGTGAATATATCACCTCTGGCTTTGAATACGAAACAGTCTGGGCATTTGGCGGCAATGCCCTGATCAAAGATATTGATCAAATTGCTATTATGGATCGAATCTGTGACGAGAAGGGAATGGATACCATTGAAATGGGTAACACTATTGCCGTTGCCATGGATGGTGGCATCATTCCATGGGGAGATGGCGAAGCAGCCATTGACCTTCTGAACAAGGTCGGTACTAACGACCCCATGGGAATGATCATCGGCAATGGAGTTGACTTTGCAGGCGGAGCGTTCGGTGTCGAACGCCTGCCAACGGTCAAAGGACAATCCATGCCCGCTTATGACCCGCGTGCAGTCAAAGGCGTTGGTGTTACATATGCCACGTCTGCCATGGGTGCCGACCACACCGCCGGATACGGAGTTGCTCAAAACCTCCTCAAGGTTGGTGGAGATATTGATGGACTCAAAAAAGAAGGAAACGTCGAGCTTTCCAAAAATTTGCAAATAGCCACTGCGGCGATTGATTCCATGGGATTCTGTCTCTTTGTCGCTTTTGCTGTCCTGGATGCATCTGATGGAGTACAAGCCATGGCCGATCTGGTTCAAGCTTACACCGGCAACACTTTCACGACTGACGACCTGGTCAATCTCGGCATACACTGCATGCAGGATGAACAAGAATTCAATAAGCGTGCAGGGTTCACAAAAATGGATGACAAGTTGCCACGTTTTTTTGAAACAGATCCCCTGCCTCCTCATGGAGTTATCTGGGATCTTGATGAGGATGAACTTCAGGGAGCAAAAGTTTAGCTTCAAAGATAAATAGTCACTTAAAGAGACCGGGAAATTCCCGGTCTCTTTTTGAATCTGTATTGACCTTACGTTTTCAAATGTCTAGGCTGACGATATGGGTATAGAACTAAAATGCTTTGCGACATTGGCTCAATTTCTGCCTGAAAATCATGAAGATTTTTCTATAGATCCAGGCGAAACCATACTCTCACTCATGACCAAACTCGGTATTCCGGCAACCGAAGTTTCACTCATGTTCATCAACTCTGCCCGCGCTTATCCTGAAAGTGAAATCAGAAATGGTGACCGGGTCGGACTTTTCCCACCTGTAGGCGGCGGATAAGCCATGATCTCCCTTGCGGATATGATAACGGAACAAGCTGAACCATATTCTTCTTCAAAGGGAGAATCGCAACAGGTAATTTCAAGTGAAGCAATTGCAGCAATCGCCAAGCACCATGCTCAACCCGGTTCTTCAATTGAAGCGCAAGCTCTTCGACAAAAAATCACTCCTCTCCGCTACCTGAGAAATCAAAACGCAATCCCTGCACAAGAACAGATTCTACTCCTTGAATCCAGTATTGCTCAAGTAGGGCTGGGTGGACTCGGAGGAACACTGCTCGATATTTTTCTCCGCACAGGAATCGGGAGTATTAAAGCTGCTGACGGTGATTTATTTGAAGAAAGCAATCTCAATAGGCAATCTCTTTCTACCCAAAAGACTCTCGGTTGGGAAAAATCACGAGCTGCCAACCAAAGGGCTTACACCATAAACCCATCTGTATCATTCGATGCCCGCCATCTATTTCTGAAACCAAAAGAACTCCCGGAGTTCCTGACTGGAGCAGATATCGCCATTGACGCTTTAGGCGGATTGGAAACACGGCTGGCACTGCAGCAGGCTGCTGCCCGAGTGGATATTCCTCTGGTAACCGGTGCTTTGGCAGGATGGACAGGCTATGTTGGAGTGATATTGCCCGGTCAACCTGGCCCAGCTGAAATCATGGGGCGGAACAATGCAGCGGAAGAGATGCTCGGGTGCCCGGCACCGACTGTGACACTCATCGCTTCGCTCATGGCGGCACTCACGGTCCAACTGCTCTCAGGTCACCCCTCCCTTCTTGCCGCCTCAATCTTTGTCATCGACCTCAAATCACTCACTTTCGAAAAAATATCCCTATAAGATATTCGATCAGTGCCAGATCGTACCCCTCATACCATGAGTTGACTTAATACGTGAAGTACTGCATATACTTATTTTTATTCAGTGCATTTTAATCCAATGCGCTTTAACAGCAAAACGGAACATGCGATTTACCATGACTGATTCAAATGAAGCGACACTCCGTCTTAGAGTGTGGATCGAGCAGAAGAATGAAATCTATATTGGCATAGGCAGCACCTTACTCCTGCAACACATCCAGAAGCTCGGGTCTCTTCGAAAAGCTGCTGAGGCACTCGGGATGTCATACCGACGCGCATGGGGAAAACTGAAAAATGCCGAAGAACGAATTGGCCAACCTTTGGTCGCCAAGACAAAAGGGAAAGGGCAAAGATTCAACCTTTCACCTTACGGCAAAGAACTCATGGAAAAATTTCTCCATTTTTACTTGGATGTAGAAAACTACGCCATGCGGAAAGCTTCCGAGGTGTTGGAAATGGATGTTCAAAAATCCGGTGAATTTTACCGAGACGATACCGAATAGCTATCAGTCCGACATTTGGGTTGATATAACACTTAACAGTTTACGGAGATTGCAATGAAAAGATTTTACTCTTTTGCACTGGCACTTGTTCTGACGCTCGCGCTGGCCATGCCTGCAATGGCGGGTAAAACCCTGATGATGGCAACCACAACCAGCACTGCAAACACTGGTCTTCTGGATGAACTGATTGTTCCCAAATTCATGAAAGATACCGGCATCGAAATAAAATTTGTCGCCATAGGCACTGGTAAGGCCCTGAAAATGGCTGAGAATTGCGATGTCGATGTTGTCCTGGTGCACGCTCCCGGCGCTGAAATGAAATATGTGGAAAAAGGTGTGCTTATTGACCGCAAGGAATTGATGTACAATGACTTTGTCATCATCGGCCCCGCATCTGATCCAGCCGGAGTCAAAGGCATGAATGTCACCGATGCCTTGAAGACCATTGAGGCTCAAAAAGCCGTCTTCACAAGCCGTGGTGATAATTCCGGTACAAACAAGAAGGAAATTTCATTGTGGAAGGCTGCAGGTATGGCTGTTCCAGAAAAGGCTGAATGGTATGTTCAGACCGGACAAGGTATGCTGCCAACTATCAACATCGCCAATGAAAAAAACGGATACACCATGACAGACCGTGGAACCTACATCAAGTATGCTGATAATCATGGTGGTAATGCCCCTCTCAAAGTCCTGGTGGAAGGAGACAAGGTTCTCTTCAACCAATACAGCGCTCTTGCCGTGAACCCGGCTCATTGCAAAGATGCTCAGTATGATCTGGCAAAACAATTCATCGCATGGATGGCCTCTCCTGATACTCAAAAAGCTATCGGAGAATTCAAACTGCTCGGCAAGAAGCTCTTCATTCCAAACGCCCAGTAAAACAACACTCACACGGGGGGAGGGCCAAAAGCCCTGCCCCCTGACATTGGAAATGTATGGAATTTCTCCTACAAGGTTTTCTCCAGGGATTCGTTCTCCTCTTCTCAGGTGATGCGGAAACGTATTCAGCCATTCTTACCACGGTCTGGGCTTCATCTCTCTCCATGGCCTGTAGCCTTGCAATCGGAATCCCTCTTGGATTTCTCCTCGGACATAAAAGGTTCCCAGGAAAAAAATCCGTCAGAACCATCGTTGATACTCTTCTTTCCTTTCCCACAGTCGTTATTGGACTTCTTGTCTATGCCTTCCTCACGAAACACGGTCCTCTGGGCGGAACCGGCCTTCTTTTTTCCGTCCCCGGCATAGCCATGGGCCAAACCCTCCTAGGATTGCCCATTATCATCGCCATGACAGCCAATGCTGTCGAGGGGCTTGATACACGCTTACCCATGACTCTTATCACCTTGGGTGCGAATCCACGCCAAATTTTATGGGCCACAATCATGGAAGCCCGTTTCTCTCTTATGCTTGCAGCCATGGCCGCCTATGGCAGGATCGTCTCTGAAGTTGGAATATCCATGATGGTGGGTGGGAATATCAAATGGCATACCCGGACCATTACGACCGCTATAGCTCTGGAAACCGGCAAAGGTGAGTTTGCCGTTGGGATTGCTTTGGGCATGGTCTTGCTTACCGTCGCCCTTATCGTCAATATTTTTGCTTCAGGCCTCAAAAAAAAGGCAGTCCAATGACGACCCCACTCATCACTTTGGACCATATTCACCAAGCATATTCTGGTAGAACTGTTCTGAATATTGAAAGTCTTGCAATTGAAAGCGGCAGCATCATCGGGTTGGCCGGTCCCAACGGGTCCGGAAAATCCACACTTCTGCGTCTCCTGGCCTTTTTGGACAGCCCCAATCAGGGCACTCTCTCATTCATGGGATCACCCACTTCCACCAAACCCGGAGCCGTCCACCGCCAAGTCACCTTATTGGTACAAGAGCCTTACCTGCTCAAACGCACTGTTCACGCAAACATAGCCTATGGCCTTAAAGTACGAGGCAAGTCGGACATTTCTACCAAAGTTCATAATGCTCTCATTGAAGTAGGCTTGGCTCCAGACTTATTCATGGCAAGACAATGGTATGAATTGTCCGGCGGAGAAGCGCAACGAGTTGCCCTTGCCGCGCGACTGGTGCTCAAACCGAAAGTCCTGCTCATGGATGAACCGACAGCAAGCTTGGACACTCAAAGCGCAGAGCGTATCCGCAAAGCTGCACTTCAAGCTCGGGCCAACAACGGGACCAGTTTGGTCATTGCCAGTCATGACTTGAAGTGGCTTGAAGAGGTCAGTGACAAGACTATCCACCTTGCCGATGGATATATTACCGCTATAAAATGATACTTCCGGGAGAACACCATGAAGGCCATTTCTCTGGTCGGACCGAAAAAATCCGGCAAAACAACTCTGGGCATCAAGTTAGCACAATACTTCAAGAAACAAGGACTGACTGTCTCAGTCGCTAAATTCAGCCACCATGACCTCAACTGGCAGGATACAGATACGACAAGGTATGCCGAAATCTGTGACACCGTCGCAGGTTTAGGACCCAATGAAACTTTTATTCATTGGGACGGCCATCGCTTTCTACCTGATCTGCTTCCCTTGCTCACTGCCGATGTACTTATCGTTGAAGGCGGAAAAGAGCTTGGTTTTCTGCCCAGAATCCTCTGTCTCTCCGGCGACCTTTCTGATGGAATCGAATGGCTCCATCCAGAATTGGCTCTTGGCTCTTATGGAGAAAGAACACTCGGGCCCATTCCAGTCTGCAAGACTATCGAAGAACTGGGGGATCTGGTTTTGGAAAAAGGGTTTTTCCTGCCGGGTATGGACTGTGAAACCTGCGGACGCCCAGACTGTAAAGGCTTGGCAGAAGACATCGTCAAGGGAGTTGCCACACCCGAAGCTTGCTTGGCCATGCACAATTCAATCACCGTTGATATCAATGGAGCCCCTGTCGGTATGAAACCATTCGTCGAAGAAATCATTTCCGCATCCATCCGGGAAATGCTCAGAACCCTGAAAGGATATTCTCCGGGTAAAGCAACTCTCACACTGGACGTCTAAGAGTGAAAAAGGTAGTTCCCGGTGATGCAAATAGCTCTCTATGAACCGGAAATACCACCGAACACAGGCAACATAGCTCGCCTCTGCGCTGCAACGAAAACCCCGCTCCACCTCATTGAGCCTTTAGGATTCCTGGTGGACGATAAACATCTGCGACGGGCCGGACTCGACTACTGGCCCCACGTAGATGTCTCCATTCACTCCAACTTCGAAGTCTTCCTTGATACGGTCAAACCCGAACGGTTGGTCCTGGCCAGTGCAAAAGCTGCCACAGCTCACCACAAATTCCAATTCCATTCGAATGACGTCCTCCTTTTGGGACCGGAAACACGGGGATTGCCACAAGATTTGCTTGAACAATACCCTACCTGTGTGCGAATTCCCATTTGGGGAAAAGTACGCAGCTTGAACCTCTCAACAGCCACAGGCATTCTTCTCTTTGAAGCATTACGCCAAACAGAGGGTCTCCCGGACTGATTTTCAACGGATCAAACAAACTTGACGATCAATGACCCAAGACAGTTTCTCCTGTCTCTTGTTTTTTCCCCATACGCCTTGTACTAATCACTCAGGTAGTCATGCTGCCATATAACCCACAAAACAATACGATACACTCATCATGAAAGTACTCATAACCGGTGGCTGCGGATTCATAGGAACCAATTTCATACGCCTCATGCTTGAGAAACACCCGGATTGGTCAATCACCAACCTGGACAAACTCACGTATGCAGGGAATCGTCTCAACCTGCTTGATCTTGAGGAGAATGAAGCCCGGTATTCATTTGTCCGGGGAGATATCGGCGACCGAGATCTTCTCATGGACCTGCTGTCTGGAAAGGCGTTTGATGCTGTTGTCAACTTTGCTGCTGAATCACATGTAGATCGGTCAATAAATGATCCTGCCCCATTTGTGACCACTAATATTCTCGGAACACAGACTTTGCTTGAGTGCGCACGCCAATGTCATGTCTCCCGTTTTGTACATATTTCGACTGATGAAGTGTACGGTACTCTCGGGAATGTCGGACAATTTATTGAAACGACCCCCCTGACTCCGAACTCCCCCTATTCAGCGAGCAAGGCCGGAGCTGATCTTATGGCTCGAGCATATTTTGAAACCTATGGATTCCCGGTCCTGATCACCCGTTGTTCGAATAACTACGGCCCATATCAATTCCCGGAAAAGCTCATACCACTGATGTACATGAATGCCATCAATGATAGGCCACTCCCGGTTTATGGTGATGGAACGAATATACGGGATTGGATCTATGTTGACGATCACTGCCTCGGCGTTGAGCTGACGCTGCTCAAAGGACGGGAAGGACAGGTTTACAACTTTGGTGGAGATGCAGAAGAAACCAACATCAATGTCGTTAAAACGCTTTTATCCATAGTGGGCAAACCGGAAAGCCTTATAACCTATGTCACCGACAGACCCGGCCATGACAAACGATATGCCATGAATTTTGCTCTTGCAGCAGAAGAACTCGGATTTGCCCCCACCGTCAGCTTCGCGACAGGGCTACAAAAAACCATCGCATGGTATGAATCAAACCAACAATGGCTCAATCAAGTTCAAAGCGGTGAGTATAAGAACTTCATGGACAGATGGTACAAGGAGCGTTCCTAGTGGACCTCAAAGGTAAACACGTCATTATTTTTGGGGGAAAAAATGGACTATTGGGGAAAGCTGTCACCAAAGCTCTCCTCGTCGCCAAGGCTCTTCCGATCCCCCTCTCCAGTTCGGATTGCGACATCCTCAACCCCAAGGGAATTGAGAAGATTCTAAACAAAATCAATCCGGACCTTATCATCAATGCTGCCGCATATACGAACGTTGACCGTGCTGAAGATGAAACAGAAGCCGCATTTTCCCTCAATGCCACCGCCCCTCTACTCCTAGCAGTTGAAGCAGCCAAACGGGACATTCTCCTTGTCCATTACAGCACAGATTTTGTGTTCAGAGGGGATAAGAAACGTCCGTACGGGGTCACTGACAAACCGGGCGCATTCTCGGTGTATGGAATCAGCAAGGCCGAAGGGGAAAGAAACCTGCTCGAATTTGGCTATGACAAGACTCTGCTTATTCGTATTTCGTGGCTCTTCGGGGCAGGGAAAATGAATTTTGTCGAAAAGATCCTTTCCTTTGCTCAAAGGGAAATGCAGATTACTGTCGTCAACGATCAAATAGGATCGCCCTCATATACCACTGATATAGCTGAAAACACTTTGGCCCTCATCAGACATGACGCCAATGGCATATACCATCTCGCCAATTCAGGGACAACGTCATGGTTCGGACTTGCATCAGAAGCTGTCAAAATAGCCGGGCTAAACTGCACTATTGAGCCGGTTCCGTCACACAAGTATCCGACCAAAGCAGTCAGACCAAAATACTCAGTGCTTGATCTTTCCGACTTCACCCAACTCACAGGGATCACACCCCGTTCATGGCAAGAGGCACTGAAGGAATATATGGGACATGAATTCCCAGAACTCAAAAGCTCCTAGGACATCAAGTCACGGACCTTGATATTAGCGTCACCGAGTCGACCTGACAACATTGTGACCATATACTTATGAAGAGCTGAAACGAGCATGGGAGCGCGCTTTTCTACGGCTGCCAATTTCTCTGTTGTCATCATGTACAAAACGCAGCGTTCTGTAGCTTTGAGAGTCGCAGTCCGAGGTTCTCTGGTATAAATCCCCATTTCCCCGAACACGGCACCCGGACCTACTTTTTTCAACCGCAAAATCTTTCTGCCTTCCATCTCCAGTTCTACATCAAGTCGGCCGGATTCCACAAAAAAGAGTGAATCAGAAATATCCCCCTGCCTGAACAGGACTTCGCCCTTCGCAACTTCGACTCGTTTCAAGACCTTCATGAGGGCAGGAATATATTTCGGCTCAGGAAAGACCGGAGCCAGAAGCTCAGGTAAGGTCATCTGCTTCATGTGAAGCATATTTTCCGCATCCAGCACATGGTTTTCACACCATTCCAATGCATAATCCAAATTGAAAAAGACCTTGAATGCACCGTGGTGATCACCGAGATGTCCACTCTTCTCAAGATGCTCTTCAAGTTCGAGCGGCGCACTGGTTATGATTATATCAATCCCATACTCTTCTCCAAGTTGATGCAACTTTTCAAAGCCGACGCTCGCAGCAGAAGCGACCCCACTCACCATTCGAAAATCCAAGATCAGATACTCCACCGGCAGAAGGTCTCTTTCCTCCATCCTTTCACGGATATTCTTGATAAGACTTCGCATTGACCCCAGAAAGAGAAAACCTTGCAACCGGATGACATGAATATGATCGCCATACTCCTTGAGTGTCCGTTGCTGAGCCGGAGCTCTATCAACATTGCTGCGGTGGTTCGCTCCTGAAAGAATATTTCGTATAACACCACCTCGGCTATTCCGGCTCACAGTTACCATCAAGGCCAAAGCGACACTGAATCCGACTCCAACCACCAGCCCGCATAGAAGAGTCGTGAGAAAAACGCTCCACAACATCCAAAGATCGTCTCGACGAGTAAAAGCAGTTTTGGCTTTGAACATCCACCCATTCACAAGCGCAACCCCAGAAAAAAGCAACAATCCTTCCGGCACAAACCGAGGAATCAGAGGAAGCACGGTATCCACAAAATATAATCCAGCAGCACACACGATACCCGCAACAATGCCGGAAAGTGGTCCGGTTGCGCCGGTAGCACGATTACCGGCACTCCGACCATAGGAAAGGGCCGACGGCATACCTCCGCATAACCCGGAAATAATGTTTGTGATGCCAAGAGCCTCGAACTCTTTGCTCAAATCGACTTCTTTCCCCAAGAGCAATTCGAGTCTGGTTGTTCTATACATGGTTGTCAGCATGACGAGCAAAGCCAACGCGCCGATAAAGAGGATATTCTCTCTCATGATATGCCATTGGATTTGATGAAATCCAGACTGAAGCAACTTGACCGTAAATAAGGGAACGCCTCCCTCCAAATCAGGGACAGGCATGGCAAGAGACTGTGTAATGACATCATTGCCCCATATACCACAGGCATAGCCGACGGCAGAGGCGACGAGAAGAAGACCTAACAAAAACAGGGAATTCTTGAATCTGTGAAGTCCCATGAAGAGAACGAGGCCAAAAACAACCCCTGGCCCCATACTTGAAACGCATTCAGCGGCATTCATCCCAAGAAGACAATTCTTGAAAGTATCGAGAACATTTCCCCAATCCATGGGAAAGTTCCCCATCCACTCAAAGGCCACAATGACCACGCACACTCCAACAGCCCCAATCACTCCACCAATGATCTGAATAGGTATATATCTGGTGAGTTCTCCGGCCTTCAGTCGACCCACCAGCCACAAACCAGCACCAGCGGAGAGAGAAGTGACAATGATGGATGCAATGATGGTAGCTGTTATTTCTTCTGGCAAATAGGTTCCTGCCATGGTTCGATAGATAGAACCAAGAAAGAAAAGAAGAATCGCAGCTGAAATGGTGCCAGGGCCGGAAACAGCAAATGGAATTCTGCTCATCAAGGCAAAAACAAAACACCCAATAGCCATCCCCGTCAAAGCAGTGGAGAGGATATACGGCAACAACTCATGCACGCCGTTTTGAGAAGCTGCGAGCAACGACATGGCCACTGCAAAATAAAAGGCGAGAAGACCGGAGACCAAACCGGAAAAAACATTCAACGCAAGATTCCCTTCAAACAGTCTCCACCCCTGCCACTCCTCTTCTGCATCAAGAGAAGTGCTTGAAACATTGAGATTGCCCGGAAAATCAGACTCCCAAATATCGGGCGCATTTTCGTTGGCCAAGTCACTTACGTCGATATTCTCTTCTGTCACCTTCAGCGCGTCAGAGTTTCTTTTGAGAGCATGACCACAATGGGCACACGTGGTCATCGCCTCATCAGAGTCCTGCATCACATGCCCACACTGATCGCAGACAATATCTTCGCCCTCACCTATGCCCTGGGATATCTGATCCACCCTATTTGAATTGGTCACACCCAGCTCAATGCTTCCTGTTTTTTCAAAAGAATGACCACCCGGCAAGAGGGTCTCGACAATGGTCACACCTCGACCGCACTCAGGGCACTTTGCTTTTTTCCCCGTAAGAGAATCCGGGACATTCCGTTTGTATTCGCAGGAATCGCATTTAAAAATCGCCACGCATCACCACCATGTGAAGTATGAGTAAGATCGTCCGATCATAAGGGGACGCCCCAGAGAAAACCAATGACTTTTATAAAACATACGTGAAGGTTGGGTCCTGTGCAAGCAAAGGACTCAAGACAACGACATCGATTTATTGCAAGTGAAACACTTTTGTCCCTAAAGATTTCCATTATTACGCCGATAAAAAAAGCACGAGTGAGGATAATTTTATACTCACGCATAGAGCGAGTGTCTCTATATATCAACCCTCTGGTGGAAAACGATGCAGACGATCAAGAATGTCTCCATACTCGTTTCCGACTTGGAACCCCATCCAGGCCTCCCCCGCTTGCTGCAATCAATTGCCCGACAATCAACCGGCTTAGAAATGGTTGAAATTCTTATAGTTATAGAAGAAGGAAATTCAACAGTATCAAATTCTATCTGGTCTGCCATTGCCGGAATTGAAGCAATTCACTTGATACCAGCTCCAAAGACTCTCTCACCTTCGGAAGCGCGCAACCTCGCAGCCCAGTCGGCACAAGGAGATTTGATCCTTTTTGTCCGTTCCGACTATCGTCTTGATCCCAAGTATCTGACGACAGTGCTCTCAGTCTATGAAAGTTCACCTGAGGCGGATATTGTTTACACTGACTATATCCGCCTGGCTCCGAGAAAGGCTTCGTCCATTCGACCTGGCATGGTTCAATTGCCTGACTTTGATGAATCCTTGCTCCAATCCAGAAACATTCTTGGACCAGCTGTGAGTATGAGACGTGAGGCTTTTGAGAGAACCGATGGATTCAAGAACAACACGATCTATCGCGACTGGGAAATGTGGATTCAAGCTGCCAACACCGGAAGCAGATTCTTCCATATAAATTACCCTCTGGCATCATGTGAACATGTCAAGATCAGCTTCCGGGAACGAGCAGAAGATGGTCGATGCAAGGCAATGATCGTCATAAACAATCAGGCTTTTTTCCACAT
Organism: Pseudodesulfovibrio piezophilus C1TLV30; assembly: GCF_000341895.1. Taxonomy (NCBI): domain Bacteria; kingdom Pseudomonadati; phylum Thermodesulfobacteriota; class Desulfovibrionia; order Desulfovibrionales; family Desulfovibrionaceae; genus Pseudodesulfovibrio; species Pseudodesulfovibrio piezophilus. The sequence goes on along the minus strand of NC_020409.1, from coordinate 125,998 downwards.
TCATACTGTGAAGTGGGCACTGTCTTATCTCCGAGGAGAATCCTGGGCACAGGCCGCACATTTTATGGTAATCCCTACCGCCGTGGAGGTTTCACGCATGATTCACGAATTTCATATGAAGACAATGGGAACCGACGTCCTCGCACAAGAGGCGATACGTCAATTCGATCTGTCCCCACTGACAGTGGAAGCCAGCAGGTAAAAAGATGAGGCCACCCAATATATGGGCGGCCTCTACCAAATGTTTATAGCAATCTGCAAAACATGGCTGTCTCAACCATTTTTCATCATACCATCAGGCTACAAAGCAATACCGTTTTTCTCCAAATCTTCTACCAGTAATTCTCGAATTCGGTAAGCCACAGGCCCTGGCCGAACATCATGAATAGGTTTCCCATTGAAGCGCACCACCGGGATAGCATCCCCAGTCGTGCCGACAATAACCACTTCCCTGGCTTCGAGGATTTCTTCTTCACTGATCCCACGAAAAATAATTGGCATTTCTCCCTTGATCAGATCAACGGCACGCATGAGCGTCGTTCCCGCCAGAGCATTGGTGAATTCAGGTATGACCAATTTACCATCCTGAGAAACTATACAGACATTTTCAGTCGCCCCTTCAGCCAGGAACCCATCACCATTAAAACAAAATGGGAAATCATATCCCTTCTCTTCTGCTTCGCGCTTCATTAAAACGTTTGGCAGATAGTCGATGGATTTGATTGTCGCCAGATAGGATTGCTTGGCGGGAATTGATGTTTTGAAGGCGGTAACACCATTTTCATAGACGGTATCAGCTTTGTGATGAAGAGCATACGAGACGACATACAGACTGGCCTCTGGGCACTCAGAAGGATAAATACCAAAGCCGCCGGGCCCGCGTCCGAGAAGCACACGAACCATACCGTCATCACTCTCTCCGGCACGCGCCACATCCAGCACAAGCTGGCTGATTGTATCCCAGGAGCATGGAGGTTCCAGGTAGATAGCAGCACTTGACCGCTTCATACGCTCCATGTGAGGTTCCAGCTGATACAGCTTTTTCCCCACGAATTTCATCGTTTCAAAGATACCATCTCCCCGATGAACAAGATGATCATCCCAAGGCATGAGCATCAAAGCTGGATCGGTACAGATCATCCCGACACGATGCTCATAAAAAGCATGAACCTCCGATGCGCCAGGACGTTCACACTCAAGCATGGCCTTCAGATAGGTGTCCTTGTCTGCAATTTTCACCATCTTATTTTTCCTTAGGGAACGCGAAGTAGATTTCGTTGTATCAGCGTCTCAGCAATCTGAATGGTATTCAGCGCGGCACCCTTGCGAATATTATCGGAAACCACCCACATGTTAATACCGTTCTCAATGGTTTCATCTTCACGAATACGGCCGACATAGGTTGCATCATCACCAGCGGCATCTACCGGCATGGGGTATGCTTTCTTCTCTGGGTAATCTTCGACTATCACACCGGGAGATTTCGCAAGAAGAGCGCGAACATCATCTGCCTTCATTTTCTCTTGGGTCTCTATATTCAAAGATTCGCTGTGCCCATAAAATACCGGAACCCGAACACAGGTCGCTGTAACCTTGATTGTGGGGTCCCCCATGATCTTGATGGTTTCGTGAACCATCTTCATTTCTTCTTTGGTATATCCGTTTTCCATGAACACATCTATCTGTGGCAGACAGTTAAATGCGATCTGATGAGGATAGACATCCGCCACAACAGGCTGTCCCGACATCAGACGACGAGTCTGGTTTTCCAACTCTTCAATAGCCTTCTGCCCTGTCCCGGAAACAGCCTGATATGTGGAAACCACAACCCGCTTGATCCGAGCTTCATCATGAATAGGCTTCAAAGCAACCATCATCTGAATAGTTGAACAATTGGGATTGGCAATGATGCCTTTATGCCAGTCAAGGTCTTCCGGATTCACTTCAGGCACAACCAAAGGACACTCATCATCCATACGCCAGGCAGAAGAATTATCCACCACGACACAACCTGATTGAACAGCGATAGGTGCAAATTTTTCGGAAGTTGACCCACCTGCGGAGAACAGGGCCAAGTCAACACCTTCAAAAGAATCTTCAGTCAACTCGACAACAGTCAACTCTTCTCCTTTGAACTCCACTTTCTTGCCAGCACTCCTGGCAGAAGCCATCGGAATTATTTTGGAATACGGAAATTCTCTCTGTTCCAGAACCTTCAACATTTCCTGACCGACCGCGCCGGTTGCTCCACATACGGCTACAACGGGATTGCTCTTCATTACTCTCTCCAATCTCTCTTAAAAATTCAACTTTCTGCCAATTTCGAGACAAGCCTCCGCTCGATTAAGCGTATACAAATGAACACCCGGTGCGCCCCCGTCCACCAATTCTCTGGCCTGTTTGACAGCATATTCCATTCCAAGGGCATACACAGCATCGTCGCCGCCTTCAGTATGTGCTTTTTCCAAAGCACTCAGGAATTTTCCAGGGATGGCGGCTCCACACAGACCAAGGATAAACTTCGCGGAACGGAGGCTCATAATAGGCAACACACCGGGGATAACCGGCACATCCGATCCCATGAGCTTCAAACGTTCAACATAATCAAAATAAAGGCGATTATCGAAAAACAATTGAGTGACAAGAAACTTGGCACCTTTTTTTACTTTAAGATCAACCATATCCAAGTCAGATTGAATGGTCGATGACTCTGGATGCGGCTCTGGGTAGGCTGCGCCACCAACACATATTTCAGGATACCGCTCTCTTATAAACTCAATAACATCCGTCGCATGTTTGAATTCCTGCGCATTAAAATCAAAATCAGGAACCCCAGCAGGAGGATCGCCGCGCAGAGCCAACACATTTTCGATATTGGCATCCCGCAAGTTTCGCAAAAAAGCATCCAGCTTTTCTGCAGAAGCTCCCACACTAGTAAGGTGTGTTATCGGCTCTATTCCATGATCCCGTTTCATGCGGGTTGCGATTTCAAGAGTGTTATCCTGAGTGCCGCCACCGGCGCCATAAGTCACGGAAGCAAAGAGAGGCTTCAGTTCCTTGAGCTTTTCGACCACATCAAAAAAGCCTGGCCATGCATCTTTTTCCTTTGGGGGAAAAAACTCCAAAGAAATAAAAGGACGTTTTCTCTCGATCAAATCACAGACACGCAATGGATACTCCTTAAAAATTCGTTTCGAAACCTGCTTATTGTTTAAACAGGTAAGTGAAATTACATACGCCTTCTTTACGGAACGTTCAATGACGAAGTGACTGTCATTCCCGCCATGTCCTGATTCAATTAGTGATGCAATGCTTCAACAATCGCGATGTCAGCGGGAAGGTATTCGAGTGTCGGAGGCAGGGAGGGGTCAACCCACTGTAATCGTTGATTCTCAAGAGGCTTCAGTTCTCCAGAATAGGCTGTAATGGTATAAAACTGCAACCCGACAAAAAAATCATCATATTCATGGACCAAGTGACGCCAAAATGAAAACTCTGTCGGAGTAATGTTCAATTCTTCCTGCAATTCGCGAACAAGGGCTGCATCGCGAGCCTCCCCTTTTTCAACCTTGCCACCGGGGAATTCCCACATCCCGGCCATTCTGAACCCCTCTGGACGTTCCACAGCAAGATACTGCCCATCTTTCCAAATAACACCCGCGACGACATCAAGTACCGGTTTCATCATTCGTCTCCAAATTCAGTGGTCACAGCTTCAATCTGTTCTTCCAACTCTCCCATGCGAATCATAAGGTTATCAGCCCATTCCGTTGCATCTTTATAAGCGGCATTCAACTTCAATGCATCTTCAGGTCTTTCATATGTCGCGGGGTCATTCATCTTCATTTCAAGTTCCGCCTGTTCATCAAAAACCTTTTCAAGGTCGGATTCCAACTTTTCATATTCCTTTCGCAACGGCTTGAGCTTACGATAGAGAGTATTTCTATTCTCTGCCTGTCGCCGTTTTTCATCTTTACTCAATTTACGCTTTTCCCTGATTTCTTCAGGCTTACAGGAGGCAACTCCGGCCTTGCATGCTTCTTCCTGTTTACGCTTTGCGTAAAATCCTTCAAAGCCTCCAAGATACTGTGTAATACCTGTCTCTTCAAGAGACCAGACCTCTTCGGCAACTTCATTGAGCAAGTAACGATCGTGAGCGACAAAAAGTAACGTGCCTTCATAATCCTTAAGCGCACGAATCAAACCCTCTCGAGTCTCAATATCAAGATGGTTGGTTGGCTCATCAAGAATAAGAAAATTTGCACGAGCCAAAAAAAGAGTTGCTAAAAGGAGACGACTTTTTTCTCCACCTGAAAGCGCTTGAACTTTTCTTTCAAAAAAAGCCTCTCCAAGAAGAAACAGCCCAAGTACACTCATGACCTGCTCTTCTGTCAAACCGGGGTCCGACAGACGTCGAATCTCACTGATGACCGTATTACCAAGATTCAAGATTTCGTGCTGGTGCTGACTGAAATACCCGACCTCTGTCCCATTACCAATCTTGGTATGCCCTGCATATGGTTGCAAATCCCCCATAATCAGCTTGAGGAGCGTAGACTTCCCCGCCCCATTAGGAGCCACAAGAGCAATCTTCTTGCCCCTGAAGAGCTGAAAATTGAGCTTTGGCCAGACAGAGTTTTCTCCCTCATAAGCAAACTCAAGATCAACAGCGGCAACTGGAACCTTATCGCCACGCTTCGGAGCAGGGAGACGAAAATTGAGGCTTTTCCCTCGGTGGGAAGTCGCTTGTACCTCTTTTATCTGATTCAATTCCTGTTCAAGCTTCTCAACTTTCTTGAGCTTACTTTGAGCTTGAGCTGCCTTACGAGCTTTCACTCGAAATTTGTTGATATATTTGTACTCATTTTCAATCCGAGCGGAAAGCTTGGCAGCTTCTTTGGCTCGCTGATCTGCATTTTCCGCATCCCAAGCAAGAAAATCATCAAAATTTCCCCGCCTTAAAACCGGTTTCCCCGCACCAAGAAAAACAACATGCGTTGCTACACGGTTAAGGAATATCCGATCATGGACAACAAAAGCCAAGGCTCCCCGAAAATTCAAAAGATATTCTTCAAGCCACTCGACTGCTTCCAAATCCAAATGGTTGGTCGGTTCATCAAGAAGCAGGATATCGGCTCCCTGCAACAGGACCCTCCCAAGCTTTGCCCGTTCTCGCCACCCACCCGAAAGCTCACCAAGTGTTTTGAGCAAATCTTCATCAGCAAACCCCAACCCACTCAATATGGCTCTGGCTTTATGGTCGGGATTATACCCGTACAATTCCTCGAACTCAGCCTGCCGATGTGCCAATTTCTCGATACGATTACCGTCATCAGCAGCGACAGCCATCTCCCAATCCTTCCAGAAGGAGTTCCACGACGGCAATGCCGACAAAACCCATGACAAAAGGGTTTCGGCAAGAACATCGCCTTTCATCTCCTGCTCGACATACCCAACCCGCGCTGTTCGGGAAACCGTCACTTGCCCTTCATCCTGTTCGATCTCCCCGGCGAGAATCTTGAGCAAGGTACTCTTTCCGCACCCGTTAGGGCCGGTAAGGGCAAGACGCATACCTGGGGTGACCTCGAAAGCGACATCTGAAAAGACAGATTCGCCTCCGTAGGATTTACCAAGACTTTGGACAGTAATTCGGGACATAATGAAAGATTCCTTTTTCGTTGAGCACAGTGGATATAATGGTCACCGCCATTATGCAAGCTTCGCGATATCGAGGCTTTGACCACATGAAAACTTCCCGTTAGAGTCAGCCAATGCAAAAATGGTCCGTTTATCTTCTGAAGTGTTCTGATGAGACGCTTTATTGTGGCATTACGAACAATCTCCAACGTCGACTTGCCCAACACAACTCAGGCACAGCTTCCAAATATACCCGCTCTCGAACTCCGGTCGAATTGATCAGCAGTGTGGATGTTGCGGATAAAAGCACGGCCCTCAAGCTCGAAATCAAAGTCAAAAAACAGCCACGATCCCAGAAGATATGGTTTCTTGAATCCCAAGGTAAGGCAAAAGCAGGGCCTGATCTTGAGGAAGAGCTTACAACCTTGCAAAATCTATAATTATCAGGTATTTATAGTATGCATCTTAAAAATATTCTTTCTTCGAAATCGACTTTATCCCTATGATCACACCATGCTTGATACCAGTACATTTTACCTCATACTTACCATGGCAGCATTCCTCTTTGTCGCCACCATTATTATCCACTACCATGCAAATACCGATAAGGTCAGACGCAAAAAAGGCGAAGTTGAAGCGTATACGGCAAAAACGACACAAAAAATTGCAATTATCGAAGCTGAGATTGCTACCCTGAAAGAAAAGAAAGAACAATTGGACGAAGAAATCGAATCGTTGAAGGTTTAATTCCAACCATGTTGATACCCATACTTATCTTCGTCATTGCGGCCATCTGTCTCTTTTTCATAATCAACTCTATCTCGACAAACCGTGCCAGACGAATAAAAAAGCTTGAATTGCAAAAACTCAGAAAATACCAGCAATACGAGCAGTTGCGTAAACAACGAATACAGCTGCGCATAGAAATTACTGAAAAAGAACAAGCCCTTGCAGCTCTGAGAAAAAATCAGGCTGGCATTACCACCATTTCAGCAAATGAACTTGATCTGAATGATGTCGATGAAAATGTGAAAATAGGACGATATTTGATTCAGGAAGGCAAGATCACGCGCGAACAGAATGCCAAGGTACTCGGTAAAATAAACGTCATGCAAATGGACTACTTGGGTTCCTGTCTGGCTCTTGGTTTCATTGACCTTGAAACCGCAAAAAAAGCCATCAAAATCAATCGAGTTACAACGAACTCTTTTGAGTTGAATTAATAAAGACACTCAACAATAAAGCAAAACCATTGGGGGATTCTCCAAGTGGTTTTGCTCTTTTCATTGCCAACTCAAAGAAGGCATTCACAATCCCCCTGACCACCATTAAAGAGGATCAGGGGGAGAAGTAATTTAAAGATTTTCCAAAACAGCATTCCCCATTTCGACACAGCCAACAGCTTTGCCGCCTTCCTGCCAGATGTCGCCTGTACGATACCCCTGCTCCAGGGTTTTCTCAACTGCCTGTTCAATGCAATCAGCTTCATCTGTCATATCAAAAGCATGCCGTAACATCATTGCGACAGACAGAATCGTTGCCAAGGGATTAGCTTTATCCTGCCCTGCAATATCCGGTGCAGACCCATGAATAGGTTCAAATATACCAGGATTGCCTTCACCGAGGGATGCAGATGGAAGCATACCGATTGAACCAGTAATGGCAGCGGCAGCATCAGAAAGGATATCACCAAAAAGATTGCCTGTCACAATCACATCAAATTGCGAAGGGTCACGAACAAGCTGCATAGCAGCATTATCCACGTACATATGTGACAACTCAACATCTGAGTAGTTCTTATGTTCATCAATGACAATTTCACGCCAGACACGTGAGACATCAAGAACATTGGCTTTATCCACAGAACAGACCCGGCCGGAACGCTTGCGGGCAGCCTCAAAAGCAACTTTCGCAATACGACGAATTTCATGTTCATAATACGTCATGGTATTATACCCAAAACGCTCGCCATCTTTTTCGCCGTCAAAGCGAGGCTCACCAAAATAAATACCACCGGTCAGTTCTCGAACAACCATGACATCAAGCCCCCTGGCCACGATATCGGGACGCAGGTAACAAGCATCAGCCAACTGCTTGAACAAATTGGCCGGGCGCAAATTTGCGAACAGATTGAGTTCCTTGCGAATACCCAAAAGCCCCTTTTCGGGACGAATGGCAGGATCGATGGTATCCCATTTGGGACCACCGACAGCTCCCAGCAAAACAGCATCGGCATCCTTGCATTTGGCAATGGTTTCCGCAGGAAGAGGAACACCTTCTGCATCAATGGCACACCCGCCAATAAGGGCTTCGGTCGTTTCAAATGTTTGCCCGAATTTTTCACCGACTTTCTCCAGTACGCGGAGCGCCTGATCCACTATCTCCTGGCCTATCCCGTCACCGGGAAGTACACAAATCTTCATTTCTCTCTCCAATTATTTCTATCTCTCTTCTACAATCCCGCAGTGTGATCGGAAATTAGCCTAATTTCTTTTTTGCATATTCTACCAATCCACCAGCATCCAGAATTTCCTGCATGAAAGGAGGAACGGCAGCAGCCTGAATCGTCTCCCCCGTCGTCAAGTTTTTTATGGAACCGGTCGCAGTATCGACTTCTATTTGATCTGTATCACCGATTTTCTTGATATCGTCACCGATCTCAAGCAGTACCAGTCCCATATTAAAACCATTGCGATAGAAAATCCGGGCAAATGACTGAGCAATAACAACAGGAATCCCCGCACCCAGGATTGATATTGGAGCATGTTCACGAGAAGAGCCACACCCAAAATTCTCCCCTCCTACCATCACGTCATTGTCCTTGACTCGTTTAACCCAACCAGCTTCAAGCCCTTCCATGCAGTTGGCACCGAGTTCTTTGGCATCAGTGGTTACCAAAAAACGAGCAGGAATGATTGCATCCGTATCTATATGATCGCCCACCTTATGAGCGGTTCCAGCAACTTTCATTATCTGTATCTCCTACAGTTTGGCAGGATTGATGATTTCTCCGGCAACAGCACTTGCGGCTGCAACGGAGGGATTGGACAAAAACACTTCGCTCTCCAAAGACCCCATGCGCCCCTTGAAATTACGATTGGTCGTGGCAATGGAACGTTCTCCACCGGCCAAAATCCCCATGTGACCTCCCAAACAGGGACCACAAGTCGGAGGGCCAACAATACATCCGGCATCCATGAAGATTTCCATCAGGCCTTCTTTCATACACGCTTTCCAAATGCTCGGAGTGGCAGGTAAAATAATACAACGAACCTTGGAATTGACTTTGCGTCCTTTCAAAAGAGCGGCTGCCTCACGCATATCTTCAATACGACCATTGGTACAAGAACCAATAATCGATTGATGAATCTGCAACCCGGAGGTATCATCGACAGCCTTGACATTATCGGGAAGATGCGGACAAGCGACCTGTGGAGCCATGTCGGTCACGTCAATCTCAAGTACCCGCTCATAGGTGGCATCCTGATCGGCTACCATAGCTTCTCCGCCTGAAAACCCTGCGGTAGCGGCATAATCAAGTGTCTTTTGATCAACAGGGAACAAACCGACCTTTCCACCTGCTTCAATGGCCATGTTGGCGATAGTCATACGTCCTTCAACAGACATGTTATCAACAACTTCGCCAGAGTACTCCAAGGCTTTGTAGAGAGCACCAGAGACACCAAGGCGTCCTATTTGATTCAGCACGAAATCCTTGGCACCGACAAACTTGCCTGGGGTTCCGGTCAAATTGACTTTGATCGTCGGGGGAACCTTGAACCAGGTCTCTCCAAGAGCCATGGCAGCACTGATATCAGTGGACCCCATACCTGTTGCGAAAGCTCCCAAGCCACCATAGGTGCAAGTATGAGAATCAGCGCCGATAACAACATTGCCCGGCCCAACAATCCCTTTCTCTGGCAGCAGGGCGTGCTCGACACCGACCTCACCACATTCATAGTAATGGGTAATGCCCATCTCTTCAGCAAATTCACGGACGACTTTCACCTGCTCAGCCGAATCAATATCCTTATTGGGCGTGAAATGATCACACACCAGAGAAATCTTATCCTTATCAAAGACCTCCTGTGCTCCCATCGCCTTGAAGGATTTGATTGCCAACGGTGCGGTGATATCGTTGGCCAAAACCATGGAAACCTTGCACTGGACAATTTGCCCGGCACCAGAGATCACCTGGTCTGTATGTTTTTGTAAAATTTTCTCAGCTAATGTCTGACCCATTGTCTATTTCTCCTCTTTGGCTTTTTCCAATCTGTTCAAAGCGTTGACCATTGCCAGCGCGCTTGCCTTGACAACATCTCCATCGTTGGCACGCCCCACGGCCTTCACGCCTTCATGCTCAATGCGGACAGCGACACTGGCCAAAGCATCCGAGCCTTGTGTCACTGCATTGACCGTATATACTTCCAGCTTGGGATCTATCCCTACCAAGGAGTAGATGGACTGGAACGCGGCGTCAACAGAACCTTCACCGAATTCGCTGGTTCGCCTGACAGCAACCTCATCCCCTTCACTGCCGAATTCCATGACCATGGCAGCGTGTGGTGGCACATCTCCTGTGCCAGAAAATACGGACATATCAATCAACCGAAAACGATCTCGACGGCGGTAAACGCTCTCAAGAATCATGGCTTCGACATCTTCATCAAACACATGCTCTTTTTTATCAGCCAGATCTTTAACGGCTTTGAAAAGAATCATGACCTGCTCGTCATCCAAGCTATATCCAAGTTCTATAGCCTTGTTTTTTACGGCATGGGAGCCAGAATGCTTACCGATTACGATATCATTACTCGTTCTCCCAATTGATGCCGGAGTCATGATTTCATAGGTCAACCGATTCTTGATGACACCATCCTGGTGCACACCAGATTCGTGAGCAAAGGCATTCGCTCCCACAATGGCTTTATTGGGCGGGATTGGCATCCCTATTATTTGAGAGAGACGACGACATGAAGGGAAAAGTTGCTCTGTCTTGATTCCTGTTTCAACGTCGTACAACTCCTTGCGGGTATTGAGAGTCATCACCAGATCTTCCAGTGCGGCATTACCGGCACGCTCCCCAATACCAAGAATCGTGCACTCCACCTGTCTGGCTCCAGCACGGACAGCCGCCAGACTATTGGCAACAGCAGCCCCAAGATCATTATGACAATGGACTGAAATAATAGCCTTATCGACATTTTTTACATTGTCTTTGAGATATTTGATCATCTCATAATACTCAAAAGGCTGCGTATAGCCTACGGTGTCAGGTATATTGACGACAGTGGCCCCTGCCTCGATGACTGTTTCCGTCACTTTAACAAGAAAATCCCAATCTGAACGAGATGCATCTTCAGCGGAGAATTCTATATTATCGGTATACTGCTTGGCATGCTTGACAGCTTTCTCCGCCATGGCAAGAACTTCATCAGCTGTTTTCCCCAGCTTGTACTGCATATGAATTTCGCTGGTTGCCAAAAAGATATGAATACGGGGGTGGTTGGCCTCCTTGATAGCCTCCCAGCATCGATCGATATCACCGCTTACAGAGCGACATAATCCAGCAACCTGCGCCGACTCAACCACCTTGGCAATTGCCTGAACGGCTTCGAAATCACCTTGGCTGGCAATAGGAAAACCAGCTTCAATTATATCAACCCCGAGGGTTTCTAACTGTCGTGCCATCCGGATTTTCTCATCCAGGTTCATTGTAGCACCTGGCGACTGCTCTCCATCACGCAATGTCGTATCAAATACATAAACTCTTTCAGCCATGGTATCCTCCGATTTTCCCTTTTGGGATATGATCAATAAATGTTGGACAAAGTATATACGAAAATCACCAACACATGCTGCATGTGGGCGATTGAGATTAGTACGACGTACTAGTATGGGATGAGTGAGAGCTAGCCTAGCTCTTCCTTGGAGCTATCCCGTAGTAGTCGTTTGCCTCTGCGGGATAGTAGGAAAAGAGTGTAGAGAGGACCAGAAATGAGATAGCCAAGAAAAATGAGGAATCCCAAGACTTTTGGTCGAGAAGCAATGAGAGAAAAAAGCAAAATGGCTGTGACCATCCAACTAAAAGGGTGCGCCTTGAAGGCACTGATTTCCTTGAATGAGTAGAAACGCACAGTACTCACCATGAAAAAGGACAGCACGTAAACAAGCACCAAGGTACATATGGGCAGGACCGTCTCCATATACGCCTGGGGAACATATTCTGTGAAAAGAACCAGTGTGGCGAGCGAACACGCTGCAGCCGGGATGGGCAGCCCCACAAAATGCTTCTTGGAACTGGTAGCAGCCTGGACATTGAACCGGGCCAACCGCAAAGCGCCACAAGCCATGAAAAGGAAAGCGGCCATAAGACCGAGACGTCCAAATCCATCCAAAGCCCATAAATAGGTCATGGTGGCCGGGACAACGCCAAAAGCGACAAGATCAGCCAAGGAATCCAGTTGTACACCAAACTCACTTGTCGTCCCGGTCAAACGCGCAACCTTTCCATCCAAACCATCGAAAATACAACTTGAAAGAATGCACATGGCACACGCAGCATAGTCACCTTGGATAGCCCAGGTGAGCCCCAAAAAGCCAATGAACAAGCTGGCCGTAGTCAGCAGGTTTGGCAGGAGATAAACGCTTTTGTGTCTGGGCAATTTCTTTTCTTTAGCCATATTGAAGATTTTTACTATGGACTTTTCGGTTAAATGCTTCGTTTTTCTGCAAGAGCAGTTTCGCCAGCAACGACCTTCTGGCCGACACTGACAGTAGGTACATAGCCGTCAGGCATGTAAAGGTCAACTCTGGAACCAAATTTGATTAACCCAAAACGTTCACCACGTTTAAGCTTATCCTGAGGCTCTGCCCAGCAAACAATCCTGCGGGCGATAAGTCCGGCGATCTGGACCATGGTAAACCGCTGGTTGCCCTTTCCTGTCACAACAACGATATTCCGTTCATTATCAGTGCTGGCCTTGTCGAAAGATGCGTTAACAAACTTTCCCGGTATATAGCGAATTTGTTCGACCTTGCCGGAAACAGGCATCCGGTTCACATGAACATTGAAGACGTTCATGAAGATGGCAATAACCTGACGCTGCTCTCCGGTAATGGGATCAGCTTCTCTGGTCACTTTGATAATCTTGCCATCAGCAGGAGAGCATACCGCATCCGCATTTTCAGGTCCCACGCGTTCAGGATCTCGAAAGAAATGCCCTATGAAGCAGGTCAGGCCCAACAAGAGCAGAGCCATGAACCAACACCCAAGAATGGCGAAAAGTAGTGTCGTAAAAGCGGAAATAATTATGTAAGGGAGGCCTTCCAGGGCCACTCCGACGGACGGTTTATGCATTGACGTCTCGCTCCTTGAATTCTTTTCATTGGTATCTACCTGCAGTCCACGTAAACCGCAAGTTTGTTTTACACTCTATAAGCCGGAATGAACAGAGACGCATTTTCATGACCACATGTCACCCTCAGAGGGTACCGAGTCACTCAGCAAAGAGAAGAAAGCATAATTCCCCCTTCAAACGAGGAAAAAGGAAATTGGTCACTTGAGCATGACATCGGACTTAACCGAATAGAAAAATGTCTCTGCTCTCTAAACAACGGGAAAAGACTCATTAGAATGAAGAAGGAAGGAAGCCCCTCTCACTCGGGACAATTAAATACAAAAAATGGTGAAGACGAGGTCACAATAAAGCGGCTTCGAAATCCCGCCCCAGCTTGTGCATGGGAAGTACTTTCCCTTCGATTATCAACCCCTGAGGAATAAATTCCGAATCCATAAATTCGGCGGGAACAGTAAATCGGTTTTCCTTGGCCAGAATCACAGAGGTTCCCTCAACCCCACTATGCGCTATCAATCCCTCCGGAAAGTACGCTGCCTTATCAGCATTGACACCAACAGCAGCAAAAAATGCACTATATTTATTGAAAAAATTATCACGAGAAAGAGACTGTTGAATCCCAGCAACCATTTCATTTGCGACATAACTTATGGGACGCCCTTGCAGCATTCCATAAGCTCCTGGCCGCGTCGGGTCCGCGAGCATGACACTGCCCATACCAAGAGAGTGGACAAGATCATGTGTCCTTTCACCCGAGATCGTATCCGTCTGATATCCCAAGGTCTGGATATCGGTAAAACCATTGCGATGCGCCTGAATCTGTTGAGCTAAAAGCATGATACCCGTGCCTGCTCCGATATCAACACCAACATATGGACCGCCTGAGGCCTGCGGTGCATCCTGCTGCCCAATAACCGCTCTCATGATGTGTGCGGCTCTGGGAGCATCGGCAAGGACGCGCAAAACCATTGACCACTGACGAAGCCTATTCATCAGCTCAATGTCATCTGCCGGTTCATTCAAACTCTGATGTCGCGAAAACTGTTCATACAGTCGTACAATCTCGGTGAAACCAATCTCTTCTCCATGAGCGCCATCATGCACATAGGAGTAGAAATATTTAACCGCAACATTCAAGAACTGTTCGTCATGTGTTGGCTCATGAGGATCACATAAGCGTTCAAGGTCTTTTACCAAACTTGCCGAGGTATAAAATTCCGGTGCAATCCCCGGCTCGGAAGAATCAATTGCTGCAGTAAAATTTCTGGCCTGCATCCCAACCGACGCTAAGGGAGAATGCACATTCATAAGCATGGATCTGCGGGATATTTTTTTTTCTGGCGTAGCAGTTTGATCTATATAATTCATAGTATTCTCTGACGAGTCTTTGTGTTGGGAAAACTTTGCCGTCATCAGACTCAGTGCAGGGACCATACCGGAGTTGATCTGTTTTCATTAAAAAACATTGGTAAATATCAAGAAAAGGAAAATGCAGAAGAAAAACAAAAAAACCGGCCCTTTCGGACCGGTCATATTTTTGTATGGAGCGGGAAACGAGATTTGAACTCGCGACTTCAACCTTGGCAAGGTTGCACTCTACCACTGAGTTATTCCCGCTTGGGGGAACAGCCGGTTCAGAGCGAACCGGCTGGTATTATCTGGAGCGGGAAACGAGATTTGAACTCGCGACTTCAACCTTGGCAAGGTTGCACTCTACCACTGAGTTATTCCCGCAAGATGGAGGCGACATCCGGATTTGAACCGGAGAATGGAGGTTTTGCAGACCTCTGCCTTACCACTTGGCTATGTCGCCTCTTTTGGAGCGGGAAACGAGATTTGAACTCGCGACTTCAACCTTGGCAAGGTTGCACTCTACCACTGAGTTATTCCCGCCCTCAAAAGCGAATCACTGTTTACCCATGCCCTCTCCGAGTGTCAAGGGTATTTTTTCTTTTTTTCCTGTCGTCTATGCCAATATGAACTAGTTGATTTTTTTTAGTTAATGGAAAGACTTTACTTTTAGAGGCTTTTTGGTATACCTACGCGGCTTAATTTAGTAACTTGGTCAAACTAACTCCCAACCGAATGATAACACCACGGGGAGAACCATATGGACGCTAAAGATCTTCAGTTTTTCAAAGACATGCTCAATGGAATGTTGGATGACACGCTCAAAAAAAGCGAAGAGACCATCGAAGACATGACAGAATCAGGTGAAGTTTATGCTGACCCTGCGGATCGAGCAACTGCTGAATCAGACCGCGCTTTTACCTTGCGTCTTCGTGATCGCGAACGCAAGTTGGTCAAAAAAATTCAAAAGGCAGTTGATCGCATTGATGATGGGGATTATGGCATTTGTCAGGAATGCGGAGATGGTATTTCCATCCCGAGACTCAAGGCTCGCCCCATGACCACTTTGTGCATTAATTGTAAAAGCAAACAGGAAGCCGACGAAGCTGTTCGTGGCGACTAGCCACTTTCATGCTTCTTTGAGGGCCACAGAGCAATGGAGGCAAATTTCTTTCGCTTCCTCGGCGCAGAATTGGCCTCTCTCCTGATTGGCCGGAGAATAGACAAAGTCTTTGCCCCTGCCCCTGGAGTGTGGACCCTGAAAATTCAAAACTCAGGTGACCCTTTACACTTGCTCTTCAGGCCTGCAAAGACGGAAGCGCATCTTTTTCTCTCAGCCGTTAAACCAATCAACCCACCCAATGCAACAGCAATGGCCATGTGGTTTCGCAAACGCTTGCGCAACCGAAAAATCATAGGATGGAAACTGGATTGGCCAAACCTGAGATTGGCACTTGAGCTTTCCCCTCGCTTGGAGCCGGCCAGTGGAAAGTTCCTGGTTCTGAATGCCCGCTCCGGCATGAAATTCACAAATGAATTAATGGAGGGTTTCGGACAATCCCCGGAGTGGCCAGCCTTGGAAGATATCTTGGAAAATAAAGATATCTGGCGTGAATACCCCCACATATCCCCCCCCTTTCGTAAGGCATTATCAAATCTTCCAGAAGAGCAGCGGCATCATTTCTATATGGAAATGGCAAGCGGGAAAATGCCCTTATTCTTTCTTCATAAGTCGAAACAAGGATGGACGTCCCCTCTCTCATGGTCAAGAAAGGAGGAAAGTGAATCGTTTGTATCTGCTCTGGAGGCCGGGAACTCATACGGTGAAAGAACCCTTTTCCCGCTTCTTGAGATGGAAGAAGAAAAACCAGGACAGACCCTTTTGAAACGTGCGCGCAAAAAAGTAGAACGCAATCTCGCCAGGTTGGAAGAAGAAGAAAATCGCCTTCAAAAACTCGCCGATGAAAAAATCAAGGCAGAAGCACTTCAAGCAGAGTTGTATAAATTCAAACTGCTGGAAGGACTTGAAGTCATCACTGCGACTCACCCTCACCATGGGCCACAGACTATTCCTCTGAATCCCTATTTGTCTCCAACTGAAAACATGGAGCATTATTTCAAGTTGGCAGCAAAAGCAGATCGCGGCTTTCCGCACATCCAGCGACGCCGCACTGAGCTTCTTGCCGAACTCAAACAGCTGGAGGCAGGAGGCATCCCAGAAAGTCAGCAACAAGGGAAAAGCCCCCTCCCGGAAGCAACTTCCTCCCTCCCCAAACGATATAAAGGGCTGGCGGTTTCCCTTTTCCGATCATCCGACGGCTTCACCATACTCCGTGGCAAAAACAAACAGGCAAACCACGCCATGCTCAGTCGAGCCTCAAGTCCATTCGACTACTGGCTTCACCTCTCTGATGGCCCCAGTTCACACGTGATTCTGAAACGAGATCACCCAGGTCAGGAAGTCCCACAAAGGACTTTGGTTGAAGCCGCAATTCTGTGTGGGTTAAAAAGCTACCGTCAAGATGATGGTAAGGCAGATATTATGTATGCTTTGGTCAAGGATATCCGAAAGATCAAAGGATTTGCCCACGGGCAAGTGATGGTTGACCAGAGAAAAGGGACTCTTCGAGTGGATCTGGACCCGACTCTTGAGAAACGGCTCGGCGGATAGTGTATTCAGAAAAGCGAAAGCTCTCTACACAACCTGATTAATCTGCGAATCTCCGAGCATATTGAGTGCTAAGGTGCGTTCTGCATTCAATCGATTCGACACAGCCTGTTGTACCCGCTTGGTTGACGAGCTAAATTGTCCCTTACGTCTGTTATAGACGCCTTCGATCAATTTGGCATTAAATTCACTTTTTCCAACAGTTCCAGTGAAGTCATCCATGACCTTATTGAAAATACGAGAGGCACCGGTAGGTCCGTGCTGCACAGAAGTACTCCACAGCACTTCCTGCAATGCCTTGGGTGCATTGTTAAAATCAACCCCGGTTTGCTTGAGAATCATCGCCCTTGCAGGTTCATACGTCTCATTGGCAATAAATTCATGCTGCAGGGCTTCAAAACGTGTCGGATTTTCCGCCGCAAGCGCCTTCCACTCTGTCGGCATTCCTCCGCTTTTGGAGCCTGTATCCGTCGGACCTGCATTTCTCAAACGAGTACTCATAGTTGGTGCTTTGTCGTCAAGGAAAGTCAAAAAGCGATCCATGGTCCCAGGCTTAGACGCTATTTGATACTTACCATAGGACGTTCCCCCGACCCGGTCATATCCAATGGTCGCAACGCCGCCACTGCCAGACTCAAACCGTGCAGAGAGTTCCCCAACGGCTGGTTGAGTTGGTTCTTCAGTAACGACTTTCTGTGGTACGACATTCTGTGTTTGTTGCAACGAGGGTTGAGACTGTCCTGACCTTGAACGCATAATCCGGGTTATCGCGGTCAAAGCTTCGAACATCATGGCGTCCCCGATTAAAGACGAATCAAGGGATCCGGCAAGCCCTCCCTCCGCTCTATTCCGTGTTGCTTCTCCAAAAAGATTCTGTGTCAACTTCATCTGCATATCAAATGCGGTTTTCACTTGAGCAGAGCGCTCAGTGCTCAGCTTCCCAGTGCCACTTTTCCCACTTTCCTGAAGCGCGGCTATGGCGTTGTAATCGGTGATCGACCCGAAAGACATAGTACAACTCCTGCGTCAAAATTTTGGTCAGCCTAAAGGCCTACAAACAGAAGTAAGCAAAAGTTGTGCCCGGCGAGAGAAAAGCCCGATTTAATGAAAAATCACACCGAAAAGGAAAAGAGGGAGGAGTAGCGCACGTCTTCCCGCATCGACTCGAGCAGGCGTCTATGCCCAGAGGGGAAAGCAAAACCATCCAACTCATCCGGCAGGACAAAAGCGCCTTCCGAGGCTTCATTAAAAACAGGGGTAACAGGAGCGGTATCAGTCAGCTTACATAAATAACAATGCATGGTGACGCGATACCGGGTGTAAGAATATTTAATGACGCCAATCTTCTCGTGCGGGATAATATCCAATTCAACTTCTTCCATATACTCTCGCACAAGAGCTTCTTCGGGAGACTCACCACTCTCGATGCCACCACCGGGAAATTCCCAGAGTCCCGGCCAAATATCATCTGGTTTGCGCTTTTGAATAAGGACTTTCCCCGCACTCAAAAGGACACCAGTCGCCATTTCAATTTGAATGCTTTTCTTTTTTGGGGAAAGCACAGGGCGCTTATCGACTGTTTTATTTTTCAAGGCAACACAGTGATCGCTGACCGGACAATTTTCACACAGGGGACGTTTTGAACAGACAAGAGCACCAAGTTCCATAAGAGCCTGATTGAAAGTCCCAGGACGTGCCTCAGGAAGTATTTGGCACACCTGTTTGGCGATCTCATCTTTGGCAGCCTTATCGCTGACAGATATTTCAATATCCAGAAGTCGGGAAAAAACGCGAAGGACATTCGCATCAATTGCCGGAACAGGAAGCCGGAAAGCTATGCTGGCGATGGCTCCGGCTGTATACTCTCCCACACCGGGCAAAGAACGTATATCCTCAGGAGTCTGAGGGAAATCCCCTCCATATTCCTGAATGATAACTGCTGCGGCTTTTTGAATATTTCGTGCCCGTGAATAATATCCCAGCCCTTCCCACGCTTTGAGAATCTGTTCTTCATGAGCTTTCGCCACAGACTCAATATTAGGGAATTGATCCATCCAGTGCTCAAAGTACCCAATGACTCTATCAATCTGAGTCTGCTGAGCCATGACCTCGGATATCCATGTCCTGTATGGCGAACGCTCCAGTCTCCATGGCAAAGCCCTCGCATGATGATCATACCATGCCAACAAATCTTTCGTGAATATGTTCCCGTTCATGCGGGAGAGGATTACCCGCCCTTGGCCTGATTGGCAACTGCCTCGGCAGCCTTGGCGGCGGCTTCCTGATCACCAAGATAATAATGCTTGATGGGCTTCAGATTATCATCAAGCTCGTAAACGAGAGGAAGACCGGTCGGAATATTGAGTTGGGTAATCGCATCATCACTCACCTCATCAAGATATTTAACCAGCCCCCGCAACGAATTACCATGGGCCACAATCAACACACGTTTACCGGATTTTATCTGAGGTTCAATTGTCTCGAACCAATAGGGCATGGTGCGCTCAATAGTTAATTTCAGACTTTCACTGCAAGGAATATCCTTTTTCGCCATACTTGCATATCGAGAGTCAAAACCAGGAAACCGTTCATCATCCATTTCCAGCATGGGAGGAGGAGTATCAAAGCTACGTCGCCAGACAAACACTTGATCATCACCGTATTTGGCCGCAGTCTCTGCCTTGTTAAGCCCCTGCAGAGCCCCATAATGACGTTCATTCAATCGCCAGGTTTTACTCACAGGAAGCCAAAAAAGGTCCATTTCTTCCTGAACCAGCCAAAGAGTGCGAATGGCCCTTTTCAATACAGAGGTATGGACGACATCAAAAGAAAAGCCACCTTCCTTAAGGAGTCTGGCCCCCTCTCTGGCCTCCTTGACTCCCTGCTCAGTCAAATCTACATCCGTCCAGCCCGTAAATCGATTGGAAAGATTCCATTCGCTTTGCCCATGTCGAATCAACACCAGTGTATGCATATCCGCCTCCGCTTAATGACGTAACAATGGTAACTGTCTTACCCAGAAAAAATACTGATGTGAAGCCGCAATGAGTTATTATCAGTAACGTCGTGATGCTGAGGACCGACTTTCCTCATCAAGTTGATCAAAAAGTTCCCGCTTTCGTTTATCAAAAGAAAGCGCGCTCTTGATGACTGCCACCGCCAGGCAAAAGACGCTCAAAATAATGACAAATCCTTTGGTAAATTCCCAACGTTGCTCCCGTATGGCATCGAGAATCCAATTGCTCTGAATATCCCTTGTAAAATAGATGGTCGCGGGAATACCAACCAGAGCCAATCCCAATCCCAACAATTCAAGCCAGATAAAATTTCTCCCAAGCATCAGGACAAACAGCGTACTATCCCGAATAATACGAAGCGTGACCAGACGCCCCTGCAATGTATCTATGCGCTCTTCAATCTCATCAAGAAGCTTGAGAGATTTTCTGAAATTGTCTGCGTCCTTGAGTCGCTGAGTCTTGATCCAATTGATCTTATCTACACAAAAATTAAAATCCTTATTGAACTCAAGCAGCAATTTGGGAAAGGGAAACCATGCAGCTTCTTTCTGAATACTTTTCACGCGATCGGATTGATAGTCCAGATTGGCATCAATTCGCTTGATTTCCCGTTTAACTTCATCACCCAAACTGGCATCAAACTTCTCTGTGCCGCGTAAAAGTAAACGGTAGGCAACATAATTTTTGGTTTTTCCCAGATTTTCAAGGCGCTCCAATTCCTCGATCGCCGGTTCAAAAAAACTATGGTTTTCATCAAAACGCTTGGAAATATCTGTTGTTAAAGTACTCACTCTTTCTCGGACAGCTTTGACTTCTTCGTCAGCTTCTGCCCATCTATCCCACAGGGAACTCATAAGCTGCACGCGCCCACGATCTATTTCCGGGTCAATAAGAATTCGATTGAATATGTGCGGGTCTCGATCGATAAGGTCAGAAAAAACATCCATGGCCTGACCAGTAAAACCCATTTTTACCATACACACGCCCTGTCTGTAGACAGGATCAATCCAGGTTGGTGATGCCGAATTGGCGTGCTTGTATGTGTTAATTGCATCTTTGAGATTCCCGTCCACTTCCATAAGCCGGGCCTGAAGGAAAGCAATGTACCCCTGCTGCAACGGGGTATAGCTCATACGCTCCGCTTCTTGCCAATGAAAGAGCGCCTGCGTCTTGTCTCCTTTTTCCAGATTCCAGAATCCAAGGAGAGAATGCGGCTGATAGCTGCGTGGATACTTAAGCTGTGCATCTTTGATGACCCCTTCTGCAACTTCCAACTCTCCCGCTTCAATGTGCTGCAAAGCATCCCAAATGAATTCACCCTCCTGAGGAACTAATTGATTCATACTCTCAGGCCATTCCTTGGCTCGACTCCGCCAAACGACACGAAGGGTCCGTAACTGAGAAGGCGCATTGATCTCAAAAACAGCGCGGGCCATGAGCCCGTCCAACCCTTTGCTGGAATTGAGTAATTCAAGCATGTCGTCAGCGAAACTCTCTTCTTTGACATGCGTATCCACCTCAAGGAATCCTTTGGTAAAATCCTTGATATCGGTTTTCGCAAGTTTCTGCCAAACCTGAGGATGTAAAGCGGTCAAAGATTTTGAAGGACAATTCTTCGGTTCATGGTTCACCTGCCCACAATAGTAGCAGCATGTCCCCTCAGCACCAACAAGGACGTTCGCAAGAACAACCTGCATGGCACCATGATCAATTTGTTCTCCCCCTTCCCTCAGCGCTATGGTTCCCCACGAATCAAGCGAAACGGCTTCACTCCCGTAACGAGCTTCATTCATGCGAAACCATTCTGAAAGAAGGAAACCATCCATGAAGCGAACATGCGGAAAATCAGGAGCAAGGCGGTTCCAATCAAGTCCTATTTTTTTGGGAAGATCCGTTGAGAACGGAAGGTTCTCCTGAGAAACAGCGACCATGACAACAGGCCAGTATCGCTTCTCTGGATCATCTTTGACCCGTTTGATCAACGTCAGGATTTCACTGCAAAAAGACCTGAGCAATTGAAAATTATCCAGGGGGAAGAAAAGAACTCCCTCCTTGATGTCAGAAATATACTTGAGACCAAGCCTCTGAAGTAACTCTATAATTTCA
This sequence comes from Pseudodesulfovibrio piezophilus C1TLV30, assembly GCF_000341895.1. Classification (NCBI taxonomy): domain Bacteria; kingdom Pseudomonadati; phylum Thermodesulfobacteriota; class Desulfovibrionia; order Desulfovibrionales; family Desulfovibrionaceae; genus Pseudodesulfovibrio; species Pseudodesulfovibrio piezophilus. Next base: position 103,862 of record NC_020409.1, on the reverse strand, counting down.
GCCGAGAAATCGCGCCATCCCAAAATGGCTTCCTTGTCGGACATCCGCCCCAGCGGCTTGACGACAAAATACCATTTACGGATTGTTTCATAGTCCAATCCCTGGTCGGCATGAAAGCCAAGCCAATCGACGGAAGCAAGTCCTTCGAGCATCCCTGCGTCATGCGTCGTCAGACCACGTATGGTTTCCACTTCACCTTTGAGCTTAGGATGAACGACAACCTCAAATTCATCAGGGACCGGGGTTTCCTGTCTTTCCAATTCCGGCGGCAAGGAAATGGCATATTCCATCGCATACCCCACCAGGAAGGTCATGGGGATTACCTGACAAAAAATTGACATGGGGTTGACCCGAGCCCATATCTGGAGTCTGGCAAGTGCGCGAAATATTTCTGGTGTATTACAAAACCAAAGGGCCTGATCTGTGTCTTTGACTATGCAAAGCGCACCATATTCACGAAGAGTATTTTGTACAGCATTATTCAGTTTTCCCTTCCATGAAACCCATACGCCAAATCCCGATGCAACCAATCGTGATTGGCTGATCTCGGGAAGTTCGTCTATAAGTTTGGCAATGCTTGGCACGCGGTCACCTCAATGCTTTTGTCGATAAGAGCGACAAAAGCGTTTTTTTAAACCAGATCAATAATAATTTACATTTCCATGTCACGGACCAGAACTTTCATCCCATCACGTACAGTGCAAAACAAGTTCCAAACCCTTTCAGCTTCATCACTTTTCCCTCTCTTCTCACACCCCATCCGGTATATGGATGTTTTGGTTTCCAATTCCTGCATTGCACGTTCATATTGCCGGGCATCAAGTTTCCCGCTTTGCAGAATTTTGACAAGCGCATGGATGCGATAGCGATCCGGACATGGGACATTGTTTGACAATTGATCGGCACGCCCACCATATTTTATAGTCAATTGATCAGGGACAAGTCCGATAGGATAGAACAAGCAGGCCCGAAGCCATAAATCATAATCTTCGCACGAAGGCATAGTTACATCGAATGGACCGATGTGCTTCCATGCCTGTCGTGTCAACATTGTACACGACGGGCTAATCAAACACATTTTGAGTGAATCTTCAAAGAACCACCCTTCCGGCTTGGCATATTTGGCTGGCTGATTGACTCGCTTTCCCTTACGGAACCAAATCTCATTTGTCTGACTTATCTCGTACCCTCCCTGCTGCATATACTTTAATTGAGCTTCCAATTTATTCGGTAACCATTCGTCATCCGAATCGAGCAATGCCATATACTCTCCACAGCTCAATTCAATAGCCTTGTTACGAGCAGCAGACACCCCCTTATTCGCTTGATGAAAATACCGAATTCGCGAATCCTCATAGCTCGTGACTATTTCCGATGTATCATCGGTAGAACCGTCATCCACAATGATCAATTCCCAATTTTCATAGGTTTGTGCCAGAACAGAATCCAATGCAATAGAGAGCAATGACGCCCTATCATAAGTAGGGAGTATGATTGAAATCAATATATTCCTCATCAATGGTAGACCTTGCGTTAAGAACGGTGAACTGTCATGCTGTATTATCAAACAACGGTTCAAACCCGTAACGGATTTTATGAAAATATTCCAAGTCATCAATGTTCGGTGGTTCAATGCAACCGCCTGGTATGCCATCACCTTGAGTAAACTTTTGACTGATGCAGGGCATGAAGTCACGGTAATTACTCAAAAAGGAACGGCTTCGGAAAAAATAGCCCAGGAGATGGGACTCAACATTGTGGCAGTGGACTTGAATACAGTCAGTCCTCTCCGCTTTGCCGCCGCAACTCGTCATATCATACAACTTCTCAGGGCGCACCGTCCCGATATCGTCAACTGCCACAGAGGAGAAGGGTTCTTTATCTGGGGTGTTCTCAAATTACTGGGATGGCGGTTCAAACTTGTCAGGACACGGGGAGATCAGCGCCCTCCCAAAAGTGACTCCTTCAACCGGTGGTTACATGCACGAATAGCAGACGCTGTCGTCGTTACCAACAGACGTATGGCAAAATATTTTCTTGAAACCATGCGTACTCCCAGCAATCAGCTATGGCTTATCCATGGAGGTGTAGACACAAAACGATTTGCCTTCACAAATGAAGGACGACAAGCAGTCCGCAAGGAATTCGGTTTTACAGAAGAAGACACTGTCATCGGCCTCTTGGGTCGTTTTGACCGCGTGAAGGGGCATAAGGAAACAATTGAAGCTCTCGCGCGTTTGAAACAACACGGGGTTGATTCCATTCGCCTCTTCCTTATAGGATTTGACACAGCCATGAGTGAAGCTGATATTCACGAAAGCCTCGCTGAAAACAATCTCGAAAACATCACTCGCATTAGCGGAAAACGTAACGATGTGGCAGCCTGTATTTCTGCCATGGATATTGGGGTGGTCGCATCTCTCTGGTCGGAAGCAATTGCCCGTTCGGCATTGGAAATCATGGCGGCAGACCGCCCTTTGATATCAACCAATGTCGGTGTCATGCCAGACCTTGTCTCTCAGGATGGTCTTGTTGAACCAGGAGACGTCACAGGGCTTTCGCAAAAATTGCACACAATAATTGACGACACAAGAATGAGCAAAAACCTGCTGGAAGCCCAAAAAAGAACGCTGTCTCAGCTCACGCTGGAAGAATTTCTTAAACGGAGTCTCAATTTGTACCAAAGTCTTCTGGATGACTAGTTCCCAAAAAAATCGTTTGTCTTCCTGAGTTTGTCGGCAACAGCCATAATGGTCAGAGAGTAGCTTTCTGAGTGATTATAGCGGTAAATGACCTTCAACTGAGCCTTCCGATCCAAATCTTTTTCCCACCCGTGTTTTTTGATAAAATTAGCCATGCTATGAAGGGCATCGGCAGTATTGAACAAATCCACAATGCCATCACCTGACCCATCAACACCATAGGCGAGAGCACTCGACGGGATAAACTGACACTTCCCAATAGCTCCATACATAGAACTGGGAATTTCCAAAGGATCGTGCCCATTCTGCCTAGCATATGTGATAAGTGACTTGAGTTCCCCATAGGCCCAATTTGCTTTTTGACCTGTCCGACGCATCAGCCAATCCTTGACTTCATCGGACACATTTTCAAGATCGAGATGCGCTTCAATGAGGCTGAAATCTTTAGACAACGCCATATTCGAGAGTATTGTCAGCGCATTGTAACGCCCCACCTGATTCCCTAATTTCGTTTCGACCAGAAGAAGCGCTGTTAAAATATCACCGGGGACATCATACTTCCTCTCAATTACCTCAAAATCCTGCCTATGCTCTCGATAGTAACCATATGCACCAGCGATCAATATAGGATTGAGATACTTTCCCATGGCCTGTGGTTTTGTCCGGGGTCTTTTCTTAGAAACAGAAAGTTTAGTGGCAAGAAGCGCGTTAATTTTTCGCGCCATGATGTCAGGAGAGAAGCGAAGACTGGTTCGTCCGAAAAGTGATTTGATATAAGTTCGATCAAAACCGTCCTGAATCAATCTCTCTTCCAGAGGCTCCCAGATGCTCCCTGTTTGAGCCCAGCCAAGGGATGAAGCACTGAAAAAGAAAAAGGCGGCCAACGAAAAAACGAAGGCCGCACGATTGAGGCGACTTGAAGCGACAAAGTCAGATTCGATCCATGGGCACAAACCCCATCTCCTCCTCGAACTCGTCATCCATGCGAGATGCATATTTTTTCAGTTCGTACGACTTCCCACAGGAAGGACAACGGAGCAGCACTTCTTGGCATCCACGATCAGCTGTTAATTCAAAACCGCATTTTTCGCACACCATACCTTGTGCCTGCCAAGAACGTTTTCGTCCAAAAGTCATGGCTTTACCGGGCCTCGGCCAGTCCAAGATTTTTTTCACCCATGGCAACATACAAAGCTGAAATGGCAGTTCCGTAGTCAGCCAAAGCCTGAGACAACTGGGCTTCGCTTGTCGTGAGCCGGGCCTGTGCGTTCAATACGTCCGTATTTGTTCCCACTTGAGCCTGATAGCGGGCAACAGCCATACGGTATGCTTCTTCGGCGGCTTCAACTGATTTTTGGGCAACCGTTATACGGTCAGCGGCTTCCTTGATATTCAGCAGAGAAGTCTTGACTTCGAAGCCGGCATTAAGGCGCGTATCTTCCAACTGAGCCTGAACCTGCTTAATGGTTTCCTCAGCCTGCTTGTAGTCATAATAGTCAGCTCCACCCTCGAAGATTGACATGGAAGCAGTCACGCCTACAGTCCAATATTCCTGGTAGCTGTAGGGGTAATCGCCTCCCTTGCCAAGTCCGGCATCAACGCCTTTTTTGTAATAATCCCAATCTGCGTTGACCTCAGGATAAAAGCTACTGGCAGCTCTGGTTGCATCTTTTTCAGCAATCTCGACACTCTTCTCGCCGATAGTCAGATCAGGACGTCTTTCATACGCCCGACTCAAGCATTCCTGCAATGTCAGATCAAAAGGGATATAGGTCAATTCTCCGACATACTCGACATTGGATTCCAAGGGGATATTCAACAATGTATTGAGCTGCGCAATCTGAGTTGAGACAGCATTTCTGGCTGTCAAAAGATCCTGACGAGCTGTTGCCAGATCAACTTCCGCGTCGAGGACTTCCGCTTTAGGGCGAAGTCCGACTTCGTAGAAGGCATTAATGACTTTCAATTGGGATTCGAGACGTGCAACGGCATCTTCAGCGCTTTTGACATCCATCCGAGCTTTGAGAAGTGAAAGGAAATTGGATTGCACACTTGAAATGAGGGTCAACTCGACATCAGTCAAGGAAGCCTGATTCGACTCCTCAGTCAGCTTGGCCTTTTGCCAAGTGGCCAGCAGATTGAATCCCTGAAAGACTGGTTGAGTCACATTGACGTTGGCGACCCAGTCTTCGTGCCTCCCAGAGGTGGTCAGAGCACGCCCGTAGTTGGTGAAGCCGTATGAAGCTTGCGCTTTGGGCAGGAACTGCCCAAAGGCAGAGCGTGTCCCGTAAGTTGAACCAGTCAACTGGGCACGAATGGCTGTCATACTCGGGTTGAGAGAAAGCGCACGTTTGACACTCCTCTCAAGGTCAAAGACTCCCGAAATATCCTCTACGGTTTCCAGCTTTGCACCTGGAGCGGGATCAGCGTCTTGGGCCAAAGCGAATGACGAAAAGATCATGATGACCATGACGGCCATGGGTAAGAACAGAAACCGTTTAAGACGCATAATGTATTATCCTGTTTTGCTGTTTTCTAGATGTAGTTGAACTTGCAACAAATTCATTCCTCACTATCTAACAACTCTTTATTACCTGTGCAACCACAAATAGGTTGAATCAAGTATAAAGAGAAGCACAATCAGCAGAATCACCCTGCAATTTTTCCAAGGTATGCTTCAGGGTTGGTAAAAGAGGCTCCAAGCACTCCGCCACTGCTTTCGGACTTCCAGGCATATTGACTATTAAGGTTTCACTCAAAGTCCCAGCAATTGCTCTTGAAATTGCTCCGTGCGGGGTTTTGGACAAACTCGCTTCCGTCATGGCTCGTTCATATCCTGGCAACCGTTTTTCAATAAGGGATAAAGTTGCTTCAGGGGTTATATCTCTCGGGCCGACACCGGTCCCCCCTGTTGTCAAAATCAAGTCAAACCTCTGAACCAGGGCCAAATCTGCCAAAAGACCTTTTAATTGACGAGGGTCATCGGGAATGATGAACCCTTGAACAAATGCCAAATCAAGCTTTTCAGAGACGAGCTTCGCTATGAGAGGGCCGGACTTATCTTCACGCTTTCCGGCCGCACCTTTGTCACTCAAGGTCACCCATGCAAGAGAGTAGCCATTTTTGGTGACATCAAAGTCAAATTCGCCTTGTGGACAATCAGTCATTGTCTCCAGAACGACCTGTCTGGTGGAAGCGCTTTCCCCACAGCCAGGAACCCAACCAGCAGAAACCACACGAAGGAGTATAGAATCATTTCCGAGGATGGATCCTGCCTGCAAAAAATGAAAAACATTCTCGGTCCCTTCCAGCTTGAAAGGAGAAAGCAGACCGTCTTTGGCGAGGGTATGATACTCACCCTTGGGAACACCTGTCACTACAGTAACCCGAACGCCACTGTTGCTCATATTGACCTCTTTCTTTACGCTAAAAGAACAGCAAGAATCCCGGCGATAAAGACACCGCCAAAAGTCCCAGCACCACCGATCGAGACAAGCGGTGCCCCGACAGAATTTCGAATGCGCGGCAGCAAAAGGGGAAGTAGATTCCCTCCCAAAAGCGTTCCCAATGTCCCTGCGACATAGGCTGCCACTGGCCGAAATGGTTCTGGAACAAAAAAGAATACCGAGATAAATGTCATCAGAGCCGGCATAAAGAGCGGCACGCGAAGCCCTGTGAAAGGATCAGCTTTGGAAAGAGCAAAGCAGCCTCCTGTTACCATCAGTAAAGCAAATCCAATCCAGGCAAATGACTCCAGCGCATGCCCTTCTGTTCGCATACCGAGTAGGAAAGTTATACTGAGTAAAACTGGGAGGATACATCCACCGACATTCATTGCAAAAACTTGTTTTTTCAACTCATTGGCCGGTTCTTCCTCCAAATGCACAGGGCGACCGAATTCATCCACGGAAAATCCCATGGAACGAGGTCGGGGCACCACGACAAGCCGTTCACTGGTATAAACCGGAAGGTTGACCACACGTCCGACAAGGATGGCAATAAACATCAAAACGCCCTGGGCCGGAGTCAGGCCGAGCTTGGAAAAAGCCTCTGCCACGATGGAAATAGGGAGAAATACAAAGACAAAAAAGAGGCAGACCATAAAAAGGAGAACTGCAAAAATACCGCCGGAAAACTGAAAATATGGATTCTTCATTTGGTTGACCCGTTTACATAAAAGCGGGTTGCTTTTTGTTTTATCCCGGAACTATAGTGTTACGGACTTGACGTTCGGATGTATCCTAACTCAACTACGAAGTAAATCACAGGACCAACGAGGCTTCAATGAAAGGCATTATTCTGGCAGGTGGATCCGGTACCCGATTGCACCCGCTGACACGAGTTGTCAGCAAGCAATTGCTTCCAGTCTATGACAAGCCCATGATCTATTATCCACTCTCTACCTTGATGCTGTCAGGGATAAAAGAGATACTTGTAATATCCACCCCGCATGATCTACCACAATTTCAAAAGCTTCTGGGTGATGGATCGCATTTAGGCATCCACCTTGAGTATAAAGTCCAGCCCACCCCGGATGGACTTGCTCAAGCTTTCATTATCGGAGAAGATTTCATTGGAAATGACACTGTTTGCCTCGTCCTCGGAGATAATATTTTTTATGGGCATGGATTAGGTTCTATCCTCAAAAAAGCTGGAGAGCTAAAGCAAGGTGGTATTGTTTTCGCCTACCTGGTCAAAGATCCCGAACGATACGGTGTAGTGGATTTTGATACTGACTTTCGCGCCTTGTCTATTGAGGAAAAGCCAAAACACCCAAAGTCAAAATATGCGGTCACCGGACTTTACTTCTACGATAACGATGTCATCAGGATAGCCAGGGGGCTTACCCCATCAGCTCGTGGGGAGCTTGAAATTACTGATATAAACAAGGAATATCTTGCCAAGGAAAGCCTTGAAGTGCAGACCCTAGGCAGAGGGTATGCGTGGCTCGACATGGGAACCCACGAATCCCTGCATGGTGCAGGAAGTTTTGTACAGGCAGTGCAGGAGCGTCAGGGATATATTATCTCAAGCCCGGAAGAAATCGCCTACCGAATGGGCTTTATTGATGCTCGACAACTCAACAAACTTGCCTGTGATTTGAGCAAAAACAGCTATGGACAGTATCTCCTTGAACGAGTTCTGGAAGATGAGCCAGGAAGTTGCTCCAGATAGAAAAAAGCGCTCCCCTTATGGAGAGCGCTTTTTGAAAAAGCAAACTGTGACAAATGCCACGTTTTCTTTTTAGTGGTGATCTTCTTCCATAGCTTCCTTGACCCGGATAACACCGATGGTCAAAATCCATGCAAGATAAATAAATATCAAAGACACACCGACAAAACCAGGGCCTGAGCTATTCGCCATCCCATGAAGCAACTCTCCAATCATTGTAAACCTCCTCGATCAACCCTTCTTAAGCTTGAAAATATTTTTTGTATTTCTCTCTTAAACAAAGAAAAGTCAACCCTGTTGGGGCAAAAAGACTCGCACGAAGACAAAACAATTTGACGCTTCACTTGTCAGGAGAAGCAGTTTTGCCTAATACGGATTTGTGAAGAGTACATTTCAAACCACATGGCGGTGGTGTATGGATTTTTTCCATTTAATTACAGCATTATTCTGCAAGAAAAGAAAACAGTCTTCCTCCGGAACAAAAAGTACCGTTCGCGTACAGAAGGGGGCGTCCTCGAATAAGAAGAATGGTACCAAAGCAGATTCGGTAAAAAACGATTTTCCATCTGAATCTTCTTTTCTTCCACCAAATCCATCCGTAAAAGACCTCACATGTAAAGAACAGAATCGTCAAAGATCAAAGAAGGATACAACAACGCAATCTGACGGTTTCTGCATTTCTTTAAAAGAAAAAGATGCCCAGGGAAAAAAGAGGAATGCCCTCCGACTTGAGATAGAAGGACTTGAAGTTCATGTCATACGGCTGAAGAGTCATTTTCAAGTCACCGACATAAGCACGACCGGACTTGGATTTGCCTTTGAAAAACCACGGCTCAAAAGCGGTGTTATTTTAAAAATGGATCTTTACCTGCATGGAACGCTCAAGGTCTCCGGCCTTTCCTGCAAGGTCAAACGCCATACTTACGGTTCAGTTGGTTGCCTTTTCACCAAACTCGACAAAGCTCAGGATGACAAAGTGCATGAGATAGTCCTGATGGGGCAAAAAAAAATCATTCAACGCAAGCAGACACGTTTTAAGGACAAAGACGATTAACCTAAAGTTTCTCTTTCAGTTCCCGGACCAGAATATCCAAATCATTCGGGCCACCAGAGATATGATCTTCGGGATACAATAATGCGGTCATAAAAAAGACACTTCCGATGCGCAAAGCTGTGCTGGCACTCATTGAGAACTGCTCCAGCTTCCTGGCAATGTCTTTCCCCAACTCACCATCCACGGCTTCCGTCAACGGCCACGCCTTTTCGCCAAGAGCCGCAAGTATCTCTGCTTTTTCCTCCAACTTCACCTGGAAAGCCCTTTGCCCTTTTTCAGCAAGAAGAGCCTCCCCTTCTTTCTCCAAATCATGAACAAGCGTGGCCTGTTGAGCCAAAAATTCGACCAATTCGTTAAGTGCTTTAGCCATAACAACTCCCATTTCTATGAGCTTACGCCGCGAATCATGCAAAAAGCAAGAAGTCATCTTTCTCAGCCGAGATATCTTCACTCCGATGTTTTCAATTTCACCCCCAAAATTATTTTCTCAAGAACATGCAGAGCTCTGGCTATTCGCTTTTCGCTGGACAATATGTGCCAGAGATTTTACCTCAGTTCCTACTGAAACTAACGTATGGATTATGAGGAGTCGGAGTTGAGTATACTATCCGCAAGCATTGGACTGACACGATATAGGGTCATCGAAGAAGTTCCCCAGGAAATTTTGAAACAAGTCCCTGAAAAATTACAGCAATTCTGTTTTGTTGACATTGATGCCACAGCTGACGAGCGGTCATTCGGATGGACAAATATAGATGACATGCTGGATATGAACTGGACACAATCTCCGCCGGAAAAAGCGGAATATTTCACCTTTGGACTCAGACTTGATACTCGCAGGATTCCACCGGCAGTACTCAAAAAACACCATACTGTCGCACTGAATAAAGAGTTGGCACACAATAAGGAACAGGGAAAAAATTTTGTGTCGCGTGATCGAAAAAAGGAACTCAAGGAACAAGTCGTTCTCAGACTCCGGGCACGCACTTTCCCGATTCCAGCCATGTTTGACATAATTTGGAATCCGACCACCAACCGCATCTATCTGACAACGACCAATGCCAAAGTTTGCGCTCTGTTTGAAGATTATTTCGCGCTCACGTTCGATCTTCATCTCGAACCGCTGACACCGTTCTTCATGGCCATGGATATCCTCGGAGAAGAGGCTGCCCCACGACTTGAAAATCTTGAACCGACCATCTTTGTTTAGGAGCTGCCATGGATCTCTCTCTTGTTGAACGCGAAAACACCCTGCTTGGTCAGGACTTTTTGACTTGGCTGTGGTACAAGACTGACAATGAAAACATCCTCTTTCAGTTGCCGGACAAACGAACTTTTTCCCTGAACATGGAACAAAAACTTTCAGTACAGGGCGGCGAAGGCGAAACCAAATCCACGGCGACAGTGTCTAGCCCCGGCGGTGAAATGACTGAGGCAAAGACTGGTCTGAAAACAGGTAAAAAAGTCAATAAGGCACAGCTCCTTTTTTCGATGGATCAGGATGACTGGCTTGTTCAGGTCAATAGCTCCGACTTTGGTCTTTCTGGATTAAAAACACCCAAGATATCGACAAAAGACGATGAAGGGGATGACCCGGATGCAAAATTCCTTGAAAAAATGTTCCTCATGGAACGGTGCCTTGAAATGTTCGACATTGTCTTCACTCAATTTCTCAGACTTCGCATGAGCAAGGAATGGAATGAAGAAGCAGCTCAAGTCAAATTGTGGATTGGTGGATAAATGTCTCAGGGACCAATCCGCATAGCTTGCTTTGGTGACAGTCTGACAGAAGGGTATGGACTGGCCCCCAACGATGCGTTGCCGTCTCTTCTTCAAAAGAAACTCAGAGATGACGGAATTGAGGCAGTGTGTCTCAATTTCGGCGTCTCAGGTGAGACTTCCACCGATGGGCTGGACCGCGTTGAGGCCGTGCTGGCGGCGAAACCGCACGGAGTTATTCTGGAATTCGGCGCAAATGATTGCTTTGTCGGCGACCCTATTTCTACCATTCAAAATTCACTCTCAACACTCATTGAAACATTCACCAACCAACGCATTCCAACCCTGCTGGTTGGAATCTCTTCTATTCTGCAAAGCGACCAAGACTACAAAGATCTTTTTGACCCGATTTTCCCGGAATTGGCAGCGCACCATAATCTGCTGTTTCTCCCTGACATTCTCGCCTGCTACCATGGGAATGTATCACTTACGCTTCTTGATGGCATGCACCCCAATGAACAAGGAGTACAAGCCATCGCAAACGATTTATATCCTCTTTTGCATACGTTGATAGCTCAAATAAAAAGCTGACTTTCTCTTCACCAACACGCACCCTCATCACTCCATCCTCCCCTTTCAATAAGGATGAGGGGCTTGTCTTCATCATAATATTCCCCTAGCTTACCTCTCTCAACCAATACCTCTCACGAAGACTCCATGCAAAATGAGCCACCGCGCCAGAGAGGAACAAACGAGAGAGAATTTTTATGCGCTATAAGTTGCAGATGATGAACACTGACTTTGGTGTTGGAATGTTTGCGGCACTCCCTGACGTCAATTTGAGTTTCAACGAAATGATGGCTTACCTTCGCAAACACCCCTACGATGACTACATGCACGAATTCGTGCTCCAGGGATTTAAAAATTTCAGGACCAAGAAACTTGAAAAACTGATCATTCAAGTCATGAAGGACAAGGGGCAATCAGACCCGATCATGGCAGCCATCCTTTACGAGGCCTGCATCTGCCATGAAAGGCAACGCCCACTGCTCGGGCTGTTCGCAGGGATTGACCCTCAACGTCTTGTGGATTTTACACCAGCCATCCACATTCGCTCAATGCTTCTTCATGACCAGAAACTTCACCAGCAGTGGATTGCCCACTTTGGTGATAATATTTTTAACATGACACCACTCCCTGCTCCGGCTCAGTTAGATATCCCCCCCATATTCACAAAAAGAGAATATCTTTCTACTCACTGGTACACAATCAAAGAGGCATATCATGAACTCAAAAAGGAATTTCCCCCGGCTCAAGCCCGGCGTCCTTTGCAAGAGACCATTGACTTCGCCTTGTCGGTTCTCGAAAAAGCCGACGCCTTTTTAGGCCCAGCCATGGAGCATAAGGCATCTCTTTCACCAATTGCCCGCCTGCGTCACTGGATGGTCAAGATTCGTAGCAGCAATGGGAGACTTGCCAACTCACTGGAAGGTATTCAAACATGCTATGGTCGCGGGCTGATTCAACAAAGCGCTGAGGCGTCGTATGCAATGGAGTTAGCTGAACGGTTTTCCTCCTACGCCTCTTTCGGAGCGAACGGTGTATTAGGCTACAAAAAAACATACCCCATGACATATGCAGCCTATGAGACACTCAAGACTCATGCGATCAACCCTAACGACATAAGACTTGAAGTCCCCTATACCGGTCAAAAACTCAACTGGCTTGAAGGGCAGGCTCCTGATGGAAAAGGAAATCTGAACCCGATACTCATTCCTGCACAGTGCATTTTTCTCTTCTGCAATCTTGACGAGCAAAGCTTGTTTTCAGCCCTTGGCTCAACGGGACTGGCGTCAGGCAACACCATAGCGGAGGCAAAGGTCGCCGCACTGACAGAGGTTATTGAACGCGATTGTGACGCCACTGTCCTCTTCGATCCAAAACGTTGCTTCAGAGTTGAATCAAAAGACCCAGAAATCGCACGTCTTCTTCAAGCTTATAAAGATGATGGAATAGACATCTGGTTTCTTGACGTGACTTCCGAGCTAGGCATCCCATGTTATAAATCAGTCGTGTTGGGAAAATTGGGCGATGTCAATAAGGGATCCGGCTGTGACCTCAATGGAAAATCAGCGCTGATATCCGCCATGACGGAAACCGCCTACCCCTACCCAGGCCCCTCAAGTGGCCCCGCCCCAGAAGGACTTGAGACCAGACAACTTGAAGACCTACCCAATTACTCTACAGGGAGCGCAGAAGGTGATTTGATGATTTTGGAAAAGACCCTGATATCCAACAGGTACAATCCAGCCTATGTTGATCTGACACGGAAGGATCTGAATATTCCGGTTACACGCGCCCTCGTTCCGGGCCTGGAACTCATCTCCGACTTTGACCACTATTCACGTGTCAGCTCAAGACTTTTCAAAAACTATATGAAAATGTTCCCTGAAGACACACATCGTGCGGATTCTAGCAGGTAATCGAACTTGACACTTCTTCATATTTGTTTGCGTATAATTGATAGAGTCTCTTTTGACGGTGGTGTAATCATATTGGATGATTTTCTGGCAAAGTGTTCATGTACACCAAGTGCCGCGTCATCTGACCATCACCATTCTCAGTCAGAGTGACTCCATCCCCTGTACTTGGCGTACTCTCTAAGGGCATATCCACCTCCCCGGATATGCCCTTTTTACTGAATACCTTCTCAAAATATATTGACTGTCCGCCGCATTGCAGGATACTGACAATATCCCTCGCCTGGGTGGTGGAACTGGTAGACACCAGGGACTTAAAATCCCTTGTTCGCAAGGACGTGCGGGTTCAAATCCCGCCCCAGGTACCAAAAGAAAAAGGCCTTGGAGAGTTTCTCCAAGGCCTTTTTCTTTTGGTGTACCTTATACAACGCAGGAATACTCGCTAGTCTCTTTGCATAAATGAGCAGCTCAACAAAAAAACAACAGTCCGGGAAAACAGGACAAACAAACTCTCTAGGCGTCTGGGAGAATCAGACACATTCCCATTCCATACTTTTAATGTTGATATATTTACTGTAATATAAGACTGTTATCTGAAAAGATTAATTCCGGCACATTTCTTCCATACCAGAATTGATTAGTTCGAAACGCTTATCAGGTAGACTCTTCCCAACAAAAGGCCACGAGATCACACACAATGTTTTATCCCATACTTTGCCACTCCAAAGTCGAACGTTCGGAAAACTTTGGAAGGCTCCTTCTATGCATCAACTCAACCTCCTCACCTACAAATAGAATGCATTGTTTACATCTTTATGGTGAGCAATACGAAAAGATACGCTGAAATATTGAGAAAAAGAGAGGGCTTTTCTTAGAATTGAAGTCAGGAATTTTATTGTTTTGATCCGCGGTTTCTATTGCGAATAAAGCCATGCAAGTATGATTCACCATGAGTAGAATAACAAATTTCCTCAGTAAAAAAAATAGATGAATGGTAAATCACTATATAAAAAAATATAAAAAGGAGCTTTCCTATTTTATAGCGAATGCTCCAATGGCAATACTGGCCTCATCATTACCGGGATTAGTTAACTATGCAGTAATCATAATCCTTACTTCTTTCTATGAAATTGAATCCGTCGGTGAGTACCGATTGATAATGTCCTATTATGGTCTCATCGGGCTCTTTTCCTTTCTTGAAAGTTCCAAGATCGTGATACGATCATATGTTTCTGAAGAGAAAGAGGCTGTTGCATCAATCTTTTACTTGCGACTTTATGGGATGCTCTGTGTAACATCCATTCTCTTCCTAATCTGGATTAGCCAAGACTCCGGAAACAATTTTATTAGCAAAGAAATGCTGATGGCGGCTCTATTTGGATGTATTATATATCCAACGGAACTATATCTTTCCTACCTACAAGCTACTTGTAAATTCCAACGACTTGCGTTTTTAACACTTGCAAAATACAGCTTCTCAGTAGTTCTATTTCTCATTTCAATGCACTATTACCAATCTGTTTTTTACTCTATGACTGTGCAACTGGCAACAATGGGACTCTTCAATATTGGGTACTTTTTGAAATACTACTCAAAATTTATACTTAGTGCAGGTATTACAGCAGCAAATCCATTAGTACTTGTAAAACATAAGACATCAAAAGAATCCCTGATTCTAAGCTTGGCAAATTGGCTCCCAAGCTCCTTGGAACACGTAGATAAACTTATAATAGGTCACTTTTTTGGGCTTGAAAGCTTAGGTATGTATACATTGGCATTTTCTACTGGCCGGTTTATATACAATGGATTAAAACCAGCATTTTATATATACTACAAGAGCTATGTAAAAGCTCTTCCGAATAATAAGCTTATACAACTAGCAACTGTTGCGTTTACTTTTTTGGGTATTATTTTATCTATCGGATTTAAATATTTATATACTCATAACTATCTATCAAGTTCTTTTGTAAAAGTAGAACCTGTTGTATATATTATGTTTATATCCTACGGAATAGCTTTAGCGGATACAATCTATTCTCAGTCCTATGGCTTGAATAAAGTTACAAAATCATGGCACCTACTTGTATCCAATGCCCTCATCAGTATTTTTTGCCTCATACTGTTTGGTATAGCCCCAATAGTTCCTGCTGAGTGGGCATTTATCATATGTGCATCACATTATCCCATTAGACACCTCGGGACGATAAGCATTTTATCATGGCTACGGCATAGCCAATTCACTATTATTGAAAAGAAGCTGGTATAGTAATGCAATTGCAGTCTATACAAAATGGTATTTTTGGAAAATTTGTATACTTTCTAACAATATTACTCTTCTTTTTGTCAATTGCTCTTGTACGGTTTATGATTTGGAATATTCCTGCTCGTGCTTTTCTGGTTATTTTTATATTTCTCCTCTGTTTATTTGTCCAACCCCATCTTCTAAGCAAAGCAATACATGATTTGTTCGGTATCTTTATCATAATTTTTTATACAGCTTTACTTGGTTGTGTGCTGAGTTTCATCAATGGTCAGGACATTGGAATGATTGTAGAACAAATAATCGAAATCCATATCCAGGCTGTAATAGGCGTGTGTTGTGGGTATTTCCTCTTAAATATAATTGGCCCAAAGAGGTTGGGGAAATCTTTTTTAATGACAGTATTCGCATCAGGAATTTTAGCACTCTTCCAATTTGCTCATGTTGATTTTGCATGGAACATAAGAGAATATCTTCAACAATATCAAAATTTTATAGACGTCGTATATCTTACAGAACGAAGTCGTGCATTTGGATTGTCATTAACCCCTGTACACTTGGCCACCCAAGTCTGCTACGGCTTTGCAGTTTGGACCTCGTTGAGATTACTCGCTGCAGATAATTATCAAAACAAACACATGTTCAGGATAGCCTTGAAGCCCTTAACAGTCATGATCATCTTTGCGGTGGCTTCGGGCAATCGTTCCCCTTTATTAGGATTTGGAATATTCATACTTGTTGCGCTCTTCTTCGCAAGACCCCTTTTAACTCTCCTGGTTGGCACACTCACAATACCCCTGCTGTTTGTTTTGTGTGAAAATTACAATGCCGTATATGGATATTTTAAGGGCTACGAAATCCGTGCATTAAGAGTCGGGGACAAGTCATCACAAGGAAGAGAAGTTTTAAGAGCGTATGGTTGGCTCCTCTTTCGATATAACCCGTTTGGGTATGGTTTAAACTTTTCAAGTGTCAATTATGCCAGCAAATTTTGGTCACAGATATCACAATTTGAGAATGCCCAGTCAATACTCGTTAATGCCGTACACAATTATTACCTCAACATCCTGCACAAATACGGAATCCTAATACTCCCGGTCGCATTTTATGTATTCAGAACGCTGATACGTCATTTATATATACTTATGATCTTCATTCCATACATTGTACATGCATACTTCCACAATGATGGACCACTACAAAGTGATTTTATAATATGGTACTTTATACCGTTATTTCAATTAGTGGTAAGTAATATTTCAAGCGACAGTAAAGAAGCATAGGAATAATTTCATATGAAAAAATTATTTTCAATTGTAACCAACACACTTGGCCACTCAAATAAACTCATTGAAGTACTAGAGATATACCTCAGTTCAAACCATGACATTGAAATAATCCTCACGCTCGATAACCCTTCTCTTTCCTTCTCACAAATCCTTCCCAGCAGTATTCTCAATGAGAAAAGGATGGTTTTAATAGAGAATAGCAGCACTCTTGGCCCGGCAATATGTGCCAACAATGCAATTCAAGCTTCATCTGGGCAGTATATAGTTAGAAATGACGACGATGATATACCAAAGCATGACAGACTAGGATGCATTCTTGATTTCTTTAATAATAATCAATCGTGCGATATTGTATATTCCTATGCTGAAGGGATCCTCGAAGGATCTTCGAAAAAATGGCTTATTGAAGGGCCAACGCATGACTCTGATATAAAGAAGTTATTACTTAAGAAGAATTTCATTGTCCATTCAACTGTTGCTTTTAGATTTTCATCATTCAAAAGGATCGGTTTCTACAACAACTCATTCTTTTTTGCACAGGACTATGACCTGTATCTGAGAGCTTCACGAAGTGGATTGCGTTTTGGCTGCATACCTAAGAACCTGTTAACACGAGTTTATCATAACCAATCGATAACAGTAAAAAAAAGAAAGCGACAGATTCTGCACTCGATGGCAGGTCGACTACTGCATCATGCACAAACAGAAAATGATCAAAATCTTATCGTCATAATGATCCGCTACCTGTCTCTTTTGATACTCCCTAACTGGGTTCGAACAGTACGAAGAGCGTTGGGTCATGGCAGATAAACAAAAGATATTGATAGTAGGACCCCGGGGCATATTTGGCTATGAAGGGGGAATAGAAAAATTCTCTGACCAGTTCATTTACCGCGCTGCTCATATTCTTGAGATTGATGTACTCACTCTCCACCCATTCAAAGGCAAAAGACTCAAAGGGTTGAAAACAATTTCAGTCATGCCCACACATGCATTAAAGACTGACAAGCTGAACTATATTATTTCAAGTATAAAACAACATCTTAAAAAAAAATATGACCATATTTTTATATTAGGAACTAATTTTTCCATACTCATCCCATTCTTTAAAGTGATATTCTGGAAGAAAGTGAAGATTCACTTACGCAGCGGATCTGTCGATCATACCCTCAAAAAATGGCCGCCGGCGATTCGCCTGGCCATGCAGTTAACTGAACGGTTTTGCAACTATGCAGACACCGTTATTTCAGTCTCTCCAAGCATCCAACGTCATTTGGCATCAATTGGAGTTCATTCCCATTTGATCAGGAATGGGCTTGATAAAAGTCACAAAATGCCCCTTGCAACAAGAAAAAAATGTAAAGTCGTATGCGTGGGCAGAATTACAGCCCAAAAAAATTATTCCGTGCTCATTAACGCAGCCCGCCTTATTGATGACACCAATATCAAGATAGACATACTCGGTGGTGCTGATTTGTCAGATGAAATGCATCATTTAACACAGCTAATGACGTCAGCGATCAAACCCAAAATCCAATTCCACGGGGGAGTGAGTCGGCAGATGGTATACCACCATTTATCAACGGCATCTTTGTATATAAACTGTTCTGTGCATGAAGGCATGTCAAATGCCATTCTTGAAGCTATACAAGCCGGCACTCCCCTTCTCCTTTCTGACATTGAGGCCAACAGGGATTTACAACTCCCGGACTTTCACTATTTCGACCCCCATTCACCAGAAGACCTGATCCTCAAAATTCAAGATGCGTTGTCATACATGGAAAAGTATATCGTTCCGCTTGATCGGTTTGACGATTGGGATCAAACAGTTGATTCAATAATTCATGTCACCGGCATGGTGTAAAAAGAAGGATATATCCCATGAATCTCGTATTATTCATGACGTGCAAAGGCTCTCTCAAAAAATGGATAAGTGAAGGTATCGCCAAAAGAGAATTCGAACTCTACTTTGAATATCTGCAAAGAAATCTTATCGATACTTTGACTCTCTTTTCTTATTGCCCAGATGACCATTTGTCTCTTGATCAAATGGAACTTCCATCTGATATTAAGAAGAAAGTTTTTTTTGTAACTCCAGAGAGGGAGCTACTGTCTGGCATGGATCATATCAGATATTCATTCAACATCCGAAAAATTCGAGAAGCGACTGGTGGTCGCCGAGTTATATGTAAAACGAACCAGATTAACGGGTCTTGGTCCGCACTGATTGCAATCTTCTTCGGTGGGATATTCTTTTTGCGCTCGGGGTATATTCTCTCCCGTCGTTGCTTTAAAAATGGAGACTATTTCAAGGGGGCTCTTGCTCTCACCTTAGAACTAATAGCGACCAATTTTGCGAGCTTGATATCCGTGACCACTCCAAATGGGAAAAAATCTTTGGCGCGACTCAAAATAATGAATTCAGCTAAAATTTTTATAGCTCCAACCTACGTAAATACAGAGAGATTTAGACCTGATCCCAATATAAATCGCAAAGAGGCGATTGTCTTTGTTGGCCGATTGGAGACAGGCAAAAATATAATCGCTTTAATAGAGGCAGTCATGAACACTGGAAAAAAACTGCTTATTATCGGCAGGGGCAGCTTGGAGCAAAAAGTGACCGATTTGGTAGCACAAAGCAAAGGGACTATTGAACATAGACAATTCATGACAAATGAAGAAATAGCCGAAGTGTTCAAGACACACAGATATTTTGCACTTCCGAGTTTTCACGAAGGGCTTCCAAAGGTTCTGATTGAGGCCATGTCTGCGGGGATGGTCTGCATGGGCACCCCCACTTCTGGCATTGCGGACTTAATTTCACACAATGAAACGGGCTACCTGATGCAAGGCTATACTGTCGATGATATACAAAGATGCATTGAGTATACATATTCTCAGCCAGAAAGTGACCAGGTTGCACAAAAAGGCAGAGCTTTTATCAAGAAAAAACATTCAATTGATTCATATATTGATTCTGAATTTTCTCAACTTAAGGAAATGTCATGATGCTTTCACGCTTCCCCCTCCTTATTTATGCTTTTTTACTTTATTTTTTCCCCTGCACAATAGCGTCAGCTGTTGAAGTCGATGATTTTACCGTGAGTGGAGGACTTGTCACCGGGAGCAATATTATCCATGTTACTTCTCTCGATGATGATGGCCCGGGAACCTTACGCGAAGCATTGGAAAAGGACGGCCCTAAAATAATTGTTTTTGAGGAATCCGGCACCATCCTCCTCAAATCAGACTTGATAATAACACATGACAAAACCACAATTGCAGGTGAGACCGCTCCTTCTCCCGGAATAATCATCCATAACGGGAGTCTCCATATTCGCGCTAGTGACATTGTCGTCAGTCATGTCGCAATATATCCCGGAAGTTCAAATGACCCCCAGATCGCCGAAAATCGAGATGGGATATCCATTTACGGCTCCCCTAGCAAAAATATACAAAGAAATAACATTTTACTTCATAACGTCAGTGTCGGCTGGGCTGTAGACGAGAATATCGGAATTCAAGGGTTAACCGATCACATCAAAATCGTCAGATCGCTGATTGCTCAACCACTCGTAACAGGAGGGCACCCCAAAGGGAGCCATTCCATGAATATCCTTCTAGGCGGAACCGTCAAACGTGTCATCATTGTCGGCTCGGTTCTGGCAGGGGCTGAATACCGAAGCCCTCGTCTATTAACGGGAAACCGAGTGAGTTTTATTAACAATGTGATCGTCGGCCCAGGCCTGCGAGCGACACATCTGGACACCAGCCAGACAGTTCTTCAGCCAGGAGCTATTGATCTAATAGGGAATGTTTACTTTCCCACGGCTGCAACAAAATGCAACAGCTATGCTATAGATATTGACAGTCAATTTTTAAAAGCAACTCCAGCCACAACTGTCCACTTGGATGATAATGCCGTGCTGGAAAGCTGTAAAACTGATTGTTTAAAACTGACGAATGCAACCATGAACCTGCTTGCAGAAGAACCCGTGACTCAATTCGGTTGGAAGGTCATATCGAGCAAGAACGTTACAGAGGGCGTCTATCCGTATGTAGGCAGTCATCCTGCACAAAGAAACCCAATTGATGCAAAAGTGATAAGGAGTATAGAAGACTGCAGCATCTCACTCATGCAAGAAATGCGGGATACAGGTGGATATTCCTCACTCAAGTCCATCCCTACAAATGATGACGTGCCTATATCGGAAAAACTCACTTCACCTGAAGATGTGGACACCATGAAAGCATGGCTCCTAATGCTGCACAAACGTGTCACCCATGGTGCTGATTTCATATATTAATTAGAAGGTTAGTATTGAATGCAGACTCCAACACTTCTTGTTCTTTGGCAGGTACAATAGATGAGGTGCCCTTGGGCAGACTTTGAAAATTGACCACACGAACTGCCACTTCCCCCTGGCACAAAATTGAAAAGCAGCACAAATATACTCCCTCCTCAAAGAACTCGTCGTCCCCTTATTGACTTTCAGTTGAAAATGATTTTCACTGTCATCCGCCACACCCGCTTACTCACAGACTCTCTCCGAAAGGGAATAAGGCAATACATGATCTTTCACGAATCACATTGTGAGATTATCCTATTTATTATTTGAAAATGATATTCAATTTCGTTTATAAATTTATATTATTAAACTTTATAGTGCTGATATAAAAGAATTTATTAACATATTTTAAAAATCCCCCAAAATGGGAGAAGGAAGAAACGAGATGCTGAAAACAATTGCCATTTGCATGGCTTGTTTTTTTACTTGGTCAACACACGCATCTGCAAATGACCAGGCCAAAGATATTCATGCGCGGGCAACCCGTGCCATAACTGAAGAAGCAGCCAGCCAAAACCAGTATCAAAACTGGTCTGACAAAAAAGAGGAAGTCTCTTCTGAAATCAGAGACCTCAAAGCAATGGATTCTTGGCTTGAGTTTCAAAACACAAAATATGCCAAATACATACAGAAGCAAGAAACTGTTATTGCAGAATTGCAAAGAAGAAAAGAAGAAGCCAAACGGATCAGTATGGAACTGGAACCTTTTCTTGAAACCATTGTGAATCGCTTGGAACAATTTGTCGCTCAGGATCTCCCCTTCTTGAGTGAAGAACGTAACAACCGTATCCGATTCCTCCATGAATCCCTGGACGATTATCATCTTTCTCTTAGCGAAAAACTCCGCCGTGTCTTCGAAGCCCTTCAGGTTGAGATGGAATACGACCGAAATGTCGCATCCACCAATGAAGAAATGCTGGTAGATGGCATCCCGACGCGAGTATCTATTTTCCGTCTTGGCCGAACTGCACTGTTCTACCAAACAGCAGACGGATCTTCCGCCGGAGTCTGGAATCGACAGACGAGCACATGGCAACCTCTTGATGCCACATACTCAACAGATCTCTCTCGAGCCAGGGAAATGGCATCCCGACAAAGATCAGTTGAATTGATCACTTTGCCTGTGGAGGCTGTACAATGAAACGCATTTTCTTGACTTTA
This sequence comes from Pseudodesulfovibrio piezophilus C1TLV30, assembly GCF_000341895.1. Classification (NCBI taxonomy): domain Bacteria; kingdom Pseudomonadati; phylum Thermodesulfobacteriota; class Desulfovibrionia; order Desulfovibrionales; family Desulfovibrionaceae; genus Pseudodesulfovibrio; species Pseudodesulfovibrio piezophilus. Next base: position 81,676 of record NC_020409.1, on the reverse strand, counting down.
CTGATAATGACTCTCTTTGCTTCAATTGCATATGCTCAAAACTGGCAAAAAACCGCCCAGAGCATCAACGCTATGGTGGCGCAAGCTGAGCATAATGCTCAAGAAACAAGATCCATACTTGCAAACGAGAAAAAGCTTGTCGTCGCTGACAAAAAAGTCCTGGAACACCGGATAGCTGATAAAAAGAAACGTTTTGCCAATCTTAAGCAGCGCTACGATGAACTTTTAAAAAAAGAAACCCAACTCAAAGAAGACCTTGAACAGCAGGCTCACGAACTCAAAACCATTGATGGAACGATCAGAACAGCAGGGAAGCAGGCGCGCGACTACTTTCATGAAAGCCTCACAACACCCGAATTCCCAGAGCGGAGTGCGATTCTAAAGACAATCCTCACCCCGGACACCTTTCCAGGACTGCTTGGTATTCAGCGTCTTTTGAGCCTCTATCTGGACGAAATGGAAGCTTCCGGAGCAGTCATTCGACGGACAGGAGCCTACATCGGTACAGATGGACAGGACCACACCGGCGAAATTATCCGAATAGGCACTTTTTCAGCAGCGTATCGCGAACAGGACGGATCGCTCGGTTTTCTGCGTCCCACAGCCGGAGGGGAATCGCTTGTCGCTGTCAAAGGTGACCCAGGATGGTCCATGTCCAGCACCATGAATGCTTTTTTTGACGGGACCAGCGCAGCCTTTCCCATCGATATATCAAATGGTGCGGCTCTCACCAGATTGGCTCAAGAACAGAAAAGCGTCATGGAGTGGCTCAGTGCCGGAGGATTACTCGTCTGGCCCATCATCCTTGTCGGCGTGGTAGCCATCATCCTTATTTTGGAACGATTCTACACCTTGAGCCGAATCCGTGGCAATTCGACGCGCAATATGAAAGCCATATTGACCATGGTTTCTGAAGGGAAATGGAAGCAGTGCCAAGCTTTTTGCAGTGAAAAACGAAAATTCCCGACATGCCGTATCATAGGGCATACTTTACAATACATGGGAAATACCCGCGAAATAATAGAAAATGCATTCCAGGAAGGTCTTCTTAAAGAACTCCCAACCTTGGAGCGTTTTCTGCCCACTCTTCATGTTCTGGCAGCAGTGGCTCCCCTGCTCGGTCTTCTCGGAACAGTGACAGGAATGATCAATACATTTCAGGTGATCACTGTTTACGGAACAGGTGATCCAAGAATGATGTCAGGTGGTATCTCCGAGGCTTTGGTTACGACACAACTCGGGCTTGCTGTCGCTGTCCCCATCATGATTCTGCACCATATCCTTGAGCGACGCGTGGATCAGATAATTGGAGACATGGAAGAAAAGGGAACCGGCTTTGCTGTTGCTTTGATGAAACAGGGACAAATCAAGAAAAAACAGGAGGAACTCGATGCAGCTGCATGATCTTGCTTCACGTCTTGCCGGGTATTTTCAGGCAGGTGGGGACATTATGTACCCACTCATCATTCTCTCCTTGATTATGTGGACCTTGGCAATTCTCAAAGGGATCCGCTTTGTTCGTGAATGGAAACAGGAAGTCCCGGCTGAAGCCTGCCTGGACTACTTTCAGGAAACGCAAGAAGCTGGCGACCAGAATTTGTCTGTCTGGCAAAAAGAAATATTGGCAGACTATATGCGAGACAGGTGTGACGACCCTGATCTGAATCGAGAAACTCTCGGGGTTCTCCGCATGCGCCAGGAGTCCAAAGTCATGCGTCACATCGGCACCATTCTCATTCTTGCCGCCATAGCTCCCCTTCTGGGTCTCCTTGGTACTGTAACGGGCATGATTTCCACTTTCGATGTCATTGCTCAATTCGGAACCGGAAACGCACGGGCACTCGCTTCCGGTATATCAGAAGCTTTAATCACGACGCAGAGCGGTCTTGTTGTTGCCGTTCCAGGGCTTATCATGGGTGGATTGTTATTTAGACGTGCCGAAAAGCTCAAAGGCCGCATTGAACTTTTCTGCATTGCGTTGCAAGAGCATACTGACGGATTCATGAGGAGAAGAGAGGGATAGCATCATGAAAAGCATTCGGTCCATGCGCAATGGACGCTCCCGCAGAAGTGACATCAACATGACACCATTAATTGATATGGTTTTCATTCTGCTCATATTCTTCATAGTGACCACAAGCTTTGTGCGTGAGGCTGGTGTTGATGTGCAACGCCCATCTGCCCAGTCTGCTGAAACCAAGGAAAAAGCCAATGTCATTCTAGGACTCACTGCCGATGGTCACATCTTTGTCGAAGGCAGAGCACTGGATATTCGATCAGTTCGAGCTTACATGGAACGATTTCTGGCAGAAACACCAGAGGGGGCTGTCGTCATTGTCGCTGACAAGCAAAGCATGACCGGCGCAACTGTTCAGGTCCTTGATCAGTGCCGACTCGCCGGTGTGAAGAATATCAGTATCGCGGCAAGGAAAATATAATGATACTGAGAGCCCGTGGATCAGGCGATTACCTCGCCGCAAGCATGGTTGCGGTCATGATTGTCGGATTAATCTATGTGGGTGTCCTTCTGCTTAATGGCACAGAGCCATCAGGAGATTTCTCCGTTGTCAAAGGAGCTATACGCATTGCTGCGGAACAACAAGAGAGACAGGTCGCCCCCCTCGAACGCAACAAGGAAATCAAAGAACAAAAGCCACCGGAACGTTTGCCAAAAACAATGTCATCAAAACCCAAAAGCAATACAAGCAAACCTCTTCTCAGCTTCAATGTCCCGCAGTTCAGCGCAGATATGCACCCTTCACTTGACGGTGAAATAGCTCTCCCCGTGAGCAATTTGGGCGGAGTCGGTTTCAATATGGATGAAGTTGATGAGGTTCCACAGGTTCTTCGGCAGGTGACCCCGGAGTACCCATACAACGCCAAAAGGAATCACATAGAAGGACGCGTCGTTGTGCGTATGCTGGTTCTTAGCAACGGAGCACCAACAAACTTGACTGTTCAATCATCTGAACCAAACGGTATATTCGACAAAGCCGCACTCAAAGCTGCCAAGCGATGGAAATTCAAACCTGGCCACTACAAGGGACAGGCTGTAGATACCTGGGTTCTTCTTCCTTTCAATTTTGAGCTGACACAATGAAATACTTAATAATAACAATAATTTTTATAACTTTATGGATCCTCACGCCTTCCCAGAGTGAAGCAAAAATCCCCCCGGAAGCGCGCCAGACACTTGTCCAAGCTGAAATACTGATGGATAAAAAACAGTATGTCGAGGCAGCAGAACTGATAGCGCAATATCGTAAGACCACCCGGGAAACGATCTCTGCCGAAGTCTACATTGCACAAGGAGGAGCACTTTATCAGGCCCAAAAAATGCAACAGGCTCTACTCCCTTTTCAAGAAGGCCTTACTCTCTATCCTGACAATGAATATCTCAATCTGAATCTCGGAATTGTTTATTATGAACTGAAGCAATTCACCGAAGCCGGCAAGCTTCTGGAAAAAACCTATCGCGTGCAAAAAGAAAAAAAACCAGAATTTCTCTATCAGGCAGGCTCAGCATACTATCAGGGTAAGAAGTTTGATAAATCGGCTCGAGTCATGACTTTCCTCATCAAAGAATCACCTTCTCCACGAGTGGAATGGGTCCGGCTTGCCGTTCATGCACTTCTCGGAGCACATCGGCAAAAACAGGCCGAATCGATGCTCATAACATTCCTGAGTGTCAGCCCCGAAGAATCGGACTACTGGAAGTTGCTTGCTAAACTATATCTCGACAAAGAAGAATACGCCAAAGCCGCAGCTTCTTTGGAAATAGCCTACCGACAAGGCACCCATTCCACACAGGATCTTGAACGGCTCGCTTCCATATACCGTTATCAAGGAGCAACTCTCATGGCTGCCCAAACCCTTCAACGAGCATACGGAGCTTCTCCTAGCCAGGAAAACGCACTTAAGGTCGCTGCTCTTCTGGCTTCAGCCGGCCGTGTTGAGCAGGCCGTGGACTACGCCAGTAAATACAGTACCAATACAACCGGAACCTTGGCCAAAGCACGAATCCTTTTTCATTCGCGTCGGTTTGACGAGGCAGAACGCGTTCTCGGCTCAATAAAGGAAAGTCAAAAATCTCCCGAAGTGCATTTTTACCTGGCCCTGTGTGCATGGGAACGTGGAGACTGGGATCATGCCCGACAGGAATTCAAAAGGATTGCTGGCACCAAACAATTTCGTAATCAAACCAATTCCTATTTAGCTGTACTTGACGATATCGTTGAAGCTCGTCAAAGCATTGAGAATTAATAGCTTGTATACAAGTCGTCACTCAAGGGAATGTTTCGTCTACTTCGTCAAAACATTCCCCTTGTTTCTATTCTCTATCCCCCTATTTTACTTCTAATACGTCACAATAAAGCCTTAAATCTGTAAAAAGTACTCATTACCAGAAAACAGAGAGCTTGCCTGCGACTTGCGGGCGATGTGTCTAAAGAGTGGAAAGAAGCAAAGATTGACACGACAACTTATCCAATTTATTTGTTTCTGATCTTTCACACACAATACATTATTCTTTGCATCTATCATATTGAAATAATTAATATTAGTCATAAAATAATCCAACCTAGCTTTCGTTGACCATGAAAAAAGTACATACCGCCATCTGGAATACCGCCCTCCCCTTCCAAGATAAACGTGATGATGCAGGGCACGCCTTCATTACCCTTGAATACGCAAAACAGCTTGTGGACCTTGAAGGAGGAAATCCCGATGTGGTTCTCCCCGCAATCATCTTGCACGATACAGGGTGGAGCAGATTGGCTCGTGAAGAATGGATGGTTGTTTTCAAGCCGGACGCAACTCCGGAAGAAGAGATGATCGTCAGATTGCGGCATCAGGAAGAAGGCGTTATCATAGCAAAAAGCATACTGGAAAGCTTGGACTACACACCGCTCTGGGTTCAAGAAATTCTCGAGATTATTGCTGAGCATGATACTCGTAAAGGGTTCATCTCGAATGACGAAGGGCTTGTACGAGATGCCGACAAGCTGTGGAGATTTTCAAAAACCGGCTTTGATGCGGACGTTGAACGCTTTGAGATTGATCCTGACTTTCTCTACCACAAACTTTCCAAACAAATTTCCAGCGACGGTTTTCTCTATTCCGACATATCAAGGGAATTGGCTTATCAAGAATTAGAAAGACGGAAACGGGAATTTATGAGGGTTGCAGGCGGACAAATACATCGAAATAAAAAAGACAGTTCTGTCTGCAATACGATGTAACCAAGATTATTATCTTGACTATCAAGGCTGCTCAACTCTGAAAACAGCCCTTCTTTATTGCTATTTCATGCCCTTTGGTGTGAAATAATTTTATGTATACCCTCCGAAAAGGAAAAAATCTCCAAGCCCTCTTCTTGGGAATCCTGATACTGATCTGCAGCCAACCTGCTTTTGCAGAGGTCATATTGAGTGAAAAAACTGAATATTATCCCGTTCATGGAACAGGGAAAAAAGCCATCACTCAGAGTCTTCGAAAGAACTCACCTCACAAAAAAGGTCAAAACTACTACCCTGCCTATACTCAAACGGACATTAAATACCAATATACATGGGGAAACCGGGCAGGACGATGCTCTGTCGTCAAGGTAAAGGTTTTTCTAACATTAACCTATGTCTACCCTCAACTCAGCCTCTCTCAGTCCAGCCAAACCCAGACATGGTGGAATGAAAAGGTCAGAAAATTTGAAATTCATGAAAAGATTCATGGCAATATCTCAAAACGAGCCGCCCATGAATTGGATAGAAAGCTTCGCGCGCTCAAAGGCATTAACTGCTCCAATGCCAAACAGATCATAACGAATCGAGCCAGATTCATTATCAGACAAATGAAAAATTCACAGGCCGAATATGATCGGATCACACGTCACGGTCTTGAACAGCACAAATACCACGGCCCTAAATAAAAAGGCGGTAAGATCAACATCTTACCGCCTTTACAAAACAATCTATATGGAATTATTCCATGGGGGCAGGAGCCTTCATATCCCAGATACCACAGGGACAGGAATTTGCGCAAAACCCACAGGCTATGCATTTTTCAGGATCAACAACACGTTCGAACCCGCCATTGGCGAGAGCTGTTCGAGAGATTGCCGCCTGCGGACAAACCGTATCACAAATATAGCAATCCCGACATGAACCACACGAGGAACACTCTGCTCCACACTGATTCATATCACTGAATTCTATAACCCGAGGGTCAAAGTACTCAAGAGTCATGCGAGTATAGTCAATCATATCCTTGGTATCAGTCATAGGTCGACGACCATTAAAGAGGTCATCAATGACCTCTGCGGCTCGGCGTCCATGACCTATCGCATGCGTCAGCAGTCCGGGGCGTACCACATCACCAATGGCGAAGACCTGTGAATCTGTCGTCTGGTAATCATCATTAACCACAACATGCCCACGATCCAGCGCAATATTGCTTGGCAAAAAGTCGATGTCAGGCGCATCACCAATAGACATGATGACTGTATCTGCCTCCAACAACTCACCAGACTGCAACAATACACCTTTCTCGGTAATTTCCTTGGTGAAACAGGGCCACTTGAACCGCGCTCCGACCTCTTCAGCCTCCTTGCGTTCCTTGCCAAAAGAAGCCGGCTCCTGAATATCAATCAGAGTAATATCGTCTGCACCGACGCCTGCAGCAACAGTGGCCACATCACAACCAACATTACCAGCTCCAATAATCACGAGTTTTTTACCGATATCCGCTTTTCCTTGCTTGGCATCCTTGAGGAATGTCAAAGCTGGGTAAATGCGCTCATGACCCGGCACAGGAATGACGCGAGGTTTCTGAGCGCCTGTTGCAAGGATAACGTAGTCATACTCTTGTTTGAGTTCAGCAAACTCGGTGGCTTTGAGTTCCTGCTGCAAATGAACATGCGGTAAAACCTTGGCTGCCCGCTCAACTTCTGCTTCAACCACTTCCTTAGGTACTCGGCTGTACGGTATGGATGAGGTAATCTTGCCACCAAGGGTTTCAGCCATGTCAAAGACAACTGCTTCATGTCCCTTCATGCGAATCTGCCATGCAACAGATATCCCGGCCGGGCCGCCACCAATGACGGCAACCCGCTTTCCTGACAGCTCCGGCAATTTCGGCGCCTTGGATTTATTTCCCTCTCGACCGAGTTTGGTAATATCCACAGAGGCCATGCCCTGCTGTGTTGAGCGAGTACACCCTTCCATGCACAGATTCGGGCAAAGATACCCGCAAACTGTAGCAGGAAAAGGCGTATATCCTAAAGCAAGATCAACGGCCTCATCAACAAGACCATCTCTCACCAACCGCCACCGTTCCTGAACAGGCATACCGGTCGGACAATTAGACTGACAGGGAGCCATATACTTCCTATTTTCCCAAACAGGAATACTCCGACGCAAATCTCCGTGGACAATAAGTGGAATAGGTGATCGATCAAGATCGGTCAGATCTCCAATCATCCCCCCACGACCGAGTTCTGCATCCCACACATTCGCGCGGAAATCCGACATTGAAGGACGAACTTTCCCCTTCTTTTCATACGGAGTCTTAGCTCGGATGAGTTGCCATTCCTCTCGTCTGGTCAATCTCTTTAACAATCGGGAGCGTTTTATTTTCTTGAGATAAGAGGCCATATTCTCAATCAGCCATGCCCACGTTTCATCATTGATGGGTTCCATAATGGCATCAGCCTGGGAGAACCCGTCAATAGGGCCGCGAACAAAAATCCGTCCACCAACCATGCCGACACACGGACGGTAGCCAAGAATATTTTTAGGATTTTGAGCCTCATGTCCACAAATGACAGTCGTCCCACCAGCCATGAACTCGGCGAAATAATCACCTGTTGACCCGAGAACCCAGAGTTCCGGAGGAGCAAATCGAGGGTTTGTTTTGGTCATGGTCATGCCACGGGCACCGATATTACCGGCTATAAAGACCTTGCCCTGAGCCATGGCGTTGCAGGCACCGTTACTCGCATCTCCATGCACAATGATTTCGGCACCGGCATTGAGCCATCCGACATCATCGGAAATACTTCCCATGACTTCGATGGTCGTGCCGGGAAATCCCTTTGATCCAATACGCTGCCCTGGTGAGCCAGTGACAGTGATGGAAATAGGATCTTCCTTGGAAATCCATAATCTACCGCCGATGCCATGCTGGCCCATGGCATCAATCTCCAGCTTACGCGCACCATTTTTAACTGCGCGCTGGATACGCTCTTCAAGGATTCGCGATTCGACGCGAACACCATCTTCAGAGCCGTCTATGTGTTGTGTTCTTTTAGCCATTGTATTCTCCGTCTATCCTGAACTTCGATGGTTAAATCACGTACTTGATGCCGAGACGTTCGGCAGCGGCCTTATCGCTGATACCGAGTCCATCGGACATGCCGATAGGCAGAGACGTTGAACGTCCCAGAGGCGCGAAGACCTTTCTCAATTCCGTATCGAAGCTCAGGTAGAAATCCACCACACGTTCCGCGACCTTTTCCGGGTCCAGACGGCGATACACTCTCGGGTCCTGAGAGGTGATGCCTTTGGGACACACACCAATATTGCACACGTTGCAACGATCTTTCTCGCTGCCGACACAACCGGCACCGGCCTGCATGACGTATTTCCCTATCTGCACCATACTGGCACCCAGCATTATCAATGCTGCGGCATTTGCCGCCAGGTTCCCATGCTTGCCTATCCCTCCACCTGCAATCAACGGAATCTCGTTCTGGGCACCGGCAACACAGAGTGCCGAATAACAATCACGAAGGTTCGATGCGATAGGATGTCCCATGTGGTTCATGGAAACATTATAGGCCGCTCCGGTTCCTCCATCCTCGCCGTCAATGGCAAGTCCTGCCGCATAAGGATTACGGACAAGGTTATTGAGGACCGCAAGCGAAGTCGATGATGCTGAGATTTTCGGATAGACAGGGACACGAAATCCCCAGGCCATGGACATGGATTGAATCATTTTGGCAACAGACTCTTCGATGGAGTACTGTGTCTGATGCGTGGGAGGGCTAGGCAGGCTGATTCCCTTGGGGACACCGCGAATGGCCGCGATCAATTTATTGACTTTGTACCACATGAGCAGTCCGCCATCACCAGGTTTGGCTCCCTGTCCGTATTTGATCTCAATAGCACAGGGATCGACTTTCATTTCAGGAATGGCATGAATGATCTCATCCCAACCAAAGTACCCTGACGCGACCTGAAGAATAACGTATTTCAGGAATTTCGACCGCAACAAACGCGGAGGACATCCACCCTCACCCGTACAGATGCGCACCGGCATATTCAATTCTTCATTGAGGTACGCCACGCCCATCTGGAGACCTTCCCACATATTCGGGGACAATGCGCCAAAGGACATACCTCCGATAACCAGAGGGTAAATTTCGCGCACAGGCGGTTTCCAGCCATTTTCCTGATGACATTTGATCTGTGCTTCGGGAGACAGTACCCGTCCAAGCAACGTTCGCACATCGAACTCGTGACGGCCCGCATCAAGCGCAGGGTCTGTCAACATTGAAATACGGATAAACTTAAGCTGGTCGAGTAAACTTTCACTGCTATTTCTACGTCCACCACGGGTACGAGACTGCCCACCACGATTATTCTGAAACTGAAGTGTCGTGGAATCGTACTGACGCTCTGGCTTGATGGCATTATTAGGACACACCATATTGCACATGGAGCACCCTATGCAGGCATAGGCGGGATCGGTACGCTGCCGAATTCCGTAAAAAGTAGAAAAAGTGTTTGAAGGCTTGGCCTGCAGCCCCATGGGAGCATTGATTTCGCGTTTGCGAAACACACCAAGTTCAATAGCATTGACCGGACAGACCGAAGTACAACGCCCACACTTCGTGCAAGTATGAATATCCCAATTGATCTGCCAAGGCAGATCCTTGAGACCTATCGTTGAAGGGCTAATTGGTCTTTCTGAGAGCATTGGACAACCTCCCGGCAATCAGGTCTGACGATCGCGGTATCGAGATGCATGGGTTGAAAATCTTTACTTCTGTCACGTTCGGGAATTGCGGCGTTCAGGCCACATATTTCCGAGGAGAAGGCATACATGCCTATCTCGGGATTGCCCCCGACAACACCCGGACGCAATTTCTTGCGGTCCTGGGCCATGAACATGGAGCCGTCATCAAGGCAACCAATCACACAGTTGGGGCCATCGATGATCAGTTTTCGACACGACTTTTTCAGATTGGAAAGAAGCTCACGGTCTGGATGATCCGCCATTTCATCATCGTTCATTGGAGTAATGATGTGTTTGTAGGCGCTGATATCAAGCCCCAGTTTCTTTGTCGTGAAGTGTGCAATGTGGGTAAATACTTCGGAATCAGACTGATAGCCCTGATATCCAGTGACGCCACGTGACTGGAGATACTCCTTGATGGGAATAAACGCTGTATTCTCTCCGTTTGTCATGGTGCCGACACCCTCAATGAAGAAGGGGTGACAGGCGTATAGATTAATAGCGTAGTTCGTATTCTGACGGCCCTGAGCAAGGATGTGCCTTGCATACAGTTCCTCGCGACCCAACTGTAAATACTCGCCTATTGCAAGAGGATCACCGACTTCCTTGATCATGATGGTATCCGGCCAAAATGAAAAAACCATGATGTCTCCGGTCTTTTCACCTTCTGCACGTAAATCAAGTCGCACCTGAACAAGGCGCTGTCCTCTTTCATCTTTGGACAATGCATTCCACTCGGGGGGCATTTTGTATGCCATGGCAGCGTAGGTACCACGACGGGGGGTCCCGACCGGAGGCATTCCCTCAGGAGTGTACATGGCTGAATAGTCTGCCTCAAATCCACGCGCCGACATATATTCAGATACGCGATTGAGTCCGGCTTCAGTAAAGATACCGGATAGAATGGGACACTCTTTCAATTTTTCAAAAGGGCCGCCGAGTCCACTGAGGTATAGCCCGACACCCGATCCGTCGTGCCCTTCCTTCATCACATTCAGGGCATCGATGGCGAGCATGGGGGACACCGGATCGCGGCTTGTGAGCGCAAATAAACGGCACATGGTCTCTCGTCTCTCCACAGTTAAATATTACAGGGTCCGAATGGAATTGTCAGAGCACGAATCCCCTTCCAACAAACAGGTAAACATGCTGTTTTTACACAACAATCCACATAGAACCACTCCCGAAGCCATGAATACCTTCAAGTTTATCTGCCATCGTCGTGACAAACACCCCTAAAAGCAACTCCTTCACCGCAGTCAATTCACAATTTTGCAATCAGACAGGTGAACTATCAACTACACAGAGTGCAAAATCATCCTTTAGCCCGGCAGGAGACCGTAGACTAAAAGCGAAAAGGCCGCAACCCAGCAATAAAATCTTTTTTTGACATTATTGTAATAATGCAGAATCAAGCCGACACACTAAAGAAGAATGCCTGAATCAAAAAGCGATTCAGGCATTGAAATACTAAGAAATGACACCATCCGATGTCTGCGAGAAAACAGGGGAGAGGCTAATCCGAAAAAATATCCATTTTTATGGCTTCACGTGATGCCACCGCAAAGAAATCAGCAGGAGAAACCCCATATTGACGACAATACTTCTCAATTCGTACCAAAAGATGGCTATGCATAGTCACCTCAAAATCTTCAAAGTCACTTCCATCTCCGGCAACCACAATGTTTATTGCTTTTTTCTCTTTGTGCTCAGGCTGTGCCATAAGCTCCTTCTTCCCAGTTGGCTCCGGCATTTCGTTGCCAGCTTCCAAAAAGAACTCAAGAAACAAGGCAAGGGCTTCGTGAGCTTGATCAACCGCTTCATCAAGGTTTTCCCCGAATGTGGTACAGTCTGGAAAATCAGGAAAACCCACAGAATACCCATTTTTTTCTCTTTCAAACAAAGCTATATATTGCATGCAACCCCTTCTAGTATGAGATATAAAGTATTTAGTGACGGTACTCTCAAACGCTTTTCATCGCAATAAACAGGTTCCTTGACGCACCCATTTGTTTAAATTACTTATTAATTATTATTCTTTATTCAGGGTGATAATCGATTACCCGAAACTCAGAGCCAAGACACATTATGAAATTATCAGCTCGTTCCCGATATGCCGCCAGACTCCTGCTCGACCTTGCCATGCACGAAGCCGACAAGCCGATCAGAACTGCTCTGCTTTCCGAAAACACAGGGATCACTGTTCAATTCATTGAACAAATCATTCGTCCCCTTAAAAAAGCCGGACTGATTAAATCCGTACGAGGGGCTGCCGGGGGCCACATTCTGGACAAAGACCCCGCCCATATAACACTCGGAGAAATTGTCCGCACAATGGAAGGGGCAATCAATATTGCCAATTGCCTTGAATGTGAAACAAAATGTGAGCGGTCTCAAGCATGCAGGACCAGGTCTGTCTGGGAACGCGCCTCACGAGCCATGGAGCAAGAACTCGACTCCATAACTCTTGCTGAACTCCTGGAATCGCCTGAAGACTGCCCCAACATGGACTAGAAAAGGACCGTTTCCCCTGCTCTTCCTTCAAAAAGAAAAAGGGGGGGGAGCGTCGTCAGATGAAAGGCTCTCGAACGACGAAAACAAGATAAACTAAAGTCCAATCAAGACTATTTTATGGCAGAAGCCAAAGTTCGCTTACTGACGAGCATGAAAACTTCGGATTCTTCCTGTAAATGACCAGCCAGATTTTCTGCTTCTTCCCCGGAACCACAAAAGAGATCCATCCGTGTTCCTTTGATTGCTCCCCCAGTATCCTGAGCCAAAACCAGGGCTGTAAACGGCTCTGTCTCACCGGACTGGTAATTCATGAGGTTGGTTTTCAGCGCAAGCACACTGCCGAGAGGAACCATGGTGGGGTCCACAGCAGCGCTCAATCGAGGAGTCAGAATCGACCCGATGGAACCGTAAGGCCCCACGTCCGAAAGGTGAAAGAAGACATAACTGGGATTCTCGAACATTAACTTCTGGGCGACATAAGGATGGGCATCAAGAAAAGCTCTGATTCGTTGCATACTCATTTCCTCACGAGGAACAAATCCTCTCTCAATCAGCAACTTACCCAACGAAACATATTTGTGCCCGTTCTTCCCGCCATAAAGTATATGTTTGACAGAGCCATCCCGCAAGACCAGCCTTCCAGACCCTTGGATCTGGAGGAAAAAGACATCCACGGGATCCTTAGCCCATGCAAGCTCGTCCCCTTTCCCTTCGAGCCCCCCTTCTCCGTCAATAGCTTCTCTGTCGAGGTACGGCTCAACACCATCTTCGCCGATTCGATAAACGAGAGTTTGCCCTTTCCATCTATGGTGAAATTTTCCAAGGTTCAGTGTCTTAAGATCTTCCGGCACACCATACAAAGGGTATTGGAAAACGCCGCCTTTGGTCAGCGAAGCTTCAAGCCACGGCTCATAGTAACCGGTTAGCAAAGTTCGAGGTGAGACCTTAAGCCACTCAAAATGTTCAGAAAGTAACTCAGGATGGCTTTCAAGGTGAGGCAACAAGGCCAAAAGCTCCGCCACACTATCCCCTACTTGCTCCCAGGTCAGGGTCAACCCCGGTCGAGTCACACAAACACTCTGTTGAGGCCGTCTGAGAATATACCCGAGACTGTCTTCCAGACCGGCTTGAAGATCCATCCAAGATTCAAAGCCTTGCGATTGGATGGAGACTTCCCCAGCTATCTCCTCAGCCTGAGATTCTGTAAGAGGTTCGTAGTACGGAGAAACATTTATCGAATCCGGAATGTTACCGGCAGAACATCCCCAAAGAGAAGCAAGTGTCAGAAGAAACAGACAATAAAAAAAACGACCTGACATCATAATTCATTTTCCTCTTTATGGCTGAGGTCATCCGCATACTCTTCCATATATATATGAAGCATGACCATGGCGAAACTCAGGATGAGGGGACCATAAAAAATGCCGAGCATACCGAAAGAATAGATACCGCCAAGGATGGCAAGAAAAATATAAAAAGTGGAAACGCGAGATGCCTCGCGCATAAAGATCGGTCGTAGAACCGTATCAATGCCAACAACGAAGACTCCGCACCATAAAGCGAGAAATGTTGCCATTTTCCAGTCTCCTGCCAAGAAAAGGTAACAGACAGCAGGGACCCATACCAAACCGGTTCCGACGACGGGAATCAATGAGGAAAGTGCCATCATGGCTCCCCAAAAGAAAGCGGGAATGCCTACGACGGCAAGGCCAATGCCACCAGCAATTCCTTGAAGGACCGCAACCAGCAGGCACCCCATAAGAACCCCTCGAGCAACCCTTTTGAGAGAATCAATAATATAATCCTCCTGCCTGCTTCTCAAGGGTGAAAGGTGTTTGAGCGAATCAACCATTTTCCCGCCATCCCGTAAAAAATAAAACAGGATGAAAACCATAAGAAGAAAGTGCAGGACCAAGGAAGCCGCATTCTTGACCATCTTGGAACCAAATCCAAGCATGACCTGAGCAAATCCCTTTGAATACTGAATCAGACTCGCCTGGATATCAAAATCGTTCAAATGGAGAAAAGGAAGAGCCTGGTGTATCCAGGCCTCGTACTTTTCCAAAAGATGTATATTTTCGAGAGAATGAATATCCACAGTGGTCACCCAAGAGTTCAGGGCGACCAGGGATTCAACACCTTGACTGATCAGCGCAATGACCAAAAAAATCATCGGAAGCAGCAAACAGAAAACAATAATGGCGACAGTTATGGTCGAAGCCATTGCCCGTTTGCCTTTAGTGACTCCCAAAGCCCAATGAAAGACAGGAGAAAAAAGAACTGCGAGCACCGTCGAGAAAATCAATGTATGGACAAATGGTGCGATCAGGGAAAAGCCAAGATACAGGGACAGTATCAGCAGCAAGATGAGAAACACCTTGTAGATAGTCCCCGGAGGAAGTGTTGAGGGCCGATTCATATCGTTCATGGTTTTTCTATACTCCGTACTATCATCAATATTACCAGAACGATGGTCTCGTCAATGACACAAGAATCCGCTATGGGCGGTTTAGAGTTGCCTCAATGATCGCCGCAACGGTGTCAATATCGACCGGTTTGGCGACATAATCATTCATACCAGCGTGAATGCACCGCTGCTCATCTCCCCACATCGCATGAGCAGTCAAGGCAATAATCGGGATATCCGGCTCCAAGCAGCCTGTTCCAGGTTCCCGTATATGCCGAGTCGCTTCGATCCCGTTCATGACAGGCATCTCCACATCCATCAAGACAATATCGAACGAATTGACCTTCAGCGCATCGACAGCCTGCAACCCATCCTCCGCCAGCTGCACCTGACATCCCATTCTTTGAAGCAGACGAACAACATACCGCTGGTTGACCAGATCATCCTCAGCGACCAAAACCGAAACTCCCTCAAGGGGCTTTTTGTCTGCCAGAGTGCTCGTTAATGGAGTCTGAACTGCGTAACGGCTTGCCTTGAGCGGAATGGAAAAGGAAAAAGTGCTTCCCTTATCCACCTCGCTTGAGCAATGCACAGAACCTCCCAACAGTATCACCAGCCTTTTAACAATAGCCAGTCCAAGCCCAAGCCCGCCTGAAGTGTGAGAAAGATAATCTTCAGCCAAGGTAAAACTTTCAAAGAGTGAATTCAACTTTTCGGGAGGAATACCTATCCCTGTATCCCGAACGAGTATACGAATGACTATCAGGTCTTCATCCTTGCGGTCATTGCCTTCACTCTCCATTGGAGAAACATCAACGGAAATAAGCCCGGAACGAGTAAACTTCACTGCATTGTTGACCAGATTCCCCAGCACCTGGCGAACCTTAGCAGAATCCCCTCGCACCCAGGACGGCACCTCTGAGGAAAGACTATACGAGACCTCTACCCCCTTGGCAGCTGCGGTTCTTTCATACTGGGAGAGAATCCCTGTCACCAAATCTTCGAGACGAAAATCAATCTCACGAAGCTTGAAAGTGGATGTTTCCAATTTGGAATAATCAATAATCTGGTTCAATACGGATAAGAGCGACATTGACGATTCTTTTATCAACTGCACACTTTCTCGATAAGGGTGTCCAAGATCAGAAAGAAGGAGAAGTTCTGTCATCCCGAGAACTCCATTCATCGGAGTACGAAGCTCATGACTGATAGTAGCCAGAAAAGACGTCTTGGCCTGGCTGGAGGTTTCTGCCGCCTTTTTTGCCTTGAGTAACTCTCGCTCCATCTGATGTTTGTAGAGTCCAACTTCAATGGCCGACTTAAGCTCTTTGTGATCAACGGGTTTGAGTAAATAGCCGTACGGCCCAGAGACCTTGGCCCAATGTAGAGTTTCATCATCGGCATAAACCGTCAGATAAATAATGGGCACATCAAACAGCCTTGATATCTCATTGGCAGCCTCAACCCCATCCATCGAGCCTTCCAAACGAATATCCATCAAAACAAGGTCAGGATTGAGCGTATCCGCCATGGAAATGGCTTCCATCCCGGATGAGGCCAACCCAACAACCTCATAACCTGTTCTCTCCAGCGCATTCTGAATATCCAAACGGGCAATGGCATCATCCTCGACAACAAGTATTTTTTCCGTCCCCATAGAATTCCCCCATATTGTCAGCAAAAGACACACCATCTTAGCAGCACATCTGTTACCATACCAACCAAGAAAACGTCAGTTTTCTCACTATGCGTAATCCATGAAGTTACATCAAGAAACCTTTCATTCCATTGATTCTTTTTTATCCTTCTTCAATACAGCAAAAGGAGAATCTCTTCGAATTAAATTCAATAAGAACCGCAAGAGAGCGAACAATAAACACACTTTCAACTTTTCAGCCAATCCTCCCTCCCCTTACACATCTTGTTTTTTTTAGTAATCAAAGCTATGAAAGACAGTCGCCCGACGCTCATTTACCCGAATGAACGTGCGATACATGTTACAGGAACCAAAGCTTTCAAATCGGTGTTTACCCGGACACCATGAAGAAGCGAAGGTATACTAATCAACACAGTTCCATCTGGAGGAAAGGATGACCCTAATTATTACTCTCTTGGCAATGCTGTCTCTGCTTTTGTGCGCCGCCATGTCTGCCAGTGCGGCAGATATTGACCTTGCTCGAAAATCCACCCTGGAAAAAGTCATTCAGAGCGGAACGCTTCGCGTCGGTCTTGAAGCGGGCTACATGCCGTTTGAAATGACAGACAAGAAAGGCAATATTGTCGGATTCGATGTCGATATGGTCAAGGAAATGGCCAAGGCCATGGGGGTCAAACTGGAACTGGTCAACACTGCTTGGGACGGGATTCTCCCCGGCCTTATGTCCAATAAGTACGACTTGATCGCTTCTGGTATGACTGTCAATCAGGAGCGAAACCTGAAGGTCAACTTTGCCAATCCGTATATCATTGTCGGGCAGACAGCGCTTATCAATAAAAAATGGGCCAACGAAATCTCGTCCTACAAAGACCTCAATAACCCGGCATACATTATTACTTCAAAGCTTGGCACAACCGGTGAGCAGGCTGCCAAACGCATGTTCCCCAAAGCAACATACAAATCCTTTGAGACAGAAGACCAGGCCATGCTGGAAACTCTCAACGGCAAGGCTACTGCCATGGTTTACGACCTGCCTATGACATCCATCTTCTTTGCGCAGCGCGGTAAAGAAGCTGACATGAAATTCCTGGACAAACCCTTCACCTACGAACCTCTTGGCTGGGCCATCAACAAGGGAGACCCGGACTTCCTGAACTGGCTCAACAACTTCCTGGTTCAAATGAAGAATGACGGCCGTTACGATCGAATCTACAGTAAGTGGTTCGATTCCAACAAATGGCTCAAGGATATCCAGTAGACGACGGATCAACTCACCGGGGGGCGCTACCGCGCCCCCCGGTTCTTTACATCATATATTCATAGAGAACTTTAATGACCGATATGGAAACAGTTGAGCCTCAAAAAGGCTTCAACAAAAATTTCTTCTGGAAAGTCGTCTATGTAGTTCTGTTGGTGGGAACGTGCCTGAGCTTTTATTGGGCCACACAGCAGACTGATTACATTTGGCGCTGGAACCGTCTCCCCCGATACTTTTACTACATCGAAACTGTCGATGTAAAAGCTGAAATCGAAGGAGAAGTCACATCCATCAGCAAAAAAGGAGACGACTCTGTTGTCATCGTCAGCGATGGGGCCGAGTCTGAATATTACACGATCCCCGGTTCGGACCTGCGTGTGGATATAGGTGACACCATTTACATGGGTGATTCCCTCGGTGAATATGAGGAAGGACGATGCGGGCTTTTACTCGAAGGTCTTCTTGTTACGATAGAAGTCAGTCTTGTTGCCATAGTATTTGGCATACTCCTTGGATTATTTACCGGTCTGGCACGGCTCTCTTCCAATCCCTGTATTAAGTGGACAGCCATTACCTACATTGAGTTGATCCGTGGGACTCCCCTGCTTGTCCAAATCATGATCTGGTATTTTGTTATCGGGACAATCATCAACAACCTCTCCCTTAAAGCTGGCTTGCCACAAATCCCGGAACTGTGGTTCGGCATCGCCTCATTAGCCATTTTCGCAGGGGCATATGTCGCGGAAATTGTTCGCGCTGGCATCCAGTCTATCCATAAAGGCCAAATGGAAGCAGCCCGCTCCCTTGGGATGACCAAAACAACAGCAATGATCAAAATCATTCTGCCCCAAGCCTTTAAACGTATCCTGCCCCCGCTTGCCGGTCAATTTATCAGCCTCATCAAAGACTCCTCCCTGCTCGGCGTCATCGCCATCAGGGAAATGACCAAAGCGACCCGAGAAGCGGTCACGACCAGCCTGATGCCTTATGAACTCTGGTTTTTATGCGGCGTCATGTACCTGGTCCTGACATTCGCTTTATCCATGTTTGTCCAGTATCTGGAAAGAAGGACGACGTCATGATAGATGTCCAAAACATATATAAAACATTCTTTGTCCCACACGAAGTACAGGCTCTCCATAATGTCTCCTACCACGTCGATCCAGGAGAAGTGGTCGTGGTCATCGGTCCTTCGGGATCAGGAAAGTCCACATTCCTTCGATGTCTGAATCGATTGGAACATGCCAATACCGGGCATATAATGATCGACGGAACAGACATCCTTGATCCCAAGACTGATATAAATAAAGTCCGTATGGAAGTTGGTATGGTCTTTCAGTCTTTTAATCTCTTCCCTCATTTGACGGTTCTGGAAAATGTCACGGTCGGTCAAACCTCCGTTCGTAGGCGAGGGAAAAAAGAATCTGCTGAAAAGGCGATGACATTGCTCAACAAGGTTGGGATTCACGCCAAAGCAGACAACTACCCTGCTCAACTTTCCGGTGGACAACAGCAACGAGTTGCCATCGCCAGAGCACTGGCTATGGACCCCAAGGTCATGCTTTTTGATGAACCCACATCCGCTCTTGATCCTGAGATGGTCGGAGAAGTCCTCGATGTCATGAAAACACTAGCCAAAGAAGGCATGACTATGATTGTCGTGACCCATGAAATGGGGTTTGCGCGTGAAGTCGCCGATCAAGTCGTTTTCATGGATGAAGGTAAAATCATTGAAGTCGGCACACCGGAACACTTCTTTACAGCACCCCGGAATGAACGGACAAAGCTATTCTTGAGTCAAATTCTATAAGGCTCTGCATAAACGACAAAAATGATACACGATCCCATTGGGGAGTGTGTTTCCAATGCCACTTTGAAAAAAACCAAATACAACGAATTTCAGTTGTATTTGGTTTTTTTCAATAGTGCTGCCCCGGAGCAGGTCCGATGATCCCTTGACAGCATGCCAACATCGTCTATTAGTATCTCACTGATTTGGGATGCTGAATTTCTTGGCATCTGGGCTTGAAACACCTCAAGAGCTCCCATTATCTTTTCACGAACAGGAAATATTGATGCTTGATGGCAAAACCATATTGATTACAGGCGGCACCGGATCGTTCGGCAAGAAGTTTGTCGAGATGGTGCTTGAAAAATATAATCCCAAAAAACTTATCATTTTCAGTCGTGATGAACTCAAACAGTTCGAAATGGCACAGGATTTTTCTGCCGACAAATACCCTTCCATACGGTATTTTATTGGCGACGTCCGGGACAAGGAAAGATTGTATAGAGCGTGCAAAGGTGTTGATGTCATTGTCCATGCTGCAGCCATGAAACAAGTCCCGGCCTCTGAATACAACCCGACTGAAGCGATTAAGACCAATATTTATGGCGCTCAAAACCTCATCAATGTCGCCGCGGACCTTCAGGTTGAATGCGTTGTCGCTCTCTCAACCGACAAAGCTGTTGCGCCAGTCAATCTCTACGGGGCTACAAAACTCGCGTCTGACAAACTCTTTATCGCTGCGAATGCATTTGCTGTTGGCCCAAGGTACTCGGTTGTCAGATATGGTAATGTCCTAGGAAGCCGAGGGAGCGTGGTTCCCTTTTTCATGAAAAAACGCACAGAAGGCGTACTTCCGATTACGGACGACCGGATGACTCGATTCTGGATTATTCTCGAAGAGGCGGTTGAAATGGTCTTCCGTGCCATAGAGCACTCTGCTGGCGGAGAAATTTATGTTCCCAAGATACCAAGCATGAAAATCACAGACATGGCAACAGCCATAGCTCCGGAGTGCGAGCAAACTGTCATTGGTATCAGACCGGGTGAAAAACTCCATGAATGCATGATTCCCGCTGAAGAATCCCGCAATGTAGTCGAGACTGAATACGGATACACCATTCTCCCGGAAACCGGCGTCATGACATACAAGGGAGACCTGAGCAATACCAAACCGGTTCCAGAAGGTTTTGCTTATAATTCAGACACCAATGCTGACTGGATATCTGTTGAAAAGCTCCGTGAGACATTAGTCAAGCAAGGGTACAAACTATAATCCCATGCCAAAAATTCCATACGGAAGACAATGCATCGATGATAATGATATCAAGGCCGTCACAGAAACACTCTGTTCCGATTACTTGACGACTGGCCCCAAAATCACTGAATTTGAAAATTCCGTTGCCTCCTTTTGTGGAGCAACGCACGGAGTGGCGGTATCCAATGGAACGGCTGCGCTCCATGCGACTCTGGCTGCACTTGATATCCAACCAGGAGATGAAATCATCGTTCCTCCGATGACGTTCGCAGCTTCAGCAAACTGTGTGCTTTACCGAGGGGCAACGCCGGTTTTCGCTGACGTTGAAGAAGGAACCCTCCTAATCGATCCTTCAAGGATTGAAGAAAAGATCACCGATAAAACCAAGGCGATCATTGCAGTCGACTATGCAGGACAGCCGTGTGATTGGGATCAGTTGCACAGCCTTGCCCTCAAGTACAACCTTCCACTGGTTGCGGATGGGTGCCATGCACTGGGGGCACGCTGGAATGGGAAAAAAGTTGGAACAATGGCCGACATGACTGTCTTTTCTTTTCACCCGGTCAAACATGTTGCAACAGGTGAAGGAGGCATGATTCTTACCAACTCCAAGCAGTTGGCAGAGAAACTCAGAATATTTCGCAATCACGGCATCACCACCGACGCCCGGGCGCGGGAAAAGACCGGAGCGTGGTATTATGAGATGCAGGAACTTGGGTATAATTACAGACTGACAGATATTCAGGCAGCGCTTGGCATTAGCCAGATGAAAAAATTGCCGAATTTTCTTGAGAGACGCCGCGAAATAGCAACATTCTACGATCACCAATTCACCAAGAGTACAGTTCGCCCCCTCACAGTTCACGCAATGGCTGAACATGCATACCATCTCTACGTTGTCCGCTTACAAAATCGGGACACGGTATACGAACAACTTCGCAACAAAGGCATTTTCGCTCAAGTTCACTATATTCCTGTTCACCTGCACCCATATTACAAAGAAAACCTCGGGACATTCGAAGGCTTGTGCCCGGTTGCCGAGGCAGCATACCAGGAAATTCTTTCTCTGCCCATGTTCCCATCGCTTACTGATGAAGAGATGCATTATGTCGCAGACACTGTTCTGGAGCTGGCATGAATATAGCGATCATACCAGCCCGAGGCGGGAGCAAGCGTATCCCTCAAAAAAATACCCGAAATTTCTGTGGTAAACCTATCAGTGGATACTCTATTGAAGCTGCTCTCGAAACCAATCTTTTCGAACCGTCATCGCTACCACTGGCAACTATTGAATTGCCGATATTGCACATTATTTCCAACAATATCAAACTATTAAGTACTTTTCAATATTAGCTTGATACTTTTTACTTCTATTCTTGGGAAGCAACTCCCCTCAAAATAGAGATTCCAACTTATCAGCTACTAGTTAGTGCTTATTCTATATAAAAATACTCAAAAAAAATCACAGCCAACACAAAAATTTCAAACAATATGAAACCCAATTTAACAACATATACCCCGAAGCGAATTCTCGTGTGCCAGTTACGGCAGATTGGAGATGTGCTGCTTTCGACGCCATCTATTCGGCTGTTGGCAGAACGCTACCCAGATGCACAGATTGATGTTTTGACAGAAAAAAAATGTGTTCCGGTTCTGGAAAACAATCCCAGAATCGCTGCCATCAAATCAATCGATAAGGCTGCTTTGAAAAATCCGATCAAAGCTCTCGCCTATTATGCCCACGTTGGAAGAGGAAACTACGACCTCATTGTTGATTTTCAACAGCTTCCCCGATGCAAATGGGTTACCCGTTTTTCAAATGCGCCTGTCAAACTGACATATACTCCTCCATGGTACAACAAACCAACCTATACTCATTGGGTGGATATGGAATACGGATATGCGGCCAAATGCAAAGCCAGTGTACTCAAACCACTTGATATTGAATGGAATGGAGAAAAACCAGAGCTATGGTTAACTGACAAAGAGCGCACTTTTGCCACTGATTTTCTTGAGCACAGTGGAATCAAAAACTCTTTATTCATAACGGTTGACCCAAGTCACCGCCGCGAAACCAGACGCTGGCCAAGCCGTCATTTTGCAGAACTTATTCGACTGCTGAAAAAACATCATCCAAGCCTCCATGCTGTCATCCTCTACGGTCCGGGAGAAAAAGAGCTTGCAGAAAAAGTCGCAGCCCAAGCGGGCAAAAGAGCTTTTGCAACGAACTCCATGCTCTCACTGCGAGAAATGGCCGCGATACAGGAACGCGCTTCCATGCACCTAGGGAACTGCTCTGCACCCAGACACTTTGCCGTGGCAGTTGATACTCCATCACTGATCATCCAAGGCGCAACAGGGACAGGCTGGGGCTTCCCTTCTGAAGAGCATGTAAGTGCTACAAAAAAACTTCCCTGCTATCCTTGCAACAAGAACAGTTGTCGATTCGGCACACGTGAATGTCTGGAAGAATTCTATCCAGACGATATTCTTGACGAGGCCTTACGAATACTCAAATTTGGCTTGCAAAAAAAAACATAGACTACTTGTTCTTATCTTTCCTGTCATCACGCCTGTTTTTATACGTAATAGAGGCAAGACATCCGGCTAATCCGCCAAGAACAACAGCTTTGGTAGCCGGAATCAACTCCGTAAAGCTGAAAAAATATCCAAGAGCACACCCGGCTATAATGCCCTTTGCCAAAGCATCAATCCACGCCATGAACTCTTTTGAGTCGTCATTCATCGTTACAAATCCTTAAAAAAATACTTATAGTAATGAAAAAAGCTGCGTAGACTGCTGCGGTGTCATTGATTCAAAACTCGTTCCTATACCCGGCATCCGCATAGCTTCTCCCCAGCGACCGCACCAGCGTATTTTCAACTCTATAGGAGTTTTGTCCTCAAATTCATTGACAACTATCCATGCTGAACTCAGTAATTGCCAGTCACTCACAGAATAAATGAAACATCCGTGCTCTGAAAGATTGACTGTCACTGTTCGCTCTGCAGCCAAAGCGGCATCACATATGGTATCCAAAAGCAATACATTAAGAATGACTTCCTTTCTCGGCGCCACTCGTATTGACCTTGGATAAAACGGAACGCATTCTTCGAGAATAAACTCACCGAGATCCCTATTATCGCGAAGAGTCCCCCCTTGCGCAAGTCCACGAATCCCTCCAAAATGAGGATTGTACATCAATCGCAGAACAGGAAACCGATCCATTATCCGGGTGATTCTATTCTTATCTTCACAATCACACCGAATCATGGTGGGAACATCAACAAGTAGCCCGCTATATGCGACGCATGTAAGAGCAGCCGTCATGCCATCCGGCGAAGAAATACAGTCCACCTGAACATCCAAACCCTGAAGGACTTTGATGTAAGCCGTTCGGGCCAACCCCGCTTCAGCTATAAGTAAAATCTTTGTTTTCAACGTATCAAGCCTCCCAAAACAGAGATGCATAGGACCATAAATGCTCCATATTGACAAGCAAGGTGAACGATCCTTTTTTCTGATTGGAAAAACACCTTTACTCCAACCCTGACAGAAATCATCTCTGTCACAATAAATAAATGATATTGTCCCCAATCGTCACTTGACATCGATTCTCAATATCACTAAAAGTCGTACGTCAGCCATAAAAATGGCTTTAATCTTTTGGGGGTTTCAATGTTAGATTCTATTATCGTCGGCGCCATCGTCCTGTTGGCGGCATTCTTTGTAGGCAAGCGACTTTACAAGCAATTCTCTAGCAAATCATCTGCTTGCGGGTGTTCTGGATGCGGAGATAGCGGGTGTTGTTCCAGCATCAAGTCATCCCCGGATTCACACAGTTGCGAAAGTGCAAAATAATTTTTGCACTTCTGTTGATAATGAATTTCAACTCCAAGTAAGAGGATCTCACCAATGAGCAAAGAAATCTGTTTGAGAGAAGCAAAAGTAAATGAGACGCTGAAAATCGTCACAGTTATGGCCGGAGGAGAACTCGGCCGTCGGATCAGAGACATGGGGCTTATCCCTGGGACCGAGTGCAAAGTCATTGGCCGGGCTCCACTCAAGGACCCGGTTGCCTTACGACTGAAGGACTTCACACTGACACTTCGCAATAGTGAAGCAGACCACATTACCGTATCGACTCAGGAGGCGTAAACAATGGCACAGCACACAATCGGCATCGCAGGCAATCCAAACTGCGGTAAAACAACGACTTTTAATGCCCTTACCGGCGCACGGCAACATGTCGCCAACTGGCCAGGGGTCACTGTTGACAAAAAATTCGGTTACATTCACAGCGGAAATGATTCTCTTGAAATCGTTGACCTCCCTGGAACTTACTCTCTGACTGCGTATACACAGGAAGAAATTGTCGCTCGAAATTTCCTGGTCGACGAACGCCCAGAAGCCATTATTGATGTACTGAACGCCGATGCCCTGGAACGCAACCTCTACTTGGCTGTGCAGATCATGGAACTCGGTGTGCCCCTGGTACTCGGGCTGAACATGATGGATGAAGTCAAATCCAGTGGAAAAAGCATTAATAGTCAACGCCTGGCTCAACTCAGCGGATGCGAAGTTGTCGAAACGGTAGCCCGCTCAGGCAAAGGCACGGATGCACTGCTTTCTGCCGCGCTCAAGCTCTCCAAGGAAAGAAAAGGACAGTGGAATCCTTTGAATATTTCCTATGGTCCAGACCTGGACCCGGTTCTCGACGATATGATGAAAATCATTGAAGCGGAAAATTTTCTTACCAGCAAAGTTCCTGCACGATGGACAGGGATCAAATACCTTGAAGGTGACGAAGAAGTCATGGTCAAGGGGCGGATGGCCAATCGCGCACTGTCGGATAAACTGGAAGCGATGGCCAAAAAAGTCGGTCAGCATACAGAAACGACTTTAAAAGCTTCTCCGGACGCTATTATCGCCGACTATCGCTATGGATTTATTGCCGGAATTATCAAGGATGTAGTCTCCTACCCAGTCCACAACGAAGATCGTATCAGCCGTTCCGACAAAATGGATAAGGTCCTGACGCATACAGTTCTTGGACCACTGATTATGCTTGCCATAATCTATGTAATTTATCAGGTCACTTTCAGCGTGGGTGAGATTCCCATGGGATGGGTGGAAAACTTTTTCGGATGGGCGAACGAAACCGCGACCAATTTATTACCCGACGGCTTGCTGCGTTCTCTGATCGTCTCAGGTATTATCGATGGTGTCGGCGGCGTTATGGGATTTGTTCCGCTTATTATGTGCATGTTCCTCATGATCTCCTTCCTGGAAGACTCTGGTTACATTGCACGTATGGCCTACATGCTTGACAAGGTCTTCAAGATTTTTGGTCTTCATGGAACATCAGTTTTACCCTTCATCGTCTCTGGCGGTATTGCTGGAGGTTGTGCGGTGCCAGGCGTCATGGCTACCAGAACCCTGAGAAGTCCAAAGGAAAAATTGGCCACTATTTTCGTTGCACCATACATGACTTGTGGTGCCAAGGTGCCTGTCTTCCTGATGTTGACAGCAGCGTTCTTCCCGACCAATGCAGCTTCTGTCATGATGATGATCACTCTGGGTGCATGGTGCATGGCCTTGATTGTGGCACGCATGCTCCGGTCATCTGTCATCAAAGGTGAAGCCACTCCATTCGTCATGGAGCTTCCCCCTTACCGTATGCCAACCTTCCGAGGTGTTCTGATTCACACATGGGAGCGTTCCTGGGAATATATCAAGAAAGCCGGTACCATCATTCTCGGCATATCCATTTTGATATGGGTCATGATGACCTTCCCGCAGATGTCCGAAGAACGAGCCGCTGGCTTTGAAGCTCAACGCGCCCCAATAGTTGCACAAATCGAAGCTCTTGGTGACAATGCCCCGGAAGAAGCAGTGGCTGAACTCGAAGACAAAATCACCGACATCGATAACTTCGAAGCAGAAGAAGCAATTCGCGGAACTATCGCAGGGTCCATTGGAACTGCCTTGGAACCCATTTCCAAGCTTGCTGGATTTAACTGGCGTACCAATATCGCTCTGACAGGTGGCTTTGCGGCCAAGGAAGTCATCGTCTCTACCCTCGGCACAGCCTACTCCATCGGAGAAGTTGATCCTGAAGAAGTCGAACCTCTCTCTGTTCAGCTTGTGAAAGATCCCGAATTCACCACGGCTTCGGCTGTGGCACTGATCATCTTTACAATGTTGTACGCTCCTTGCTTTGTGACAGTCGTCGCCATGGCCAGAGAGTCCAGCTGGAAATGGGCATCCTACAGTGTTATCGGTTCGACAACCCTTGCTTTTGTCTTGGCTGTCCTCGGTTTCAACATCACCAACGCGCTCCTCTAACAGTAAGTAATATGACTCAATCAAAGGGAAGTCCTCCAGGGCTTCCCTTTTCTTTTCCCCCTGATTGACCTATGGTCCGGGAGCGAGAAGAACTGAATTGGGAAAATGATGCTTAATACCCTGAAGAACTTGCTAAAAGATGCGGCTAAGGCCAGCCTTGAAATGTTCAAGGTCATGATTCCAATCATCCTTCTTGTCAAAGTATTTCAAGAACTTGGCCTTATCCAATATCTGGCATGGCCCTTGACCCCAATTATGGGACCTTTGGGACTCCCTCCTGAAATGGGTCTCGTATGGGGGACCGCCATAATCAATACAACTTATGCAGGACTCATCGTCTTTCTTTCTCTGGCATCTGAAACGACGTTGACAGTTGCTCAGGCATCAGTCCTTTCAGTCCTCATACTTGTTGCCCATTCTCTCCCAATGGAAAGTTCCATTGCCCGGAAATCCGGCGCTCGATTTTTCTTTCAATGCTTTATCCGCCTGACAGGAGCATTGATCCTCGGCTTCCTTCTCCACATTTTTTTTACAACGACTGGCCTTTTGCAAGAACAAGCGATTTTTGCTTTCCATGCTGCCCCAGAAATAACGCATTCCACCTCTCTCTTTTTATGGGTCTTGGATCAAATCCGAACTCTGGGCTCCATTTTTTTTATTATTCTCGGCCTGATGACCATCATGAGAATTCTTCAGTTCATCAAGGTCATAGACCTCATAAACAGAGTCCTGCGCCCCATCCTGAAAGCTATCGGTATCGGCCCTAAAGCATCTGCAATCACAGTCATAGGTCTCACTATGGGCCTGTCCTATGGGGGTGGATTGATTATCAATGAAGCCCGTAATGAAACGATTGGCAAGAAAGATGTCTTTTACTCACTCACGCTCATGGGGTTGTGCCATTCTCTGATTGAAGATACTTTTCTCCTCATGCTTATCGGAAGTAATTTTCACGCCATATTCTGGGGGCGGCTCTTCTTTGCGATCATGGTCATGGCCGGTATTGTTCAGATCGTCAGGATGCTCCCCGCAAGCTTTACAGGCAAATATCTGTGGGTTAGAAATTAATTGATAAAAAGGAGTATATCATGTCTGACATCAAGCTTATCCATACTGATCAAGCACCTGCTGCCGTAGGACCGTATTCTCAAGCGACTAAAACTGATGGGAAAATCTATGTTTCCGGACAACTGGGGCTGATTCCAGAGAAAGGGGAACTTGCCCTTGGGTTCGAGGCCCAAACCCGACAAGCCCTTGAGAATTTGAAAACGATTCTTGCCGCCGGAGGTTCCGGGCTGAATAAAGTACTTAGCGTTGATGTCTTTGTTACTGACATGAGCCAATTCCCAAATCTGAATGCCATTTATGCCGAATACTTCTCGGCTCATAAGCCAGCCAGAGCTGCAATTGAAGTCTCAGCCCTTCCTCTTGGCGGACTCGTCGAATTCAAATGCATCGCACTGGCTGATTGATTCGATAATCTGAGATCATAATGGAACTTCACTTGACAGTCGTCAGGAGCATCAGCTAATCAAAATAAATCATGCATAAAAATACCGCTCGTTTCTTTTTCTTTTTTAGCTTCTATTTTAGAAATACCTGCGGTCTTGGTGTGCACTAGTTCATAATAAACAACGAATCACTAACGAGGCCGCGGGACACCGCGGCCTCGTTTTTTTTGGGCCGCACCACGGCTCCAAACAAGGAGAACACAATGCATCTGGGTAAAGCGATTCGAATGGAAAGAATCATGAACAGGAATAACGGCCGTACGATTGTTGTCCCACTTGATCATGGCGTTACTATCGGCCCCATCTATGGACTGATTGATTTACGAGATACCGTCAACCAGGTTGCAGAAGGTGGGGCAAACGCCATGCTCATGCATAAAGGAATCCCACGCTGCTCCCATAGAGCTGGAGGAAAGGACATCGGCTTGATCATTCACCTTTCAGCGTCGACCTCCCTTTCTCCATTTCCCAATGCGAAATCGATGGTCGGGACTGTTACCGACGCTATCAAACTTGGTGCTGATGCGGTCTCAATCCATGTCAATCTAGGCGATGAAACAGAACCCAATATGTTGGCAGACCTGGGAGCCCTCTGCTCTGAAGCCAATGAATGGGGAATGCCTGTTTTGGCCATGATGTACGCCCGAGGCCCCAAAATTACCAACGAATACGATCCCGCCATTGTCGCACATTGTGCTCGTGCCGGTGTTGAACTCGGTGCGGATATTGTCAAGGTCAACTATACTGGAGACCCGGCGTCTTTCACTCAAGTTACAGACGGATGTTGTGTTCCCGTGGTCATAGCAGGTGGACCGAAGATGGAAAACGACCGTGATTTGGTGCAAATGGTCTATGACTCCATCCAGGCTGGTGGATCCGGCCTCTCTGTCGGCAGAAATATTTTCCAGCACAAACATCCTGCCAAAATCGTCGCGGCGTTAAACAAAGTCGTTCACGAGAACTGGGATGTTGATGCAGCCATGGAACTTTTATAGGCAGAGGCAGGCAATGAGAATATATCGGAAATATATGCTGCCCTGTCATTTTTTCGACAGAGATGCACATTTTTTCCCCTATCGGAAAAGACGAAAGCGCTGGGACAGCCCTTAACTCTCTGATATAGTACATAGTAAAAATAATCAGCCCAGGCCTCTATCCACTGGCATGGATCGTGCTTATATATAAAGTACCTGGGATACAGGTCAGGCTGGAAAGCGATCGGGGACCAACATAAACAGAAGGTTGAAAAGGCCATAAGCCTACTTAACAAAACGTTCCAGTCCATCCGCCAACGGTTGAACGGGTAAAAGAAAATTCAAAAGGGCCTTCTCTTAAGAGAAAGCCCTTTTGAATTTTCTTTTACCCCGCCCTTGTTGACCAGTATGGAGCTCAGACCGAGAAATAAAAACCGAAGACACCCTCGTGCTCAGATTCACTGGGTACAATACAATTGTACAAGCCGAGTTATTTACCGAATTTCACTTTAACAGTGGACAGATACAGTTCCATACGATCAATATGCATATGGCTTGTTACACAATCTTTCATTTTTGCGGCTTCTTCAAGAGCAAGACCAATCTTCCCCATTCCCTTGAAACCGTATCCATACCCAGTTCCTTTGGCCGTATGCCCGAGCCTGGTCAGCGTCTCAAAATCCTTGCACTCCAAAGCAGTGCGCATGCTTTTAATATCCTTGCGAGAATTATCAAAAAAACGTTCCATCAACTCTTCAAGGTCAGGATCGATGATCTCGACAATCGGTGTATCAATCATACCACCCTCCTGGGTGAACCTGTTGTGTCAAGATTTACACCAACTTGAAATTACTTCAAAATATTCATAACGTCTTAGGCACATTCGCCAGTCGCATAAAAAATGTCAAGTAGAATTAGAGTGTTGCATATAATGAACCACCTCATACTAGCCTGTTTTCTCTGTATATCCATGGTCTCATGTACACGATATGATGCTGTACGCATTGTCCGAGCGGCAGCGACAGGAAATCCTGCAACCGCAGCACAGGCATTGGCACGAGATAAAGCCATCGGCTATGCAACGAACCCTGAAGCCCTTGCAACGGATATCAAACACTTCTCCTCGATGGTTGAGAAGCTTGTCACGTCAGTCGAAAAAGTTTGGGGGAAAGAGAATGTCCGCCTTCCTGAACCTAAAAGTTACGTCAAATATACGGACAATTATCTCTCCAGAGCCAGCATCGATTTCGATAGCGGTGTCATAACAATCGAAACCCTTGCAACAGAAACGCCAAAAAAAAACTTGAAGAATGCGATTGTAACAACTCTCCTGACCCCTGGAGATCCCAGGGCTGTCGATCTCTACTCTGCACAAACGGTAAAACTGGGTGATACACCTTTTCTTCTTGGCGAAGTTAAGGATCAAGACAACAAGGATATCCGTTGGGCATGGCGTGCTGAACACTTTGCCGACTATCTGATCAAAAACTCTCTTGAAACAAAAAAGAATGGTCACAAGACAGTCCACTCTGTCAGCATAAGCATGGTCAGGGATCATCTGGACATCAGAGCGAAAAAGTACGAACAACTGGTCAAATCGGCAGCAAAACGATTTTCTGTCAGCAAAAATCTCATTTATGCCATCATGAAGGTAGAATCGGACTTCAACCCATTTGCCACGAGCGCAGCCATGGCACTGGGACTTATGCAGGTTGTTCCCAAAACTGCCGGTAGCGATGTTTATCAATTTTTGCATGGGAAAAAAGGCACCCCATCCCGAAAGGATCTACTCATGCCGGCAACCAACATAACATACGGCTCGGCATATCTTCATTTACTCGACACCCGTTTCCTCAATGGGATCAAAAGCCCTGTCTCAAGAGAATATTGTGTCATAGCTGGCTATAACGGAGGAGCTGGAACTGTTTTGAACACTTTTAATAAAAACCGCAAAAAAGCAGTAGCCGCTATCAACGCAGCCCCGCCGGCTAAGGTCTACAGCACCCTGCGCAAACATCTCGCTTATCAAGAAACAAGACGATATCTTGGCAAAGTGCTCGATGCGAAAAAACACTTCGTCAACTTCTAAATAAAGCGCCCAATGCTCCCCATGGAAATTATCACCGAAACGATTCAAGCAGTGACACTGGCAATACACCGTATCGCCCCAGGGCTGTCCGTTCAGGCCATGCGCTCCACAGGGGCGATCGCCCTTGGCATTCTCGCACTTTTTTTACTCATTCGCGCCATACGACTCTTTCGAGGAAGCGGGAAACAAACATCCCACAAAAGGTATAATATCCCTCGTATCCTTCAGCAGGAAGGCGCTACCATAGATATTCTCAACTCGCTGGATCAAGATGGTGTGGCAATTCGATGCGTCATAACTTCAGCATCCTCGGGAAAAATTCATTGTGAGATCATAGAACGACTGGATACTCTGAAAATACATGAAGGCAACGACCTTATTTGTCTCTTTGCTCCACTGAAGACAGACAAGGGAAAAACCAACTCCTTTACGGCCAAGCTGATTGAGTCGGATAAATCCGGCCGAAAAACAAACAGAATCATCCTCACGGCCCCAAGAGAATACACGCTCATCCCGCGCCGAAAGCATAGCCGAAAAAAGGTTGCCGACCAGCAGTTCATCCGTGTCAAATTATGGGTCGAGGATGCGCGTACATCCGACATTCCATTCGAAGATGCGGCAGCACAAATAGCAGTCAACTCCTTCACCGATGAAGGGCCAGGGCAATCAGCCAATGCAGTAATAAATATTTCGAACGGAGGACTTGGCCTCAGTGTTCAAAATAGCATCATCCCAGAAACCTGCGCTGTAGGATCACCCGTTGTTATCAATCTGTTCATGTTCAACTTTCGGGAAAAATCATTCAAACCCTACTGGTATTTCGGGAAAATACGAACTTTGGTAGAAGGTCGTCCGGGTTTTTCTCGAATGGGAATCCAGTTCAAAGGCATGGGAGAACCGTCTGAAAAGAATGGTGTCATGGAGTGGGAGGAATTCTGAGTGCCCGCCTCGAATGAGACGCTTGCCTGGTCGACCGTTACACGCTGAACATGAAACGAGTTGCCTCTCATCAAAATGGAAAGAACGCCCTGACCATATACTGATCAAGGCGCTCCGGCTATCCACTTTTTTCGAGGAGATCAGCCTTTTTTGCTGACAAACCGTTCCCGTGCGAGCCGTGGCATATTGCCAGAACCAAAACTGTATCCGGCTATCCGGCGATTTTGTTGTTTCATGTTTGAAAGATCACGTTTGAGCGAAGAACGTAATCGATACCCGGCATCGGTTATTTCATCAAGAAGTGACTTCAACTCGACGAGACGATCGGCAATCATGGTCTGACTCTCTTTATCAAGCCCTGCCATTGCTTCGTCGAGGATCCGTTCACGATCCTTGGACAATTTTTCTGCCTTGAAAACATCACCACGAGACAGAAATCCCAGCTCCTGTCGCCCGAGAGACAATGCTTCGTCGATCATTTGTCGCCGAGTAGCCATATCTACCTCTTTGCCGTGCGAATGTCGTCGCGAATCTGTTTGATGACTTTCTTCCATTTTTCCACCGCCGGGAGAAATTCATATTCAAGCAAGTCTGCAAGAAGAATCCAATCCTCATTTTCAAGCACCGAAGACATCTCCGTAAACATGTCATTCAACTCTTCGGCATTCTGCTCATATTCCTTATGATCTTTGAGCGAATACTCATCGCGCAACACACCGATCATACGCAGAAAATTCCGGATGACTTCCAATAAATCCTGATATGTTTCAAGGGCCTCGGCATCATCTGCCTGACGGAAAAGCTCGGCGACATGCTTGCCTCCTTCAGCCATGATGTTGACAACCTTATAGAGTTCCAGGGTGATCTCCACAGCCATGTCATCTGTGGCCATGGTCACGATCTCAATGGATTCAACATCCGACATTTCAATATCTTCGGCCTGATGAGGATAAATTTCAGTGAAAGGCTCCTCATTGACCATGACATCTGTGACTATACGATTTTCCAGATGCCCTTCTTCCACGACCTTATTGAAAACCTGCTCAAGATTTTCAAAATTCTGGCTGCTGATATCATACTGTTTACCATCAATAACAATCATTTCAATCTCCTCCTCGAAAAGGGATGATAAATTTTCCGTTTAAATCGGTTCGATCGACTTATTACAATATTCGTGCCGATCACTTGAATTCATACAACATTGAGGCAAAAAGTTCTCGGTATCGTTCTGTAACTTCGAGCAGGGAGTCAAGGTCATCACCACACCCCTGGGACTCGAACATCCATAAAATTCCCAAGATGTTAAGATAACGATTTGCCCCCAGTATATTTTGCAAACGTTGCCAGGATGCAAGGAATTTACTTTTGGCTTGCGGTCGCGGATTTTTAGCAAGCAGCATGCCCTGCTGGCTCAATAAAAAAAGCATATCGTGAGCACTCGTCAAAGTTTTGGATATTTCATCGGCCATAGGTGCAGAAAGGGTTGAGACAAGTCCTGTTTTCTCAGGCGGAGAGTCTCCATCCAAGAAACGGGAATAGTAAGCATGTTGCATGGCAATCCAAAGAGTACGGTCTTCTTGATCGTGCCCAGAAAGTGAAGTCAAGCCCATGAAGCCATCTTCACACATTCTGGTCAGCCAAGCCCTGCTCCCTGAGGCTTTGACACCGCCCCTACCCTGCAAAAGAACCGTAAGCGCCTCGTAAAAGACCTCGGACGTGACTATTCTCCGACAAACATGTTGATTGGGACACGGCTTACCAAAATCGCACGGATGACACTCCAGATCAGGTTCAAGACAGATATTGCCTGCACTGTATGGGCCGGTATCCCAAGGTTGAGCTGTTGCAAGAAAGACCGCACAGACAGGAATACCAAGCCCTGCCGCAAGGTGCATCGTTCCCGTGTCATTGGTCATCAGCGCATCACACTGACACAAGACCCCAGCCAATTCCACAAGAGAAGTTTTGCCTATAAGGGAAATGACCGGAAATAAAGCGCCCTCCACAAACCGTTCCCCAAGCTCTGCCTCCCCTTTGGTCCCGAGCAGAACAGGGATGAGACCGTCGTGCTCCCAGGCCAGACGTGCTGTTTCTCGGAAAGAATCCACAGGCCATCGCCGCCGATCTTCGCTCGCACCCAACTGAACAGCAATATAACCTCGCCCTTTGTGAGGCATGGCGGAAGCCAAAACACCTCGTGCATGTTCAAGGATGTTTTCATCCGGTCGAACCAAATCAAGAGTACTCCCCTCGCCCCTCAACTCAGCAGTCCGGCGAAAGATGTCACACACATTGAATGGACTGGCACCACGATTACTTCCCCCGATTTGAAGAAAGGCAGCCCACGCAGAAGTGTCCGCATTGAAACCAAACTCATCGACCCCGAACCCAACGACACTCGCATCTGCCACAGCAAGGTCGGACGCAAGCAACCGAGAAGAAATGGACGGAGTCAAATTAACAACACGATCTGGTAAAAAAGCATCAAGGATATCCGCCTTGAATTGAGAAGCATCCCGAATCGCCAACTGCCACTGCTCATCAAGCTTGGAAAGTAATCCTGCTCCAGGGAACGAAAAGACCTTCTCCACCCCGTCAAGCAAGGTTGCTGCCGAAGCAAAATTCGAGAGGCAAACAAGGGCCACACGATGGCCCAAACTAGTATAACCGGAAATAACCGGCTGCGTCTGGATGAGGTCACCAAAACGAGTCAGATTGATAATCAGAACATTCACGAGGCAGTTCCTTTCCTGTTGTGCTGTCAATTCACTGTCAGCTAGGTACAGAGTGCAAATTCAGCACCGGCATCTCACAATCCATCCCCTGCCTGAACACGCTCCACGAATTTTGCAACGGTATGGATTGTCTCTTTCAACTGAGTCTCACCCTCCCCATCCAAAACCGACGGATCAAGATAACCATGATACGGAATGCTGTGCCGAAAGCAGGAAAGCCCGATTTCGAGTCGTTTCCCCTGAAGAAACTCCCACGCTTTCAACAAGTGTTCGCCAAGGTGCCTTTCAATATGTCCGGCGCCCACAAGCAGACGGAGCCTGTCGCAGGTATTATGGGAATGCAAGCCATACTTGAGTGCAAGTATCCGAATACTTTTGATGATATGGGTCAAAATTGATTTCTTGAGATTCAGGCACCCCTGCCATGGTCCTTCTTTTTCTGTAATAAAGGCCCCCCAGAAAGAGAGCGGGAGACGGTATTCGGTCAACTCTCCGATCAGCAATGATAGTGTGACAGGTTTGGTTCTCACATACTCCCAGACCTTTTCTCGCAAGCGGACGACTTCAGGCTCGGAGCCGAAGACTGCCTTGAAATCAAATATAAGACCTGATTGCCACGGTCCTTTTTCTATGGGATTCGACAGCCAACCGATCAACCGATGACACCATGTGTCAAAATCCCCACGCCACTCCACATTATTGACCATGACTTCACCACCACACAAAGGCAACCCCGCAGCATCAAGTGAAACAACAATCGATTGAGTGACCTGCTCCAAGTGGTCTCGATCGACAAAAGTATGTAAAAGCAAACCATTATCCTGATCAGACCCCAAGATCTGCTCATCGCGCCCGCCAGAACCAAATTCCATAAATGTGCACTGTGCCAACCATGGGGCATCTTCTGAATGCATTTCCAGAACAGCTCGAATCACGGACCGGTTGAACGCCGAGAGTTGCTTGCAGACCTCTTCGGCACTCGCCTCACACTCTGCCCCCTGCTGAACCAACTCATACCGTCTTGCACAAAGCACCCCCCAGTTTCCAGAGCAGACCATCTCGGAAATATCATCAAACTCAATGAAAGAAACGAATCGACCGTTCACCGATGTTCTTTCTCCTGATCGTCCTGAATCAAACGTATCCATAGCAATCTCCATGGCTCGGTCCAGACCGTTAACCGGAAAAAACCTCCCGTTAACCGGAGCCTGCAACAGAGATTTCTCCGTCACCGATAAGGTTTGACCGTTGACCGGAAAGGCAATGCGTCATTCAGATTCACTACTGTAAAAATAATCCGACAGCAAATTAACTCAATAAAAAAAAGGGGAGAATCATGAATCAAATTGAATCAATTCGGAAAAAACAACTTTCATTCGCGCTTGGCATAGGCATTCCGTATTTTGCCTTTGTTATTGCCATTTTCCTGCTTGTTTATCTTGCAGGAGATATGATCAGTCAAATTTCCATTCTGGCACTCCCGTTACACTACTGGCTGGTAGCCGTGGCAATCTATCCCATAACCTGGGGATTATTCATCTGGTATGTGAGCAAGGCCAATGAAATGGAAGATGAAATAGCAACCGAAATTCAGGGAGGATAAAATGGAAGCCGGATATCAAATACCTGTCATGGCCCTGATCCTCATCGGCTGCATGTTGACGTTTACAATAGTGACAACATTCATGTTTCGCAGCCAAAAGACTTCTGCTGACTATTATCTGGCAGGACGCAAAGTCAATTCGTTCATCAATGCTTCCGCCATTTCATCCGACTATTTGTCAGCCGCTTCATTTCTTGGAGTCGCAGGCGTGGCATTCCTGTACGGTTTTGACGGTATTATCTATGCACTGGGTTTTTTCGTCGGATATATTGCACTCCTTCTGTTTCTGGCAAGCCCACTGAGAAAGTTCGGTCGTTACACTGTACCTGATTTCGTTTCAGAGCGTTTTCACTCAAAGACAGCACGCATACTCGGTGTCATCGGTGTTCTCTTTGTTTCCTTGTTCTACATGGCTCCACAAATGTTGGGGGCCGGGAAGGTCATGGGGCTTCTGCTAAATATCGACTACGAACCCTCCATTATTATCATCGCCTGCATCATCACATTCTATGTAACCGTTGGCGGTATGAAGGCAACAACGATTAATCAACTGGTCCAATTCTGGATTCTCTTCGGAGCCATGTTCCTGCTCGCATTCATCCCATTCATGGTAAAAGGATATACTTACAGCGATGTTGTCAGCTTTTTGGCGACCTTCAAGGGCCCGGACCCTGTGACTGGAAAGATCTTTGATGGAGCCGCATACACCGGGCCTGCGTATTGGTTGACGAATCTCAAAGACACATTGTCTCTCCTGCTGGCTCTCATGTTCGGCACAGCCGGTTTACCCCACATTCTAGTGCGTTTCTATACTGCACCGGATGGCAAAGCTGCACGCAGAACAGTCATATATGTTCTTTTGCTTATCGGCATGTTCTACATCCTTAGTCCCTATGTCGGTCATGTCATCCGCTATACCTATATGCAAGGTGAATCCATGGATGTCTCACCTCATCTCATGAAATGGCTCGCCGTCAATGGCAAGAATCTGGCAGTCCCGGTTGCTGGTTCTCATTTTGGAGGACAGATCTTGCTCGGTATTGTCGTTGCAGGAGCCTTTGCGGCCATCCTGTCCACTGTCGCCGGATTGATTATAGCCTGTGCGGGAGCAATCGGACATGACCTCGTGGTCAATATTTTCAACCCTGACATGCCGGAACAAACTCGCGTCAAAGTCGCTCGGCTCTCTTCAATATTGGTCGGGCTACTTGGCATCCCTCTGGGCTTCTGGGCGGAATCCATGCAGATAGCCGTTCTCGTCGGATTAGCCTTTGCCATCGCTGCTTCCACCTTTTTTCCCGTACTTGTGATGGGGGTCTGGTGGCCTCGAATGACGAAAAACGGTGCATGTGCAGGATTGACAACGGGCATTATCGGCTCATTCTTCATGATACTGGGAAAAGACCTGCTTCCCGATTTTTTGCAATACAAAAATCCGGGTGGATTCGTCATGCTCTTCTCCTTTTTAGCCATTTACGTGGCCTCAAAAATGGAAGTGTCCACCAAAGGAGAATCTGCCCTTCCCCCAGATACACAGAAAGTCATGGCGATACTGCACGGTCCCGAAAAACTCTGATCCGATATCGATATCTCTCACCTTGAAAAAGATCGGGGACGACCGTTACAGTCCCCGGTCTTTATGATAAGTAAAGGGAGTCGAGGTATGATGGCAATGGCCCCCCAAGGACTCACACAAGAAGAAAATACTCCATTCCTTGACACTGAGCCACACCATACATACTTAGAACACCGACCCCACAACACATTAAGGAGATTAATTTATGAGCTACGATATCAGACTGGTCAAACTTATCAGCGGCGATATGGTTGTTGCCAAATTCAACGAGGATGCCAAGATTCTCGAAGACCCGGCCACCATTCAGGCCATGCCAACCCAACAGGGAACACAGATGGTCCTGCTGCCATTTGGATACCCTTTTGACCAGGAAATGCATGGCGAGATCTCCATGGAACACATCCTGTTCGAATACAAGACCTGTCCGGAAGAATTGAAGACGAAATATATCGAAGCAGTAACCAATATCAGCATGTCCAGCGGTGGGCTTGATCTCTCTGGCGGTGCAGGGCCTGACGGCCTTGGCGGCGGTGGCGGCGGTCTCAACCTCGTCTAGCGGGTCCCGCTTTTTTTGATACTTACGGGGTCGGTTTCATTATACCGACCCCGCTTTCTTTTCATTGCAACCTGAATGTCATGAACAAAAGTCCCCAGAAACGGAAACTGAGTTCATGATGCCAATACGTGGTCAACTACCCATGAAAGAACTTCTGCCCATCCTTCCCCGACCGTCCAGATACCTTGGTAGCGAATGGGGTGTCACCATCAAGGACCCGGCCAATGTCACTGTCCGATGCGGCCTCGCCTTCCCCGATATGTACGAAGTGGGCATGTCCTATCTGGGACAGAAAATCCTTTCAGAAACAGTTAATGTTCACCCACAGTTCTGGGCAGAGAGAGTTTTCACACCATGTGAAGAGACCGCTGCCCTCCTGCGCGAACACGACACACCACTGACAACCCTGGAATCCGATACGCCTTTGGGAGAACTCGATGCTATCGCTTTCAGCCTGACGCATGAGCTTTGCTATACCAATATCCTCTACATGCTTGATCTGGCGAATATTCCGTTCAGAGCCGCAGAAAGAGACACCTCCCACCCACTTGTCATCGCAGGAGGTGGTGCAACGTTCAACGCAGAGCCTGTGGCTCCCTTTTTTGATGCCATGGTCATCGGAGACGGTGAAGAAACGCTTCCCGCCATCCTGTCCAGCATAGAACAAGCCAAAGCCACAGGGACCTCGAAAGACGACCTCCTCAAAGAACTCGCCACCATTTCAGGTGTTTATATACCTTCATTTTTTGAAGACCAAGGACCGCACACCCCACTCAAGCCTTTGCTGCCAGGATATGAGACCGTGGAAAAAGCCATTGTGGCCGATCTGGATAAGGCACACTTCCCACGCGGCCAGGTGCTCGCCTTTGATGCAATCCATGATCGCCTGACAATGGAAATAGCCAGAGGATGCACCCGAGGCTGCCGATTCTGCCAAGCGGGTATGATCTACCGCCCGGTCCGAGAGCGCTCCCTTGAAACCCTGGGGGACATCCTCACCCGTGGTCTGGATGAAACGGGCTATGAAGAAACATCCATGCTTTCCCTTTCCACCGGAGACTTCTCTGCTCTCAATACTTTTTTTACCAGCAGTTTTG
This sequence comes from Pseudodesulfovibrio piezophilus C1TLV30, assembly GCF_000341895.1. Lineage (NCBI taxonomy): Bacteria > Pseudomonadati > Thermodesulfobacteriota > Desulfovibrionia > Desulfovibrionales > Desulfovibrionaceae > Pseudodesulfovibrio > Pseudodesulfovibrio piezophilus. The sequence goes on along the minus strand of NC_020409.1, from coordinate 41,356 downwards.
ATCAATGTGCCTCGGAACAAATTGCCATATCACTTCCTTCACTCCGGGTCGGTTCACTCTCATCCCCGATCATGGAACGAATCTCCTCCATTCGAAGGACTGGAGCGACCATTGCCCCCGAAGCCGGGAGTCAGCGCCTGCGAGATGTGATCAACAAGGGCGTGGACGAAGAAGGCCTGCTCGAACACGTTCGCATGCTCTTTGAAAACGGTTGGCAAGGAGTCAAACTCTACTTCATGATAGGACTGCCGACCGAAACGGACGCGGACCTCGATGCCATAGTCAACCTCTGTCTCAAAGTCAGAGACGCCGCAGGCAGACATATCAAACGTCTTCAGGTAACAGCGGCAGTTTCACCATTTGTCCCGAAACCACAAACACCATTTCAGTGGGAACCCCAAATATCCTATGATGAAATATATCGGCGTATCGGGTATTTGCGAGACCAATTCCGCCGACATAAACGCATCAGTATGCGATTCCATGAACCGGAGATGACATCACTTGAAGGTGTTTTCTCGCGTGGGGACAGACGGTTGGCAGAGGTCGTGGAAAAAGCATACGCCAAAGGCGCCCTTTTTTCGAGTTGGAAAGACCATCTCAGACTCGAACCTTACAAAGAAGCAATGGATGAAGCTGGTTTGTCCTGGGATGAGTTCATTGGTTCCAGAGACCCCGAAGGCGCGCTTCCATGGGACCACTTGTCCTGTGGGCTGACCAAGAAATACCTGCTGAAGGAACGGAACCGAGCGCTTGATGAAAAAATAACCGAAGACTGTCGGTACAATGCATGCCACAATTGCGGTGTGTGTGGGGTGGGTGAAAAAAAATCCACACTGAAAGAACAGGCCAAAATAAAAGATATTCGCCCAAGAATGATCTTCGAAGAACGAGACCAGGAAGGAGAACAGCCTCCCTACTCCGTCGAGATTCCCGATTTGACCATAAAAGCAGCTCACTTCCGTCTCTGGTACGAGAAGAATGGACCAGCAACGTATTTAAGCCAGCTTGAGCTTCAGGCCGTTTTTGAACGTGCTTTTCGTAGAGCAGGTCTACCTATGAGCTTTTCCGCCGGTTTTCATCCCATGCCCCGACTCTCGTTCGGCAAGGCTCTCCCGGTTGGCGTCTCAAGCGCAGCAGAGTGGATCAATGTCTATTTACGCGAAGACTTTGAACCGGTGGAAGTTATCAAGCGCTTGATGCCCACCATGCCCCTTGGACTGAAACCCCTCAAAGCGGATCGTCTCTCCATGGGGAAAAAGCAACCCCAAGCAGTAGAGGAAGTCTTTGAGTTATCCCTGGCTCACAATCAGGAAGCACACCTCGCGCGCTGGAAGGACTTCATGGAAACCGACAAATATATCGTTGAAAAGCGCACCAAGAAAGGGATGAAGAATTTTGATATCCGTCCCCTTGTCAAAGAGATCACGGAAACAGAAACAGGACTCACTCTCGTGCTTGATTGGCGCGAAGCGTATATGAGTCCTCTGGTTTTGAGCAAACACGTCATGAATGACGCCTCTCCTCTGGAATTCCAATTGACCAAGGTCGCACAGCGTTTCTCCTAAAACACAGAACGCTTGTCCCCCACATTGATACTGATGCGTTTGTAAAGAACTGAATCCCCCCCCTTGACGGGGACCATCTTCACCAGAATATCAGACGACCCGTCAGCCAGAGCTTTGAAAGCGTACTGGACACGGGTTTCGTCTTGTTTTTCATATTTGGTGTAATGGATCAATTTCAGCAAATGCGGATCAAATGAGGCTCCCACAATGACATATCCTGCGGTTTTCGGCTCCGGCATATCCACGGCATGACTCTCACCCTTTTCAATATTCACAACGAATTCAAACCCATCATCCAAAAAAAGGGTTTTCATCGAATCTACCCCGTCCTCATCGCTGTAAAATACGCCACATCCGACAAAAAAGAGAATAAAAATCGTCAAAAAGGTATTTAAAACCCATCTTCCGAACATAATTCAGAGACTCCTCAATGCACTTTTATTTAAGCACAGAGTTGTTAAAATCGCTTGATAAGTGTAAGACAAACGCGTTTCCGTCCAACTTTGTATACTGTGTTTCCACCACGAGGCAATACTTCGTTATGAGGTTGACCGGAACAGTTTTGCCCGAGGGGCAATGGAGAGGTTACTTTTGTATCGGTTTCAGATGCAATGAGTTCAAATTACGGAGGAATCCTTTATGAAAAAGATCACGAGCCTGGCGATTACATTCATTGTTGCGGCAATGCTGTTCGCCACCCCGGCAATTGCCGGTAATACCCTGAAACTAGCCATGGACGCCGATCCGGTATCCTTGGACCCGCATGTCCAGTTGTCCGGTGGCATGCTCCAATACTCCCACATGGTTTTCGATCCCCTTGTCCGCTGGGACAAAAACGGTGGATTTGAGCCTCGCCTGGCCGAAAGGTGGGAAGTCATTGGTAAAACTGTTACTCGCTTCTATCTGCGCAAAGGTGTGAAATTTCACTCAGGCAATGAATTGACCGCTGAAGATGTCGTCTTCACTTTCAATCGCCTGAAACAGTCTGATGACTTCAAAGGACTGTTCACCGCCTTCGATGATGCTGTTGCTACTGATAAATACGTTGTGGATCTCGTCACTTCCGAGCCATACGGTCTGGTCATGGCGATGGCTACCTACCTTTTCCCCATGGACAAGGCCTTCTACACTGGTATTGATCCGAAAAACAACAAGCCCAAAGACCTGATCCTGAAAACTGACTACACCTTTGCCAACTACAATGAATCAGGCACTGGTCCTTTCATGGTTACAGAGCGTGAACAGGGTGTGAAGACCATTTTCAAACGGTTCCCTGACTACTGGGACAAGAACACCGGTAATGTTGATGAAATAGTTCTGACCCCGATCAGCGAAGCCCCCACCCGCGTGGCTGCTCTTCTGTCCGGTGACGTTGACTTCATCATGCCTGTTCCACCGAATGATCTGGAGCGTATCAAGAACACTGATGGTCTCAAACTCGTCACCATGTCCGGTTCCCGTATCATCACTTTCCAGCTGAATCAGAAACGCAGGCCTGAATTTGCCAACCTCAAGGTTCGCCAGGCCATGGCTTACGCGTACAACAGTGTGGGCGTTGCGAAAAAGATCATGAAGGGCTTTGCCACACCAGCAGCCCAGAACTCTCCTAAAGGATATCAGGGCCATAACCCGGAGCTTACACTTCGTTATGACCTGGCCAAAGCCAAGCAGTTGATGAAAGAAGCCGGCTATGAAAACGGATTCAGCTGTACTATGATCGCTCCCAACAACCGATATGTGAATGATGAAAAGATAGCTCAGGCATTTGTTGGTATGATGTCCAAGATCGGCATCACCGTCTCTCTCAAGACCATGCCCAAAGCCCAGTATTGGGATCAGTTCGATGCCAAGGTAGCCGATATCCAGATGATCGGTTGGCATTCCGACACTGAAGACTCCGCCAACTTCTTCGAATATCTCTACATGTGCCCCAACCTGGAAACAGGAAAGGGACAGTACAACTCTGGCAATTATTGTAACGCCGAGGTCGACAAGTTGACAAACGAGTCCAACTCAGAGACCAACCTTGAAAAGCGCACGGCCATGCTGCAAAAGATAGAAAAAATCCTCTACGATGACGCAGCCTTCATCCCCCTGCACTGGCAGAACCTGTCCTGGGGCTCCAAGAAAAATATGAACACCGAAGACATCGTGAATGTCATGAACTTCCCGTACTTCGGCAATTTGGTCATAAAGTAACGACAAATTCGTCCTTGCCAAAATCGTAAAACAACCCTAAAGGGGAACCCCGGACTTGTCGGGGTTCCCCTTTAGAACTCTTACTCAAAAGAAATTATGTTTGCATTCACAGTAAAACGCATCGCCCAGGCTCTTTTGGTCATGTTGATCATTTCCATGATCGGCTTTTCCATCAAGAGCGCTTTCGGTGACCCAGTCCGCGAACTTGTGGGCGAACGAGTCACACCGGAAGAACGCGCACAGATCAGAGAGAAACTCGGGCTTAACGACCCATTCATGGTTCAGTACGGACGTTTTCTCAAAAACGCCATACACGGAGACCTCGGTCGTTCCTTCTTCTTTAAAAAACCGGTAACGGAAGTCATCATATCCAAGGCTCCAGCCACATTGGAACTGGTCTTCTGTGCCTCACTCATCGTCATCTGTCTTTCAGTGCCGTTGGGTATATACTCCGCAATTCACCCTAAACGGCTGTTCAGCAAAATTGTTATGGGCGGCTCCATCGTCGGCGTTTCCATGCCGGTCTTCCTCACGGCCATCCTACTCATCTACGTTTTCTCCGTTGAACTTCACTGGCTTCCGTCTTTCGGACGGGGAGAAACCGTCCAGCTTTTTGGCTGGTGGGATAGTGGGTTACTCACACTGGATGGCCTCAAGCACTTGGTCATGCCATCCATTGCACTCTCATCCATCATGTTGCCTCTTTTCATCCGCTTGATCAGGTCGGAAATGATGGAAGTCCTTGAAAGTGAATACGTCAAATATGCATGGGCAAAAGGGCTGAAGCCCCGCAGAGTATGGCTTGTCCATGCCTTTAAGAATACTCTCCTGCCGGTTATAACGGTCGGTGGTGTTCAGCTTGGCATCATGGTTGCTTTTACCATCCTCACCGAGACGGTTTTCCAATGGCAGGGCATGGGATCCATGTTCATCCAATCGGTGGAAAGAGCAGATACTGCACTGATGGTTTCGTATATCGTTGTTGTTGGATTCATCTTTGTCGTGGTCAACACGCTGGTTGATCTCATCTATGGTCTGGTCAATCCGACCATCCGCGTAGCGGGGAGGAAATAGATGCGATCCAGATGGCAACGATTCCGCGAATCATTCTTCTTGTACAGTTTCCTAAGGGATCCGATGGCGTATGTCAGTTTCGCCATTCTGATGATCCTGTTGATAGGCGCATTCGGAGCTCCGCTCATCGCGCCGCATGATCCCTATAACCCTACGACCATTGACATCATGAACTCCGAACTCCCTCCAGCCTGGGCGGTAGACGGAACGACCAATTTCCTCCTGGGAACGGACGACATGGGCCGCGATATGTTTTCCACCATGCTTTACGGCATGCGGATATCCATCATTATCGGTATTGGTGCCGTGCTTCTCCAGGCAACACTCGGCATTGCGATAGGCCTGTTATCCGGCTATATTAAAAAGCTGGATACCATCCTGATGCGAATTGCCGATGTTCAGTTGTCATTTTCAACCTATATGATCGCCATTTTCATTGGAGCGATCTTTCAAACCATGTTTGGTGTGGCAAATTATGAAAAGATTGCTGCTCCACTCTTGATATTGATCATCGGTCTGGCCGAATGGCCGCAATATGCCCGAACTGTTCGAGCATCTGTTCTGGCTGAAAGCAAAAAGGAATATGTTGAAGCAGCACGGGTCATCGGGCTGTCCAAAGTCCGCATCATGTGGCGCCACATCCTCCCTAATACACTTTCACCAGTGCTGGTCATATCCACTGTTCAGGTCGCCAATGCCATTATGAGTGAAGCGGCGTTGTCCTTCCTCGGCCTTGGAATGCCTATGACCAAACCGTCACTGGGGTCACTTATTACGGCCGGGTTTGACTACATATTCTCCGGTTCATGGTGGATTACCATTTTCCCAGGCATCCTCCTCGTCCTGTTGGTCCTTGTGATCAACCTTTTAGGCGATTGGGTGCGCGATTATCTCAACCCAAAACTGTACAAGGGGTAAATCATGGAACAACTCCTTGACATAAAAAACCTCAATGTTGATTTCAAACTGCGGGAAAAAACCCTTCGAGCCGTCCGTGATGTCTCTTTGTCCGTGGGCAAAGGAGAACGCCTCGGTGTGGTCGGAGAATCCGGTGCAGGCAAGTCGGTCCTCGGCTTCTCCATCATCAATCTGATCTCCAAGCCGGGACAGATTACAAGTGGTGAAATTCTTTTCAACGGAACCGATATATCCCAATACTCCAATGAGGAAATGCGCAAAATCAGGGGCGATAGAATCTCCATGATTTTCCAGGACCCCATGATGACCCTGAATCCTGTGCTGACTATCGGCACTCAGATGAAGGAAACCGTGCTGGCGCACATGAATGTTACGGACAAGGAAGCGGAAGCAATCTGTCTAGAAAAATTGCAAAAGGTCTATATCCCTTCACCGGAAAAACGCCTCAAGCAATATCCTCATGAATTCTCTGGAGGCATGCGGCAGCGCATAGTCATCGCCATATCGCTGCTGACCAATCCAAGCTTGATCATCGCGGATGAACCCACAACAGCCCTTGACGTGACCATTCAGGCCGAGATCATGGATTTGCTACTCGAATTGTGCAAAACAGAGAACATGGGACTGATACTGATCACCCATGATCTTGCAGTCGTTTCCGAAGTGACTCAGCGTATTGCAGTGCTGTACGCTGGACGAGTCGTTGAAATCGGCCCCACCATGCAGATCATTGAAAACCCTCAGCATCCCTATACACAAGGACTTCTACAGGCGTTACCGCAAATGGCTGGCGGAGCAAATCGACTCAACCAGATCCCTGGCATGATGCCCTCGCTCTTCCAGATGCCCCAAGGATGTCCCTTCGAGCCTCGGTGTGAATATACAATGGAAAAGTGTAGACGCGATACTCCCCAACTCTGTGGGCTTGAAAATGGAGCGCAAGTCGCCTGTTTTGCCCGCGAGGAAGGAAGCAACAATGAATAAACTTCTCGAAATAAAAAATGTCGATAAACACTTCGATATTTCCGGGTCTTTTCTTGACCAACTTCGAATTGAAGGTGGTAAAATCAACCGCAAAAGAACTGTGGTCAAAGCGGTTAATAATGTAAGCTTGGAAATATTGCCCGGTGAAACTCTGAGCGTCGTTGGCGAGTCCGGCTGTGGGAAATCCACTCTGGCACGGACGGTCATGGGACTTTATCAGCCGAACAACGGTGAAATCCTCTATCGAGGGGAGCGCATCGACCATTTGTCTTCGGCCAAGATGAAACCATATCGTACCAAGATGCAAATGGTCTTTCAGGACCCATATGCTTCATTGAACCCACGTATGGCTGTACGAGAGATTCTTGAAGAGCCGGTAAAATTCCATAATCCGCATATGTCTCGCGGGGAAGTCAAGGAAACAGTCGCCGAAGTCATGCTTCAAGTTGGCGTGGACCCCAAATGGGCTTCCAACTTCCCGCATGAGTTCTCAGGAGGACAACGGCAACGTATATCCATTGCTCGTGCTCTGGTCCTTGGACCAGAGTTTGTCGCTGCGGATGAACCCATTGCTGCGCTTGATGTCTCAATTCAGGCACAGATTCTGAATCTGCTCATGGATGCGCAGGACCAACGTGGATTGACATACCTCTTTATCAGCCATGATCTGAGTGTTGTCGAGCACATCTCCACACGTGTCGCCGTCATGTATCTTGGCTGTATCTGCGAACTGGCCACATCTGCTGATTTATTTAGTACTCCCAAACATCCATACACACAGGCGCTGCTCTCAGCCATTCCTCGTCTCGGCGGGCAGGCTGGAGGCCATACCAGACTCTCTGGAGATGTTCCGACTCCTATAAACCTTCCATCTGGATGTGTCTTTAACGGACGCTGCCCTCACGCCAATGATCGGTGTAGAAACGAGATTCCTCTTGGGCGGTCAGTTGACGACAGTATCGTCGCCTGTCACGCAGTGGAAGAAGGACGCATCTGATAACGGTCACAACAGTCTAGAAAAAAGGGGAGGAAAGTCATTTGACTTTCCTCCCCTTTATATTTGTCTCTCTTACACCACGCTAAAGGATCAAATTTTCTCGCAGCTCTTCAAGGACCTTGTCTTTTTCAAGAGGCTTAACAATATAGCAGGAAGCATGAGTATTGAAGAAAGCCTTACTGACATTCGTATCATCAACCAAGGATGTGATCATCACCAGTTTGAACTGGTTGATTTCAGTGATCCCACGCTTTCTCTCTTCTGCCCGCATGATCTCGGCGGCTTGATGCCCATCCATTCCAGGCATGAGAATATCCATCATGACAACGTCATAGGGATTTTTCCCCACCAATGCACGAAAAAAGGATTCAACTCCTTCTTCACCTGAGAGCACACAGTCGCATTCAGCCAAACCATCAAGCAGCGACTTGAGATACAGATGGATACTTTCATCGTCATCGACTATCAAAAAGCGCAAATTAATCCTCGCTTTACCGCGTCTTTCTAGATGATCCCCTCAAAGTGGTTCATAACAGGTAGCCATTCTACCTGAATCGTTCAGACTATGCAATTATACATCTACACCATATTTCTTGATGGCGGCCATCCCCCCCTGCACATTAATAACGTCCTTGAACCCTCTGTCATCCAGCATGACTTGGGCTTCATAGGAACGTGCGCCTGTATTACAGACAAGGACAACAGGCTTATCTTTCGGAATTTCTTCAAGATGTTGGTATATTTGTCCTTGAGGAATATTGTGCCAGTAGTCCGGGTTACGTTTGATATACTCTGCTGCATCCGCCTCTTCGCGGCAATCCAGAAAAAAGCACGCACCCTGTTCCCGCTTATCCCACAACTCCTGAAAACCGTCAGGCCCCACTCCTCTATTTATCCCATTCAGCGCATTGTCTGCAAGATTGGCCAGAGAGTTCAGGATGTCCATTGCGGCAGCAAAAGGCGGAGAATAGGCCATTTCCATATTGGAAATATCATCAATAGTCGGTTTGTTCTTAAGTATCGCCGCCACTGAATTGATACGGCCCACCAGGGCATCCTTGGCACTGCCGTATCCTTGGACACCAAGTACGCGCCGCGTCTCTTTCTCCACGACCATCTCAAGTGTCATAAGTTCCTTGGAAGGATAAAAATGAGCGCGATCCATTTGGATGAGCAATACACTGATTGCATCAAACCCAGCTCCAGTGGCTGTTTCGAGACTCAAGCCGGTTCCGGCAAGGGAACTTTCAAAAAGCTTCACTACAAACGAACCGACAACACCATCAAAACGAGCATCGCCACCAGCCAGATTGGTCCCGATTACCCGCCCCTGCCGATTGGCCATGGACCCAAGCGGCAGAAAGACAGGCTGCCCGGTTATCAAATGTTTGACTATGGCACAGTCGCCACCGGAGTAGATGGCTGCATCATTTGTCCGCATGAATTCATCCACGATGACCCCACCGCGATCATGCACTTCAAGCCCAGCTTCTTTTGCCAGGTCGGAATTGGGAATTACACCGGCAGCGATGATGACCGAATCCGCATCAAGCGTCCTCTTGTCTGTCACCACCCGAGTAACCTTGCCATCCTCCCCTTCTATAGCGACAACTTTCTCACCAAAATAGAAGTTGACGCCTCCCTCTTCCATGTGCTTCTGGGCCATGGTTGCGAGGGCCGGACTGACGAGCCTCGGCATGATCTGATCGGTAATCTCAACCACACTGGTTTCAACCCCCCACATATCAGCAAAGGCTTCAGCCATTTCCAAGCCGATGAAACCGGCACCAACGATGACTGCATTGCCAACTTCACCTTTGGAAATACCGTCACGGATGCGCGTGGCGTCATCGGGGTTACAGACATAACTGACCCCTTTGAGATCCTCTCCCGGCAAATTCAATTTTCTGGGAGAAGCGCCTGTGGCAATGACGAGCTGGTCGTAATCGATAAACGACTTTTCGCCATTGTTCATGTTCTCCACTTCCACCCGCTTGTTCTCGCGATCAATCCTGGTGGCTTTTGTAAGAATCTGGACATCTACTCCTTTGACATCCTTAAAAAATTGAGGGTCCCTTACCATATGAAAACTGGTTGTGCAGAGTTCTCGGGCATCAGAAACATCACCCGAGACATAGTAGGGGATTCCACAGCCGCCATAGGAAATGAGCGACGATTGGTCGATCATCGTGACGGTGGAGCCTGGTTCGAGTCGCTTAAAGCGACATGCAGCTTTGGGCCCAAGGGCCACGCTGCCAATTACGACAATGTGTTGTGACATGGAGCTAACCTTGATGGCTTACATTTTCAAATCGTCCCTCTCGACCGAAAATGTCATTGCAAGAATTCCTTAAGACATTCACCCAGTCTTTTGATACCCACTTCAATCTTTTGCTCATCGGAATTGGAGAAGTTGAGTCGAAGTGTGTTTTCACCAGAACCATCCACATAGAACGGCCTGCCGGGAACAAACGCCACCTTCTTTTTGATGGCAGTATCAAAAACATCCATGGAAGAGACACCCTCGGGCAACGTGCCCCACAGGAACATTCCGCCCTCCGGTTCGATGATACTGACACCGACCGGGAAATATTGATGAATCATCTCAACCATACACTGACGCTGCCGCCCATAGCGTTCCTTGATCAACCCGACATGCGATCCAATGTCATTGGTCTCGAGGTACCGCCGCATAATAGCTTGAGCGACCGTGCTCGTATGAAGGTCGGAGGCCTGCTTCGCAATAACAAGCTTGTCATAGACTTCTTTTTCAGCCACAACCCACCCAATCCGAAAACCCGGTGCAGCTATTTTTGAAAAAGACCCGCACAGAAGACCTGGTTCGTGACACAAAGAGTATATACTTGGAAGATCTTCCCCCAAAAAACGGAGTTCACCGTAAGGGTCATCTTCAATGAAAAGGACACCATATTTGTCTGCCAACTCTGCCACGGCTTGACGCTTTTCCAGTGAATAGGTCACGCCAGAAGGATTCTGAAAATTTGGCACGGCATAGAAACACTTGGCACCCTGCTCGAAGCGTTTTTCCAACTCAACAAGGTTCGGGCCATCGGATTCAAGTGTAACCGTCAAGAACTCCGGCTCGAAAAAAGAAAAAGCCTGAATTGCTCCAAGATAGCCTGGGCGCTCGATAACGACCTTATCTCCCCTATCAAGAAAAACCTTGGCCACAATATCAAGAATCTGCTGAGAACCGGTGGTCACGAGTATGGAATCAGGATCAACCTGAAGACCTCGCTGCTCATATCGGCTGGCAATAATAGTCCTAAGGCCCAAATCACCTTCAGTGGTGGAATACTGGAGGGCTGATGCTCCGACTGCCGCAAAGACTTCCCGAGAAGCGGTATCCATGGCATGAACCGGAAACAATTCAGGATTGGGAAGTCCCCCGGCAAAAGAAATAATTTCTGGGTCAGCGGTCACTTTGAGTATTTCCCGGATGAACGATCGATGGACCGTCCCCATCCTCCGGGCGAATTTATCGGACATATCTCTCTCCTTGCAAGATGCATGAGTTACTCCTAAAAAAGCTCTCTTGCAAGGGCTTCCGCCCTCAAGCGGTAAGAAAACAACTCCCCAACATTGCAAAATATACTTGTTTCTCAAGAAGGCTTTTCCGAAGGTTTATTACCGACTGAAGAGGTCGGATTTTCTCCTTGTTGACTATACCCAAATGCAAAAAAAAAGGGAGCGACCAACAAAGGTCGCTCCCAGAGCAAGAAGAGGAGAAGAAAGAGAGCCTCAAGTAATATTGACTTGAGTGAGACACTCTCCAAAGACAAGGCCCATTGAATAAGCCTTTTACCATACAGTAATAATATCTATTCTCATTTAGTTGTCAAGAATATGGGGCAAAAGATATGATGGGAAGATTGACTGGTAAAGAAAAGACTCGTCGCCGGTATCTCAAAAGGGAACATATAAACACAGTTCCATTCATAGCCTTCCTTCTCTCTTTAATGCACTTTAACTGCATCAATTAAAAGACACTTTTGAATAGAAGAATCTTCGTCTCCCTCGGGGGAATTTTCAGAGACTAGAGAGAACCATCTGAAATTGGTGTGTATGACGAGAGCCAACGGGGTAGATTGAGAAACAGTGGGGAAAAGAAAAGAAAGACAGCCCACTTATGAGCTGACTGGAACAGGAATGATAAAGCCGCGAAGGTAAATGAAAGAGGGGCCATCAGGCCCCTCCATTATATCTTATTCCTTATCCGGAGACCAATTGGGATCACGATATTTATCAGGATTATACAGACGCCAATCACGCCCATCATCATACTTCTCATCCGCGCCGGGAAAAGGAGTATAGGTCTTCTCTTCGTCTTTTTTCTTGTCTTCATGACAATCAATATTTTCAAAATATGATTTTTCCATGACAACACCTCGGTTGGGTCGAATTATGCCCGTAGTTTAGCAATAAACATGGGCCGAACGACAACGTCGCTCACCCCTTTGGTGAATGATTAATGAACTCCTGTCAAGCGACTTACTGTGACGCTTCCATGTCCGGTTTTACGTAGAGTTCCCCACCGTGACAGTCGTTAATCACCAACAAGGGAAAATCCTTCACCTTCATTGCCCGAACGGCCTCTGGCCCAAGTTCTTCAAAAGCGATAACCGTTGATTCGACAATAGAATTTGAAAGCAAAGCCCCTGCTCCACCTGTAGCACCCAAATATACGCCCTTATGCTCTTGCATGGCAGCCTTGACTTCTTCAGAGCGTTTCCCCTTGCCAATACTGGCTTTCATGCCCAGGCCATAGAATCGAGGTGCGTAAGTATCCATTCGGTAGCTGGTGGTGGGACCGGCTGAGCCTATAGGTCGACCAGGAGGAGCCGGAGATGGACCGACATAATAGATTGCCGACCCTTCCAGAGCAAATGGGAGAGCACTTCCTTCATCCAACAATTCGACAAGCTTCTTGTGCGCTGCATCACGAGCTGAATGAATGACTCCTGTCAAAAAGACAACGTCCCCTGCCCGGAGTTGTGCAACATCCTCATCTGTCAGCGGCATGCTCAACTTATATTCAGCCATTATAACACCACCTCTTCATGACGTTGTGAATGACATTGAACATTGACAGCCAAGGGCAAACTCGCCAGGTGACAGGGCTCCATGGTTATCTTGACACTGAGAACCGTTGTTTTTCCCCCAAGGCCCATTGGACCGATGCCAAGCTTGTTCAAAGCCTCTTCCAACTCCTTTTCCCTGGCCGCAATTGCAGGGTCAGGATGGGTATCGTTCAAATCACGCATCAGTGATTTCTTGGCGATTTTTGCCGCATGGTCAAAAGTTCCCCCTATTCCAATACCAATAATGGTCGGAGGGCAGGGATTCGGACCGGCTTCCGCTATCCGGTTGACAACAAATTGTTTAATTCCGTCCCACCCTTGAGCCGGAGCCAACATGGTTACGCGACTCATATTTTCAGAACCGCCTCCCTTCGCCATAAAGAATATCCTAAGAGAATCGCCCGGAACCACGTCAAAATGAATGATAGCCGGAGTACCATCCCCGGTATTGTCCCGAGAAAGCGGGTCACAGGCGGACTTGCGCAGAAAACCATCCCTATAGCCCTGGCGCACTCCCTCATTGATCAATTCCCGCAAATTGCCCCCCACCACCCGACAATCATCCCCGATCTCAACGAAAAAAACGGCGAGACCACAGTCCTGGCATAAGGGCAACTTTGTTTCCTTTGCCAAATCCGCATTTTCAAGAAGCTGCCGCAATACCTCCTTGGCGGAGGGAGCAGTCTCTTTCACCAAAGCCATTTTCAACTTCTCCCGTACATCTGTCGGAAGTTCGGTATTGGCACTCATGCACATTTTTGCCACCGCTTGTACAACGGCTTCAGCCTGAATCTCTCTCATCGTACCCCTCTCGTCGATCCGACCAATCTTTGACCGACCCTGTTATATCCTGTGTCAATCGCTCTCCGACAAAACAATCGCCTCTCCCCATCCGAAAAAGCTCTTGATCAAAGACTCTATCCCTTAAAAAAAAGCCGCTTCAGAGATGTGATCCCCATTTTGCGGCGTAGGAACCCGAGTTGATTCTGTAACGGAAGGTGCTTCGGACACACATCCTCACAGGCCAGCAATCCCATACACCCGAAGATCCCCATGTCATTACCAATAATTTCATAGTGATCATCGTTTGTACGCTGATCACGCGGGTCAATGAGAAAACGCCCTACCCGAGTCAATCCGGCTGCTCCCAGAAAATCGTCACGCAGACGAGCTGTGCCACATGCCGAGATACAACACCCACACTCAACACACCGTTCCAGCTCGTAAATGGCTATGGCGTCCCTGTTTTCCATCCGCTCTTCAAGAGCGCAAGGATCAAATGCCTTATCTGTGTGAATCCACGACTCTGTTCGTGTATACATTTCGCGAAACCACGACCCGGTATCTACAGACAAATCGCCAACCAGTTTGAAAACCGGCAGGGGCAAAAGAGTGATCTCCCCAGGAAGATCTTGCGTCTTCGTATGGCAGGCAAGTCCTGGACGGCCATTGATGACCATACCACACGAGCCACAGATACCGGCCCGACAACAAAAATCAAATTGAAGTGCCGGGTCCTGCTCTTCACGCAGCCGATTCAGGGCGATAAACAATGTCATGGAATCTGTTTCTTCGAGAACAAATTCCTCCATCCTCGGCCGTGATGAAGACTCTTCCGGATTGTATCTGAATATGTTGAATTTCAACAACCTGGACATGACTATGCCCTCCCCTTATCAGCTCGAATAATCTTTGAGTGACCGTATCCTCTCTCTCCCGGTGGAATTTCCACTACCTTCGTTGCAGATTCGTACTCAAGCGTAGGCAGAGTGTCGTCTGGATTCTTCCAATACGCCAAAGTGCGATTCAGCCAATCCCGATCATTTCTAGCCGGAAAATCTTCACGATTATGCGACCCGCGTGATTCCGTTCGCATAAGAGCTCCATAAGCAACCATCAACGCCATCCGCACTTGCCCTTCAAGTTTGAGTGCCGCAGCCAATTCAGGATTGACACCTTTGCCGTCAGAACGAAGCCCGATATGCTTCGCACGGATTAAAACCTCCTGAAGAGATGCGACACATTTCTCCAATCCTTCCTGATTGCGAAAGATATTGGCCCCCTTATTCAAAGCATCCTGCATGGCTGAACGAACCCGGTAGACATTCTCGGAACCATGAGAACACTTTCGCAGTGCATCTATCCTTGTTTCATGACGAGAGACGGCACTATGGATGAGTGCGGTATCGAAAACAGTTTCACTCCCTTGAAGGTATTCTGTGATTTTTTTCCCTACGATACCACCTGCCACAACAGTCTCTGCCAGGGAATTCCCACCAAGCCGGTTAAAGCCGTGCATATCCCAGCACGCGGCTTCTCCTGCGGCAAAAAGCCCTTTGAGCCCGTAAACCGCCCCGTCCTTGTTGGTCCGAACGCCCCCCATAGAATAATGCTGAGTCGGTCGCACGGGAATCAGTTGGTGTATGGGATCAACACCCAGAAAAGATGTGCATATTTCATGGACCTCCCGAAGCTTTCCGGTAATATGATCCTTACCTAAATGACGGATATCGAGCCAGAGGTGCTCGCCATAGGATGATTTGACCCCATAGCCCTCGCGCATATGATGGGTCATCCACCGAGAAACGACATCACGCGATGCCAATTCAGCCTTGTCCGGCTCATATTCATGCATGAAACGTTTCTCATTGACATCCAACAGCGTTCCCCCATCCCCTCGACATCCTTCCGTGACCAGAATATCGGTAGGAACAATCCCGGTAGGATGGAACTGTACCGCCTCCATGTTTCCCATGGGAACCACTCCGGTATCGATGCAGAGCGTATGCGCCCCACCGTCGCAGATCACAGCATTTGTCGTATTAGGGTAGACACGCCCAAAACCGCCTGAAGCAATCATGGTCGCCTTGGACAGATAAACGAGCAACTCTCCGGTACGAAGACACCGCGCCACCACACCGGAACAGGTTTCACCATCCTGAATCATGCCAATGGCCTCGGTTTTATCATGGACCTCCACGCCAACCTGAGCACAGCGATTATCCATGGTACACATCACGGCATGCCCTGTGCCATCCGAGGTGTAACAGGTACGCCATTTGGCAGTGCCTCCGAAGGAACGGGCCATGATCAACCCCTGTTTTTCTGTCTTTTCCACCTTTTCAAACTGCTGGCCACCCTTGTAATAAATCGATTTACCGGAAACAACCCGATTCCAAGGCACTCCCCAATGTGCCAAGCGGCGCATCTCAACAGGAGCGGTATCGGCAAACATGCGGGCGACCTCTTGATCACATCCCCAGTCCGAGCCTTTGACAGTGTCAGCAAAATGAACGTCAGGACAGTCTCCCTCACCCATGACACTGTTTCCCAGTGAAGCCTGCATGCCCCCTTGTGCTGCCGACGAATGGGACCGTCGAGCAGGGACAAGGCTGAGACAAGTGACGGAAAAGCCTGCATCAGCGGCCTCCACAGCAGCACGTTCACCGGCCAGCCCCGCTCCCACAACAAGTAAATCGGTGTAAATAGTCTGCATGATGATTCTCCGTTAAGCCACACTCAGAAATAAAAAGCGAAGTAAGGTGATGAAACCAATGGCGATGAACAGCATTGTCAGGATATTCTCGCCTCGCTTGAACCTGGCACGCTGGGAATCTTTCACAAATCCCCATTTCACCGCAATACGATAAAAACCAATCCCGACATGCAGTTCAATCAATGGGAGTAGAACGAGATAGAAAATAGCCCAAAAGCCACTTTGAACTCGAGCAGCAGATTTCATGGCGGAAATAGGCAGGTCTGTCAGAACCACCCATATGTGAATTGAACCCATGATGAGAATAATCATGGCCGAAAGGACCTGAACCAGCCATAACCACGTATCGCCATGCCGCATCATTCTAGCATGCTGCCACGCGACCTTCTGCCCATCAAAGCGAAAGGGTATTTTCCTGGCCGCAAGCACGAAATGGGTCAGAAAAACAAGAAAAATGACTGGGCCGCCCACTTGTGCCATACCTGTTGATTCAAAAAATTCAGCAATATAATCCATGAGATCAGGGCTGATGACAACACTTGATACCAGAAGCATGTGACACCACATAAACAGTATCAACCCGGCACCAGAGAGCATCTGACACCAGTCCATCACACCATCCCATTTACCCGGCTTCCCAGCAGGCGCGTAACTGACAGACATGCACCACCTTCCTTGGGTTAAACAAAAAGATTCGACAACAATCGGTAAACCCTATGCATGACAACAAATTAATGTCAACAGACTCCCTCTTTTCCAGATGCTTACAACAAACTTTCCATGATTTTATCCAAAGCGTACTCCTGCCATACTTCGGCAAATAAAGCATCTCCATCGTGTAACAGAGAGAAGCAACCACTGCTTTCCTTGACCCCACATCATTTCTCCCAACCATCCCCCACTTCACAGACAAAATCATGGTGTTTTTCCGGATAGCGGTTTCCATTTATGAAAGCCTCAGTTAGGGTTCGCCCTTGCGCGGGACAATATTCAGGTAAATATCCGCTTGCCATGACTAAAAAGAGATTTATCTACGTATGATCGAACTGAGAAAAAAGATTCGACTCGACTCGACTCGAGTTGCGAACGACTTTAATGGAGAATCACCATGTTTCGAAAAGCACTTCTGCTGGGGGGATTGCTCATGCTCCTGACCAGTTGCCAAACTACCATGAACAAAAAAATCACATCACCAGAAGTGGCCCCGACGCTCCCGAGCCTGAGCGAGACACACGATGGAGACACACATATCATCAAATTACAAAACGGCTTGACTGTTCTCATCAAACAGGATGATCGCTTTCCCCTGGTCAATGCCCGGCTCTACGTCCATGCTGGCAGTGCCTACGAGACTCCCCAGCTCGCGGGAATCAGCCATCTTCTGGAACATATGGTTTTCAAAGGCACCAAAAAACGGGGACTGGGGCAGTCTGCCCGTGACATCGAATCTGTCGGCGGTTCCATGAATGCGGCGACCAGTTTTGATTATACCGTATTTTATGTTGAAGTTCCTGACTCATCATGGAAGCTGGGACTTGATGTCATTACCGATATGGCTTTCAACCCGACCATTGATCCTGACGAATTGAAAAGCGAAAAAAAAGTTGTTCTGGAAGAGCTCGAGCGGGGTGAAGATACTCCCGGCAACAAGCTGTTCAAGACACTTCAAGGCATGATCTGGAAAGGGACCAGCTATGAATGGCCCATTATCGGCTCCCGTGAGACGGTCTCTTCATTCACCCACAAGGACATCAAGCAGTATATAAAAGACTTCTATCAGCCTCAGTCCATGCTGCTCGCCGTGGTCGGCAAAGTTGACCCTGATCAGGTCCTGGCTGAAGCACAACGACTACTCGGTCACCTTTCGAACACCAAAACCGTCACGCCGCCTGAAACCATCACCATCCCCGCGACTGGACACGGTCCTCAAGTGGTCAAACTGCCTGGCAAATGGAACAAGGTTTATCTTGGAGCCGCTTTTCCCATTCCACACGGCACTTCTGCCGAGATGGCTGGATTGGAACTGCTCTCACAACTCATGGGCGGAGATGATTCCTCCCGTCTCTATCGAAAATTCAAATATGAAAAACAGTTAGTTGACGATATTTCAGTATCTCCTCTTGCCCTTGAGCGAGGGGGGATGCTCTATGTTAATGCCACCCTCGACGCTGATAAGGTCGATCAATTCTGGGCAGAATTTATGGCAGAACTATCATCCTTTGACGCCACGAGTTTTTCTGACAGAGAGATAGAACGTGCCCGGCTCAACCTGGAAGACTCCATGTTTCTGGCCAAGGAAACACTCTCGGGACTGGCAAGTAAAACCGGTTACTTTCAATTCTTCGAAAACGGTGAACAGGCTGAAAAAAATTATCTATTTGCATTGAGCCAGGTGACCCGCGAGGAAATGAAAACTCTCTATGCAAAATACATCCGCCCAGAACAACTTGCGACTGCTGTCCTTGTTCCCGAATCAAGTGAGCTCTCACCTGAAAAAATGGTATCCGTGACACAGTCTCTCTGGTCGACTCAAGACAATATTCAAAAGACACAGATTCACAAAATGGATACAGCGGAACAGGTGGTGGAACTGCCAGGAGGCAACAAGCTTGTCCTACTGCCGGATGCAACCCTGCCTTATACCGCCATGTCCATATATTGGACTGGTGGCGATGGAGAGTTATCCCCCGATCAACAGGGATTGGCCGCTCTAACTGCCAAATCCCTCACTCGTGGCACAATGAACATGTCGGCTACAGAAATTCAGGATTTCCTGTCTGACCATGCTGCGTCGATCGGTTCCAGCGCCGGACGAAATGTCTTCGCTCTTGAAACAAAATATCCAGTTCGTTTCACAGACAAGATTTTGCCGCTGATACGTGAGGTTCTGACTGCGCCCGCCTTTGACGCCAAGGAAATTGAACGCGCCAAACAGGATCAGATCGCCGGAA
The DNA here is from genome assembly GCF_000341895.1 of Pseudodesulfovibrio piezophilus C1TLV30. Classification (NCBI taxonomy): domain Bacteria; kingdom Pseudomonadati; phylum Thermodesulfobacteriota; class Desulfovibrionia; order Desulfovibrionales; family Desulfovibrionaceae; genus Pseudodesulfovibrio; species Pseudodesulfovibrio piezophilus. The sequence continues at coordinate 22,067 of NC_020409.1, read as the reverse complement.
TCAAGCGTCGCGAAGACCGCCCGCTCGGCCTTGCTTTCAGACAGCTTTTCCCATTTCTTTTCAAAACAGGCCCTTATGCACTACTGCATCAGGGGACACCGGAAGAAGTGGAGCAACTCTCCCAGAGCGACATCATGCGCTTCTGGGGCAGACAATCCATGCATCCCTTTACCATTGCAGTCTGCGGACAATTTGACTCTGAAATGATCAAAGCGTTTTCCAGCGATATATCGCAGACGCTGACAGCGCCGGGCAATGGGTATGAATTCACGACACCGGAATGGAATACCGAACGGGAACGGACACTGCACCTTCCTGATCGTAACCAATCACACATCTTGATGGTTTTCCCGACTCCGGGTCAATCGGACCGAGACACCTCCGCCCGCCTGGAGCTGCTCAAGGCTGCCCTTTCCGGCCAGTCTGGTCTGCTTTTCCGAGACCTGAGAGATAAACAAGGGTTGGCTTACACAGTCACCGCTATGTTGTGGCAAAGCAAGAACACCGGATTCATGGCACTTTACATAGGAACCGGGCCGGACAAGGTGGAAGCCTCGCTGCAAGGATTCAACAAAGTGCTGGCGGACCTGACTGCCAAGCCACTGCCGGAGGAGGAGCTTGCCCGTGCCAGAAATATTCTGGTTGGAGATTACTATCAGGAGCACCAGTCGCTCCTCTCCCGTAGCCGCCAGGCCGCGAGCCTTCTTACCAGAGGGTTTGACCGGGACTACGAGCACGATATAATCGAACGCGCAAAAACAGTGACTCCAAAAGAGATTCAGGAGCTTGTTCGGGATTATCTCGACCCGAACAAGGCGTACATGATGAAAGTCACACCATAATCCCAAAAGGGAGACCGATGTGTCGGTCTCCCTTTTTTTGTGAAGAAGGGATGGTCATGAAACAACCACGCCCCCTTCTCCAGTCTCCTTGGCCTTTTCAAGATTTTTCGCAGCCACGGACAGAACTTCTTCCAGATTGACACAACACGTCCCGACTTCAGCCTTACCCGACATTAACGTCGCAGCCCCCACGCTTGCTGTACATCCCTGCCCGTCAGAACTGCATGCTTGAATGGTTTTGGCAATTTTTGCTGCCATATCATCTAAATGACAATGCTCAATGGCATAAAACAGAATCATGAATTCCTCCCCCCCAAACCGGGTAACCAGATCCGAAGAGCGCACAACCTGCCGCAAAGCAGAGCCAATGCTTTTGAGCAGCTTATCTCCAGCCTGTTGTCCGTAGAGAGCGTTGAATTTCTTGAAATCATCAAGATCGGCAAGAATCAGTCCGATATTCTTTCGATCTCTGAGCGCTAAATCCATCAAAGGCTTTGAGGCATTGAAAAAGCCACGCTTGTTCATCAATCCGGTCAGCGGATCAGTATTAATCGTTGTCGCCAATCGTCTGTTCTCCATCCATAACATCTTCATGGTCTCACCCAACAATTCCATTTCTGGCGATGCTCCACAAAAACGGGTGACTCCTTCAAACAGATCACTCACATGAGACTTGGGGTCACCCCAGTTTCCTCCTGAAGCTGAAACCAATCGAAGCTCTCTGGCAAAGTCGAACAAGATTTCAAAAACAGGGTACAGCAAATAATACTCAAGACGAAAAGCAAGTATGAACATATCCTTGGGAGCCATTTCGGTCGCAAGATTCGATGAAAATCCCATGGCCCGCTCATGATGCCGGGTCAACTCCTTCTGGATTCTCTCCGGGTCATCGAAGATGTCCGGAATCATCCCAGCTTGAATAAGAGGAAGCAATGACTCCCAAAACACCACGAGCTGTTTTTCTCCTTCAAGCATCTTCCCCCAAAAAGTCTGTAATGCATCATCCTGAGCCGACGCCTGAAAAAAACCATAGACTCGACAGGTTATTTGCCCGACTTTCAAGCAGGCCGTACAAATGTCCCAAAGGATACCATTGCCCATATCCGCTCCTGAATCATATTCGCACAAAGGATTCATATACCCCTGATAACCTCATTCCACCTCTTATTCCATGCCTGTTATCTTTCCTGTTGACAGGGGCTAGACGATCGGTCTAGTGACAAATGGGAAAGCTTATGAGTGAAAAAACAAAACAACGCATCATCAAAGCAGGAGCCGAGTTGATCCATAAACAAGGATTCAACAATACCGGACTGAAGGATATCCTTGCTGCGGCTCAAGTTCCGAAAGGCTCCTTTTATTTCTATTTCAAGAACAAGGAACAATTCGGCATAGAGGTGATAGACTATTATAAAGAGCGGTTTAGAGAGTCAGTCCTGATAATCCTCTCAGATCAATCGATCCCTCCACTTGTTCGCATGAGACATTTTTTTCAGCATTACCATGATATCATGAAATCAAACGGCTATAAACGTGGATGCCCTATAGGCAACCTGACTCAGGAGATGGGCGACCTAAGCGAAGCTTTTCGTTTCAAACTCAAGCAATCTCTGGATGGTATGGCCACAACCATCGAGTCCCTTTTGAAAGAATCCATCGAAAGAGGAGACACGCCAAAACTCAACACTCGAACAACAGCCATTTTTATTATCGAAGCATGGCACGGAGCTCTCATCAGGATGAAAGCGACAGAAGATGACGAACCTCTTTCCATATTCTATTCCTTTATTTTTGGCACCATCTTGCGAAAATAACTGTTTTTTAGTTTATCTTTTTTTACCAACATTATAGACGACCGGTCTACTACAACAAACTTAGGAGATACCATGTTTCTTATCGATTACATCACCCCAGAGAAAGCAGAAGGAAAAATCAAGGAAATCTATTCGATGATTCCCACAGGACGCCCTGTCCCGGAACCGATGCAATTATACAGCGCAAGCCCACGGTATTTGGAAAAACAAATGGAGATACTGCAAACGATCATGAAAGATGGCGAATATGAACCGGAATTATTGGCAGCCATGCGTTATATCGGCTCCATAAATACCTGCTTCGGATACTGCGCGACATATAACAAAGATATACTTGGCTCCATGGGACTGAGTGAAGAAGAAATAGATGCGCTGATTACCGATCCGTACCAAGCTTTTGAAGCCAAAGAGGCTTCTCTCCTCGCTCTGATAAGTAAGGCAATGACAAAGCCGGAAAGCGTTTGTAGTGCTGACATCAATACTGCCAGAGAGCACGGTTGGACTGACTCACAGATTTTTGAAAGCACAGCCTATGCCGCTCAGATGGCGACCCTTGGAATAGTTGTTGGCGCGTTTTCCAAATAACTCCTGTAAGGCCGGACGGTCTCCGGCCTTCACTTCCACATGCCGGGCGCAAAGACTTGCTCATGTTCCCCCAGTGGGGTACAAATCCTCAGCTTGAATTCATTTACTTAAGAAGAGGACCGACGAAATGGCGCTTATTTTCGGCTCACCCAAAAAACAGGGTGCATCCAGGGAAGATGTAAAGATGGATCATCGCCTGACTCTTGCCAAAGAGATGTATATGGCAGGAAAAATGAAAATCATGACCACCGAGACCATCCCCGGCCGGGAAATTCAGTCCGCATTCGGTCTCCTGGTGTGTAGAAGCTACACCTTTGACAATGCCCTGTATGGACTCATGGCCCAAGCGGTAGATGTCAATGCCGATGTCATTATCGGATACCGCGAATCTGTTGCCTTCCACCCTGAGGGTGACAAGTACTATTCGTGCTATGGCACTGCGGTCAGAATGAAAAAGCTTAAATAGCACATGAAAACAGAAAAAAAGGCCCGGTTTCATTTTCATGAAACCGGGCCTTTTTTTCTGAGATCATTACATTGAGATCACAAGAGGAACCACGACAGGGTCTCTCCCTAGAACCTTGCGGAAAAATCGCCTCAGCGCAGAACGAATTCGTTCCTTGAGTTTTTCGGTTTCGCCCGGCGTGATATTCTCATGAACATCCAGGATGATACATTTGGCATCATCCAGAACATGACGATATTTTTGCTCGAAAACAAAACCCTTTGATATAATATCCGGTCCCATGGAGATCTCACCAGAGGCTTCATCGACCACAATGACTACAATCACCATCCCCTCTCCGGCCAGCAGTTGCCGCTCCTTGAGGACAGATTGTCCGACGTCACCAACCCCTTTCCCATCCACGAGAATCTTTTCAGCTGAAAAAAGCTTCCCAAATTCCATACTCCCATCGGCATGAAAAACAATGGGTTGTCCGTTTTCCACAACCAAGGCACAGTCTTCTTCCACACCACATCCGATAGCAAGCCTTTGATGCTTCACCAAATGACGGTATTCCCCATGCACCGGGATAAAATATTTTGGACGAACAGTCTCAAGCATCAATGTCAATTCTCCCGCATGAGCATGTCCCGAAGCATGAATACCATGCATCTTTTCATACAGGACCTCGGCACCCAAGCGGTAAAGGTTGTTGATGACCTTGGTTATGGCTTTGACATTTCCCGGAATGAAACGGGATGACAAGACATACAAATCATCCGGTTTGACGCTCAATTGCCTGTGTTCCCCCATAGCCATCCGCGAAAGAGCAGCCAAGGGTTCGCCCTGCGACCCAGTAATGAGCAGGACAAGCTCTGAATCCCCGTATTCATCGAGTTGGTCAAGGTCCACCAAAATCCCTTTGGGTATTTTCAGATGCCCCTGCTCTCTCGCCAAGTCTATATTTCGAAAAAGGCTACGCCCTGAAACTGCGACCTTACGCCCTTCGGCATCAGCCAAATCAATGACTTCCTGCATTCGTTGAATATGACTCGAAAAAAGAGAAACAAGAATACGACCTTTCGCCGTAGAGAAAATCTCGCGGAGAGATACCTTGATTTCCCGTTCTGTCAGGGCAAACCCTTCCCTCTCCACATTGGTCGAATCCGAGAGCATCACAGTCACACCCGATTCGGAGAATTTACGGAATGCACCAAGATCAGTGGCATGCCCACCAAGAGGATTCCGATCAATCTTGAAATCTCCTGTATGAACAACTCGTCCGACAGGGGTTTCTATACCAAGACCGAAACCTTCAATAATTGAGTGGCAGACAGGGAAAAAATTAAATTTAAAATCACCAATGAGCACCCTGTCGTACGGGCGGACAGGACGAAGGTCGGCCCAACGGTCCAAACCATGTTCACGCAATTTGCTCTCAACCAAGCCAAGGGTGAATTCACTCCCATACACAGGAACATCGACATTTTGTAAAAGCCAGGGCAAGGCACCAATGTGATCTTCATGCCCGTGAGTGAGCACGATACCGTGCAATTTCTGCTTGTTTTCAAGAATCATGTCAAAGCATGGAATGACCACATCCACACCAAAATGATAATCCTCCGGAAACATGAGCCCACAATCGACAAGGGCCATGGACCGATCCGTCACATAGGCCATACAGTTCATACCGATTTCACCAAGCCCGCCCAAGGGATAAAGACTGAGGGATGTCGAAGACATTATTTATCCTTCAGCAAGGAGTTCCTTGTACGCCTTGCTCATCATCGCGCGCAAATCGTCCTTGAACTTTTCGCGCTCTTTCAGGGTGTATTGGGAAGGATCTATGATGGGCAATGCCTTAAATCGAACAACCGGACGGTTGTCGATAATCATTTTCCCCTTGGGCATGACACGCCCGGTATGCGCCATAACAAAAGGAACCACTGGCAAACCGCACTTAAGCGCAATGATCATGGCACCGATCTTGAACTCCATTAAATCATCCAGATTGTCATTGCGAGTCCCTTCTGGAAATATCAAGGGAGAAATGCCTTTTTGAGCCTGCTCTACAGCATCATTGAGGCTTTGCATGGCAGCACGGCGGTTATCCCGATCAATACAAATATGCCCGGAATGCGCTAGTGCTTTCCCGTATATCGGGATATCAAAGAGACTTTTTTTTGCTACGAAGCGAATGCGATTGCCCTTCAAGACTTTAAAGAGCACCGGGATGTCGAGATTACTCTGATGATTCCCAATAAAAACGTAATGGCCCTTGGGGTCAACGTCCCCCATATCCGTTTCTATGGTAATGCCGGAAAGCCACACTGCCGCCGCTCCCCATTTCAGTCCCCAGCTATCATACTCTTCCGGCGCAGCCTTTTCCGGATCAACCAAAAGCATTCGTATGCTATAATACAGGGTTACCGGAACCAGCAGAACGACAAAAAATATCCTTTTAAACATGAATTATCCTTATTGTTTTGGCTCACGCATGAGTAAACCAAATCCTCACGCTAAACAAGAGCGCAAGCACAAAAATAAAGGGGCAGCGAGTCGACTCGCTGCCCCTATTCATGTGAGATTTTCTCAATTAATCGCTTTCAGCCGATTTGGAATGTGCCGCGATAACCTTTTCTGCTTCCTGTGAAGGGCATTCTTCATAAGAAGCAAATTCCATGAAGAATGTTCCCTGCCCTCCAGTCATGGAATTGAGATCCGGAGCATATTTCAGCATTTCAGCCATGGGAACATGGGCCTTTACCTCTGTCAGGCCGGCCTGGGAATCAGACCCCAGCACCTTGCCCCTGCGTGAAGAAAGGTCACCAATAACATCCCCCATAAAGGAGTCCGGCACCGCCACAGTCACCAGCATGATCGGTTCAAGAAGGGCCATATGAGCCTTTTCTGCCGCCTTCTTGAAGGCAAGGGAACCTGCAATCTTGAAAGCCATTTCTGATGAATCGACATTGTGATAGCTGCCATCATACAGTGTGACCTGAAAGTCGATAACCGGATACCCAGCAAGCACGCCTCGAGCGGCAGATTCCTGTATTCCCTTATCTACGGCAGGAATGAACTGCCGAGGAATGGATCCTCCGACAATCTTATCCACGAACTCATATCCCTCACCCGACCCTTGAGGGGCCACATGGATAAAGCAATCACCAAATTGCCCTCGGCCGCCGGACTGTTTCTTATGGCGCCCCTGCACTTCCCTGGCTCCGGTTTTGAATGTTTCGCGGTACGGGACCTTGGGAGTCTTCAGGACAATATCAGCCTTATAGCGCCTTCTGGCTTTTTCTACTGAAATTTCAATATGATTTTGCCCCATACCGGACAGAAGAATATCACCGGACTCTTCATCACGAGACAGGGTCAACGTGATATCCTCATCAAGCAGTTTGGCGACAGCTGCATATACTTTATCTTCATCACCCTTTTCAGCAGGAGCCAAAGCAAAGGTAATAAGCTGTGGTGCGCGTTCAGGCTTGATCAATTTGAATACGTCTTTCTCTACCAGAGTATCTCCCGTAGCCGTATTCTTCAATTTGGCAAGGGTGACGATAGCCCCAGGTCCCATGGCCTCTTTCGACGGGATTTGCTCCTTGCCACTTGTCAGCAACAATTGCCCCACGCGCTCTTTTTCACCGTTCGAGGCGTTCAACAAATGGGAATCCGGCTTGATTTGTCCTGATAACACACGAGCCAGTGTAAGCTGTCCGGCAAAAGGGTCAGCTTGTGTTTTGAAGACAAAACATGCCAGAGGTTCGTCTGGAGAACTCGGACGTTCCCCGTCTTCGCCAACCCAGGGAGCATGGTCCAATGGACCAGGCAAGAGTTTCTGTACAGTCTCAAGGATCATCTGTCCGCCTTGATTATTCAAAGCAGAAGACACCACGACAGGAACGAGTTCACCAGATGCAACTCCGGCTTTGAGACCTTTTATGCTATCTTCAGGTCCCAATTCCCCCTCCTCGAAATATTTTTCCATGAGGTCTTCATCGCTTTCCGCGATATTTTCAATCATGGTCTCTCGGAGACTTTCCACTTCATCCGCGATCTCGGCAGGAATATCAGCTTCCGTAACGGCACCATCCGCACTAAACAGAAAAGCTTGACCTGACAACATATCAACCACACCCTTAAAGTCTTCCCTGACACCAATGGGATAATAAAGAAGGACCGGCCGCGCACCCAATGCATCAGAAATACCAGTAAAAGCAGCATCAAAATCAGCTCGATCACGATCCATTTTATTGATGACAATCATGGCTGGTAATGCCCGAGCCTGAACTTGAGACCAGATTTTTCTGGTCAGCGGCTTGACTCCATCGACAGCATCAAGGACAAGCACCACACCGTCAGTTGCGGTCAAGCTATAGGATAAATCTCCGGCAAAGTTGGAATCCCCCGGAGTATCAATGAGAAAATGATCGTTTTTTTTCCATTTGTAATGAGCAAAACCAGGCTGAATGGAACCGCGCCGCTTGATCTCCTCAGGCTCATAATCGAGAATGGTATTCCCATCTTCGACTTTGCCGAGGCGATTGACGACGCCAGCGTTAAAAAGAAGCATCTCGGCGACAGAGGTCTTGCCGCTGCCGCCATGACCGACAAGTGAATATGTTCTCTGGGTGTTCAAGTCAGGCATTCTCTACTCCAGTATATTTATTGGTTTTTTACTCTAATTTGGGGCACCTCCGACCCCGTTTGGTCTAGGACACTTGGTTTTTGACAGGTTTAGTCCTATAGGAAGAGCAACGCGAAAATGTCAAGAGGGGTAAGCTGAGAAACACGGCTTCTCATCACATTGAAATAACAATGACTTTGTGTGTTCACCCTTACTGACCAAACAAAATCATCTTATTTTATAGAACCTTACGTTATAACCATTGAAGAAATGCCAGGAGCACACTTTGCAGCTTTCAAGCGAAATCATTACAGCTTCCGCTCAAGCTATCCAGACCACAGGCTCTCACCTGTTCTGGTCCGAACAGACCAACACTTCATTGAAGACTTCCCTTGAGGAAGTCGGTCAAACCACCCCAATCCTTGTTCAGGAGACAGAAACAGGCTTGGAACTCATATCCGGCTTCGCCAGAGTCATGATTCTAAAGGAACTGGGAAAGCCCGTTCTGGTCAGGTTGGTCGAGAGACTGACTGACATGGAGAAGGGGCTACTCTATCTGATTGAGAATACCCACCGTCTCCAAGATGATGGAATGAAACTCAAAGCACTTCGGTATTTCCGTACATTCACCTCAGAGAAGGAGATCCGGCAGACAGTTCTCCACCGTCTTGGTATCAAGCCGAAAAGCAAAGACGCCAAGCTCTTCATGACATGGCTGGAATTACCTGAAAACTGGCAGTCTCACCTGACCGCAGGGCGCATTCCCTTAGCTGCGGGAACCATCATTGCCAAAATGAATGACTCTGACAGACACGCCGTAGAACAGCTCTTCACAAACTACTCATGGTCACGCTCTAACGCCGTCAACGTGCTGACGTGGCTTTTCGAAACCTCTAAAATGACTGCTCATTCCATAGCGAACATTATGAATACAACTCATATGGACACAATGATGGGCCTGACTCTTTCTCCCAAGGACACCATTGCCCGCCTTGTCTCAACGGCAAAAAAAGCCCGCTACCCAGAGTTGACATCTCGCCAAAAGTCCTATGCCGAAACATCTGCAAAATTGGTTGCCGGAACAAAATGGCAGCTAGAACAACCAGATAATTTCGAAACAAATGAAGCAGAGCTGACTCTTCGAATCAAGAATTCCCAGCAGCTAAAAACAGCGCTCCACGATTTGGAAGACATGGTTACACGCCCTGAGTGGGAAATTCTCTGGACGATTGGAACCAGCCATGACTAAACAGCTCCCCAATCACCTGCGTCGCATCTCCCACATATTCGTTGATGAATCCATGCAGGATTCACTGATAGCAAGGAGAGTACAGAGGCGCCTTGCGGGTACGGATAAAGCAAACCTCCCGTGGACCGTCGTCTCCCCGGACATGGACCGTATTGAATTCAGCAAAGGTTCCGAACAGGCACTCTATCTTAAAGAATACAAAGGGAAATTCCTCCGATTCTGCCCTGGTACCAAAGCCTACCACTGCTGTGGATATCGTATCATCCACATTGGAGAGAACTGTCCGATGGCCTGTTCCTACTGTATCCTCCAGGCCTATTTCCAGGACCAAGTCCTCAAGATATGGGCGAACCAGGGTGACTTGTTCAGTGAACTTGCTGAGGGTTTTGCCAATCAGGCACAACGCTTCCGGGTCGGGACTGGAGAGTTCACAGATTCTCTCGCTCTGGAACACCTGACCGGATACAGTCATGATCTTGTCGAATTTCTGAATAACTACAGCAATGTAGCCCTTGAACTCAAGTCAAAAGTCGTTGATCTTTCATGGATGGATGCAGCCAAACGAACAGACCGAATTCTTCCGGCATGGTCCATGAATGCTCCCTTCATCAATGAACATGAAGAATTTGATGTCTCCACTTTGCGGGAACGACTCTCGGCTGCCAGGACATGTGCGGAAGCTGGTTTTCGAGTCTGTCTTCACTTCGATCCGGTCATTCATTATCCAGGCTGGGAAGAAGGCTATGCGGAAACCATCGACCTGATTTTTGATTATGTTAAGCCACACCAGATCGCCTACATGTCAATCGGCTCATTCCGATGCATGCCACAACTCACGCCTATCATTGCTGACAATTTCCCCAAAACGACATACATCTATGATGAGTTCATTCCAGGACTCGATGGCAAGGCCCGCCTCCTTCGCCCCCTGCGAGTGAAGCAATTCTCCTTCATCGTCAATCGACTCCGTGCGCATGGTATGGACAAACAACTCTATTTCTGCATGGAATCCACGGATGTCTGGAATGAAGTATTCGGTTATGCCCCAAAAGATTTTGGCGGATTGGCCAAGCGACTGATGGGACAGTCCTTTGATGATCAAAGCCAATGAACTTCCCGTTCAAATCAGATAAACTCGCCCGAAACTACCCAAGGATATGGAGAGAATGAACGACATCTATACCCCGACTGATCGTTTCGAAGAACTGGATCGCATTAATCTTGACGCTGTTTTCAAAGTCCTGGGAAAGGTGGAAGACAATCTCTATCTTGACCATGAGATGTGCTCCGTCTTTTTGGCACGCATACTAAATGACCAGACAGCCAATTCCCATCCGAAAACAGTTGATACAATTACGCGTCTTCTGCGCAAATCCATTGCACTCAGCCCATTCAATCACATGACATTAAATCTTGCGGCTCAACTTTCCGGAGACCCGCTCCTTCTGGAGCGAGCCAAGAAAATTGCACGATTTGAGGATGCCCCCTCACTCATGGATATGCGCCGAGTCATGTCGAGTCCGTCTGCTTTGCAGCGTCGAATCAATATATTGGAAGACATTCTCACCCAAAGGCCCGGACACATCGTCGCAGCCTCGCAACGCCTGCTGCTCGATTACTACCAAGGGAATGAACCAGGCCCATGGTTAAGCAAAATCGTCATCCCACCTTTTGCTCAGCCACAATGGGATGAACGCCTGTTTCTTCACTATTCAGAACTCGGTATGGCTGAAGACGCCCTGAGATTATGGCCCAGCCTCATTCAATCGAACAGAACTTCAGAGGTGCTCCTTAACCGTGCGGCTGAAATGTTTGCTCAAACAGGAGAGACACTTCAAGCGATTGATCTCTATGAGAAGTCACTCACCCAGGACCCTGCTCAAGGTCCGGTTAGGTACAGACTCAGCGAATTGAAAGGACCAACTCTTCCGGATATGGGACTTCTCGATACAAGCAATGTAACGATCTGCATTTATTCATGGAATAAAGCTGATGACCTCAAAATGACTTTGGAGAGTCTGGCAAAAACAACGCTTGGTCCGGCGAAGATTCGCATTCTTTTGAACGGGTGCACCGACAACAGTGAGGCTGTGACCGAATCAGCCCGCTCTCTCTTTCCTGACAACGACTTTCAAACTTTGGTTCTGCCCGTGAATGTGGGTGCTCCTGCTGCGAGGAACTGGCTTGGAAGCCTCCCTGAAGTCCGACAAAGTGAATTTGTGGCCTACCTTGATGACGATGTGGAATTACCCTCGGATTGGCTCGGTCATTACCTGACAGAAATGCAAAAGCACCCCACTGCTTCTGTGGTCGGGAGCAAAGTCATTTTCGGAAGCAACCAAAGGATGATTCAGTACCTCTACCGAAGCTTTTCCTTGGCAGAACCAGGCTTGCTCAAACTCACAGATCCCACTTCCATCGCCCTGACCGATATCGGCCAATATGACTTCTGCCGCTCCACAGATCATGTAATGGGGTGCTGTCACCTTCTTCGCATGGCTCATATGCCGGATGGTCCGGACTTTGATCTCCGATATTCGCCATCACAAGTTGACGACATTGCACATGACATCAAATTAAGGATCAACGGTGGAGAAGTTCGCTATTGTGGACTGGTCAAATGCATTCATCATCAAAACACAGGTGGCGGATTCATGAAAAAATTGACACAGCCACAACTCGGTCAGATTCTGGGAAATGATACAAAATTTTATTACTTTTTTCAGGAACATCTCAGCCGTATCAAAGAAATAATGAAATGAACTCTCTGAACAACTTTTCAAAGAGCCCACTTTATCACTTGTCATCTATATGATAATGGGCTAATTACCCCCGACTTCAAATTCACACATCCCGCCCATAACTCCGGGTGGTCCGTGATGGCACGGACTCCTAAATGGACTGCGGGATGGACGAAAAACCCAGGAGATTATCATGGCTTACGTTACTATGAAGCAGATGCTGGAAACCGGCGTCCACTTCGGCCACCAGACCCGCCGTTGGAACCCCAAAATGCGCCCCTACATCTTCGGCGCACGCAACGGTATTCACATCATGGATCTGCAGCAGACCGTCAAGATGTTTGCGACCGCCCATGACTTCATCGTCAACACCGTCGCCAAAGGCGGCAAAGTCCTGTTCATCGGCACCAAGCGTCAAGCTCAGGAAGCTGTCACACAGGAAGCGGAACGCGCTGGCATGTTCTTCGTCACTCACCGCTGGATGGGTGGCACACTGACAAACTTCCAGACCATCAAACGCTCCATCGACCGCCTCAAGAATCTCGAGCAGATGTTCGAAGATGGTTCCATTTCCCGCTACACCAAAAAGGAAGCAGTGGGCATGAACCGCGAGGTCAAGAAACTGAACCTTGCTCTGGGCGGAATCAAGGACATGCACGATGCTCCGAAGGCTGCTTTTGTCATTGATCCCAAGCGTGAACACATCGCCATTCAGGAATGCCGCAAATTGGGTATCCCTGTTGTCGCCGTTGTTGACTCCAATTGCGATCCCGACATGGTAGACTACATCATCCCCGGCAATGACGATGCAATCCGCGCCATCAAGCTGTTTGCCACTCACATGGCCGATGCCTGCATCGAGGGAAGCGCAATGCAAAAAGATTTCGCAGCCAAAGCTGCCGAGGAAGCCAAAGCCGCCAAAGCTGAAGCCCCTAAAACCGAAGAAAAGGCTCAGGCTCCTGCCGAAGCCCCTGCTCAGGAGAAGTAAGAATGGCTATCACTGCATCTCAGGTTAAGGAACTGCGCGAGAAGACCGGCGCAGGCATGATGGATTGCAAAAAAGCCCTGGTAGAATCCGGTGGCGATGAGGAAAAAGCAATCATGTACCTTCGCGAGAAGGGCCTGTCCAAGGCTGCCAAAAAAGCCGGACGCGCCACATCTGAAGGACTCGTCACCCCTTACATCAGTGAAGATGGCAAGACTGCCGTTATTGCTGAATTGCTGTGTGAAACCGACTTCGTTGCAAAAGGGGACGATTTTGTCGCCTATGCAAATGCTCTCTCCGAGAAAATAGCAGAACTGGATGTCACTACTGGCTCCGCTGCCGATCTGCCCGCAGAGATAGCTGACGTAACCGACCTCATCGCCAAGTTGGGCGAGAACATGGGCGTTGGTCGTTTTGCCAAGTTCACAACCGAAGGCGTACTCGGTGTCTACATCCACTCCAACAACAAACTCGGTGCCATTGTCGAAGTGACTGGCTCTGATGATGTTGAGATGGCTAAAGACATCGCCATGCACGTTGCGGCCATGAACCCATCCTGTATTACTTCTGCAGAACTGCCTCAGGACATTCTGGAGAAGGAAAAAGCCCTGTACATGAAACAGGCCATGGATGAAGGGAAGCCCGAGAACATCGCTGAAAAGATCGTCATCGGTCGACTCAACAAATTCTACTCTGAGGTATGCCTGATCAATCAGTCCTACATCAAGGAAGATAAAAAGTCCGTTAAGGACATCCTCGGCAAAGCCGAGGTCGCAGGCTTTGTGCGACTTGCCCTAGGGGAAGACGCCAAGGAAGAAGAAAGCGAAGACTAAACAAAAAGCGGGCCGCAAGGCCCGTTTTTTTTGGTAAGCATACAGGCTGTTGAGAAAAGTGCGATTGCCCCGGCAATCCGCTCTTTATCGACAGCCTGAAACATGCTATCGCCTGATGGCGAGTTTATGGAATCATGAGAAACTATACACGAGGTGGTAATGAACAAAGCGCGGTATAACCGGGTATTGCTCAAGCTCAGCGGCGAAGCTCTTGCCGGTGAACAAAGCTTTGGCATAGAACCGGAAGCCATTAACCAGTTTGCCAGGGAGATCGCCGAAGTCGCGGCCACAGGGCTACAACTCGCCCTCGTCATCGGTGGTGGAAATATCTTTCGAGGCATGGCAGCCAGTGCCAAAGGCATGGACCGGGCACAAGGTGACTACATGGGGATGTTGGCAACCGTCATGAATGCTCTCGCTGTTCAGGATGCGCTGGAAAAACATGGGTGCGACACCCGCGTCATGACAGCTATATCCATGGCAGAGGTGGCTGAACCATATATTCGCCGCCGGGCACAACGCCACATGGATAAAGGCCGCGTAGTCATTTGCGCGGCCGGAACAGGCAACCCGTATTTTACCACCGACTCTGCAGCCGCCCTTCGTGCATTGGAACTCAAATGCGATGCAATCTTCAAGGCAACCAAAGTGGACGGTATATACGATAAAGATCCTGCCAAATACGCCGATGCTGTCAAGTACGATACAGTTTCCTACATAGAAACATTGGAAAAACGCCTCGGAGTTATGGACTCCACAGCCATTTCCATGGCACGAGACAACGACCTGCCGATCATTGTTTTCAATCTCTATGAAGAAGGTAACATCCGCAAGGCAGCCAACGGAGAACCCATAGGAACGACAGTTCAAGGAGGAGACTAATATGCAATCTCTGCTCGAAGATGGAAAAAAACGCATGACCGGGGCTTTGACAGCCTTGGACAAGGATTTTGGAAAATTGCGCACAGGGCGTGCTACGACATCCCTGGTGGACAACATTGTCGTGGACTACTACGGCACCCCTACCCCCATAAGCCAGTTGGCCTCAGTCTCCATCCCTGACTCTAAGACTGTCAGCATCCAACCATGGGATAAAGGCGCATTCGGAGCCGTGGAAAAGGCAATCATGAATTCCGATCTCGGTCTGACCCCTGTCAACGATGGCAAGATCATCCGTATCGGCATTCCACCTCTCACAGAGGAACGCAGAAAAGATTTGGTCAAAATAGCCAAAAAATACACTGAAGAATGCAAAATAGCCATTCGCAATGTTCGCCGCGATTTGAACGATTCGCTCAAGGCCATGGAGAAAGAGAAGGACATCAGCGAAGACGAGAAGAAAAAAGGCGAAGCCGACGTGCAGAAGCTGACCGATGACTATGTCAAGGAAAGCGATCAAGCCTTTGTTGCCAAGGAAAAAGAAATTCTCGAAATCTAAGGGACCATTCTTGGACACTACCTCTATACCTGCCCACATTGCCATCATTATGGATGGCAATGGGCGGTGGGCGAAACAGCGCGGGCTTCCTCGAACTGAAGGCCATAAAGCCGGAACCGAGACAGCTCGCACCGTTGTATCGCGCTGCCATGAGTTAGGAATTAAACACCTGACTCTTTACACTTTTTCAAAAGAAAACTGGTCACGTCCCAAGGCTGAAGTAAAAACTCTCTTTGAGTTGCTGACCGCATTTCTCAAACGGGAAGAAAAGAGTCTGAAAGAACAAGGGGTCAAACTCAATGTTCTCGGCGATATCAATGACATGCCCATGACGGTTCGTCAGGTCCTCAAACATGTCATGCGCCAGACACAGGAATGCTCGACAATGACTCTCAACCTTGCCCTGAACTATTCGGGCCGGGACGAAATTCTTCGTGCCACCAGAGCACTGCTAGAAAAAGGACTTGAATCCTCTGAAATAACAGAGGAAATTTTTTCAAATGAACTCTGGACAGCAGGTCAACCCGACCCGGATCTAATCATCAGAACAAGTGGAGAACTTCGTCTCTCCAATTACCTTCTTTTCCAATGCGCCTATTCTGAATTGTACTTTACAGATATCTACTGGCCGGATTTTTCATCTGATGAACTTGATAAAGCTCTTGTTGAACTTGGTCACCGGCAACGTAGATTCGGCAAAACGAGCGATCAATTGACCTAAGCCAATATGAAGAGCGCAACGCATGTTGCCCCTGGTTTCCAAATAGCGTACATACTGAACACTCGCGCATAAAGCGCTCACTTAAAGCACCCGCTGAATATTACATATGGACATATCTCTTCATAAAAAAAGAATTGTTACAGCGATAGGCCTCGCGCTTATCCCGATTCTTGCTCTCGTCTTCCAAGGTTGGGTATTTTTTACTGTCCTTGCACTTTTCTGCTCCTTTACTCTCTGGGAGTTTTACAATCTTTTCAAGTCACACCAGGGTATCAAGACTGTCAAAAGTCTAGGGGCCATTTATACTTTTCTTTTACTGGCAGCTTTTTCGACGGGTAATCTTCTCTACCCTGCCCTGGTTTTCATGAGTGCCTTCTGGACAGCGGCCTTCATTTTTCTCTTTCGCTACAGCACAGACCTGAATGCATCATTTGTTCAGGCTATGATTTTTTTGACAGGACTTCTTTATATACCTGTCAATTTTCACTTTTTTTTGCATTTTAACAGATGGGAATGCGCTCTTGTCATTGGAGCGGCGGCCATTTCGGATACTGCAGCGTTTTATAGCGGGTCCCTGTGGGGCAAGAAAAAGATCTGGCCCAAAGTCAGCCCGAAAAAATCCTGGGCAGGCAGTATCGGGGGGATGACTGCATGCACTGTGTTGATATCCGTCTATGGCTTAATTTTTGGGCATGCATCCCTTTGGCAATGGATATTCCTTGGTATTATTCTCAATATTGCCGCTCAAATGGGTGACTTCTTCGAATCCGCTCTGAAGCGCTCCCTTGCGGTCAAAGATTCCGGCTCCATACTGCCCGGTCATGGAGGATTGCTGGATCGCGTGGACTCCATGCTTCTGGTTGTTCCCGCATATGGTCTGATGCGCATGGTTCACCCTTATTTTCAATAACCACGGACACACTGTGCAAACGTATATTTCTCCCTGGCCGCTTTCTGTCCCTCAACCTGATTTTCCTCGCTCAATCTGCATACTAGGAGCCACAGGCTCCATAGGGACAAGTGCACTCAAGGTTATCCGCAAACACCCGGATCTATTTACGGTGACAGCTCTTGCGGGCGGCGCTAATGCCAAACGGCTGGCACAGTTATGTGTAACGTTTCGCCCTCCGCATGTCGGTGTTCTGAATGAACAGGTCAGACAGGATTTCATCAGTTATCTCCCGTGCGGATATACGCCGGAAATACATGTCGGACCAGAAGGATATGCGACGCTTGCCGCGCTGAACAGTGTCGACCTCGTTCTTTCCAGCATCGTTGGCGCAGCTGGATTCATTCCCACCTTGGCAGCCGCTCAGGCAGGAAAAATGATTGGCCTTGCAAACAAGGAATCCCTGGTCCTTGGCGGGCATGTGATCCGTAAGGAATGCCATGCATCCGGTGCTACGATATTTCCTGTTGATTCAGAGCATAATGCCCTCTTTCAAGGACTTGTCGGACACCAAAGTAGCCAGGACGAAAACACTGACTTGAAGCGCCTGATACTGACTGCCTCTGGCGGTCCCTTCAGAGGCAGGAATAAAAACTTCTTGCAAACGGTGACACGAGACCAGGCTCTTGCTCATCCCAATTGGGACATGGGTGCCAAGATATCTATTGATTCTGCGACGTTGATGAATAAAGGGCTTGAAGTCATAGAGGCCTGCCATCTCTATGGAGTACCGGTTGAAAAGATTGATGTCGTTGTGCATGCTCAATCAATCATCCATTCGCTGGTCGAATACATGGATGGGTCACAACTCGCTCACTTGGGAAATCCGGATATGCAGATTCCCATTGCTCACTGTCTCTGCTTTCCCCGACGTGTTGAGGTCGATGTCCCACAACTCAACCTCGCCCAAGTTGGGACGCTGACATTTGAAGACCCTGATGAAGAAGCTTTCCCCTGCTTACGCCTCGCCCGCGAGGCTTTTGCCGCCGGACAAAGCCACCCGATAGTTCTCAATGCTGTCAATGAAGTTGCTGTAGCTGCTTTTCTCAATGAAAAAATACACTTTCTTGACATCCCCCAAATGATCGAACAGGCACTGACCTCTCATCAAGCTGTGAAAGTTGACACTCCGTCTGCTATTTTAGAGCTTGACCGCATCACTCGGGAAGAAGCAGAGTCTTCTCTCTAGCCAAATGATAATGAATGCTTATAATGAGTATCGTCGCACTTTGAATAACCCTGCGACACAATGAGGAACATATGCTGATAAGTGCCATCGCTATTGTAGTGGCCCTCGGAGGGCTTATTTTCTTTCACGAGCTCGGCCACTTTGCCGTAGCACGTCTCTTTGGAATGGGCGTCAAGGCTTTCTCCCTTGGGTTTGGTCCAAGACTGGCCGGGACCGTCTCGGGAAAAACCGAATATAAACTGTCCCTCATTCCATTAGGGGGATATGTTCAACTGGCAGGGGAAGATGGTGAAGAAGAGGAAGATGGATTTTCTGACGAGGAACTTTTTTCCAGCCGCCCGGCATGGCAACGCATGTGCGTTGTCGCTGCTGGTCCTTTTTTCAATTTTCTTCTCGCTTTTATAATCTTCTGGTTTCTTGCACTCGCTCAAGGGCAGGGAATCATTCTTCCTACCGTTGGCGGAATAATGGCCGACACTCCTGCGGCTTCGGCCGGATTCCGACTGGATGACCGGGTACTCTCAATTGATGGAACCTCCATCAATTCGTGGACAAAAATGGTCACTACAATCCGTGAAAGCGGAGAAAAAAGTCTCGAATTTATTGTTGAACGGGACGGTCAAACAGTCACTCTTTCCGTCACTCCCAAAGTCAATACCGTTAAGAATCTTTTTGGCGAGGAAGTCACTGTCCCCATGGTTGGCATCAGTCAAGGAGGCAAGGTCGAATACCACCCAATAGATGGAACCGGAGCCGGTCTTGCTCTGGAGCACACATGGAATATGGCTCACGTTGTGATCAAAGGTTTCCTCTCCATCATCGAACGACTGATTCCCGTTGAAAGCATCGGGGGGCCAATCATGCTGGCTCAAATGGTTCATGACAGCGCCCAGACCGGCATATATGCCCTTCTCAATATGGTTGCCATCATCTCCATCAACCTGGCAATTATCAATTTGTTGCCTATCCCTGTACTTGATGGTGGGCACATTCTGTTCTTTGGCTTGGAGCTTATTTTCAGGCGCCCTTTGAGCGACCGCTGGAAAGCTCTGGCGATGCGTTTTGGCATCATGATCCTCCTCCTCCTTATGGCATTGGCTATTTTCAATGATTTCCGCAGACTCCTTTCATAACTCGCAGAAACTGCTTCTCGCTATGGGCGGGACTGAAGAACGGTTACAGCTGGTTTTAGGAAAGCCGACGCAAACCGGGTACCAGATGGTAGCCTCACGAGAATGGACTGTACCGAGAGAATCCCTCCGAGTCCTGACTGCCGGACTGAAAGAGACCCTGGACACCCTCGGTCTCACAGTGTCCGATATAGGTCGTATCGCTTGTGTACGTGGCCCCGGCAGCTTTACCGGGCTGAGACTTGTCCTTGCAGCAGCCGAAGGCCTTGCTGCCGGATGTAACGCATCTCTGGCTGGAATTGATTACCTCGCCATGCTCGCGAGAGGACCGGCCCCCCTGCTCTCCGGCACCCTGCATGTCATGACGTACGCACGCAAAGGACTCGTCTACCTCAGGACATTCAACACTCCGTCCATGGAAGAAATCTTCCCCCTCACATCACTCTCACTTGATGCCGCAACTGAGCAAATTCTTGCCCAGGGCACACAAGCTGTTGTGATGGGGAGTGGCCTTCGCAAGAATCAAACCTATTTTGATGATTTCCAGAAAACCCACACAGGCTTTACCTTTCTTTCAAAAATATGGGATAATGCTTCACCTGAGCTTCTTCTGGAAACTGCCGCTGTTGCCGAGTTTGACGAAGCCCATATCACCCCGCTGTATGTGCGGGTCACAGATGCAGAGGATAACCTTGCTGATATTGCAAAAAAACGCGGCCTCGACCCACGAGAAGCCCGCAAAAGGCTTGATGAACTCCAAAATAGGTAAGCCCCTCACTTCTCACAGCCTCTCCCCCCAAAAAAAATCTTGACGCATGGCGCTCCCAGAGAACCATGCGTTTTTTTACGAAACATGCTCTGTCCCACTCCTAAAATGGCACAACCAAATAATTTCAATAGACTTTCCCGTACGAATACCGTCATGAAAAGAGCATCCTTTTTTTGAAAAGGATGCTCGACATAGGCAATATGCCCCCCGGAACAACAGGCTCATGAATGATGCCAAATGATCCGAGGGGACATGTGGGGGGCTTGTATTAAGGAGTAAGTCGCTCTGTTGTCTTCTCTAGCTGACGCCCCAATGGGGTCTGAAGAGAAATTTCCCGCTCAACTTTGGTGATGCCTTTGAGGACTGTGGAATGCCGGCGACCCAACTTTTCACCAATGGATTTAAGAGAAAGTTCAGTGTGCTTGCGGGCCAGATAAAAAGCGGTGTTCCGAGCCAGAACAATTTGTCGTTTGCGGCTTTTGGATTTCAGTTCTTCTTCCGAGAGTGAGTAACTTTTACAAATAAACTCAATAATATGTCCGAAATCCGGAGTCGGATTCTGGACAGCATAGTTATCCAGCACTTCCCATGCGAGATTCATGGTTACTGCTCGGTTGAGTAAGCGAGCTTTCAGGACCATGTTGTTCAAACAGCTCTCAAGCTGGCGGATATCAGTCGTGATTCGTTCGGCAAGCAACTCGGTAACTTCAACAGGAACATCCACCTGAAGCTTGCGAGCCTTCTCCTGTACGATCCGGCGGCGAGTCTCCATATCAGGCCTATTGATATGGGCCAGAAAGCCAGAACAAAACCGAGAGACCAAGCGGGAGTCGACCCCGGAAAAGTCTTTAGGCATGAACGAGCTGGTCAGGACCACTTTGCAGCCACGTTCACGTAATGCCCCCATCGTACAGAGCAGTTCTTCCTGCATCTTCTCCTTACCCTGAAAAAAATGCACATCTTCAAGAAGCAAGACATCAATACTTTCACGGAATTGAGCTTTGAACTGATCGATCTGCTTTCCCCGTATGGCAAGGACCATCCGAGTGGCAAAATTCTCTGACGAAAGACAGGCAACCCGGACATTCTTTTTATTGGCGGTTGCACAAAGTTGTTGCCCCACTGAATGCAGCAGATGCGTCTTGCCGAGCCCTGGCTCAGAACTCAAAAAGAGGTGATCGGAAACAAAAGCGGTGTCACAGATAGAGCGGCTTGCCGCACAAGCCAGTTCATTACTGGAACCAACGACAAAGTCGTCAAAAGAAAAACGCCAATTTTGAACCGGAATAGGTTTTGGCGTATTGACAATGGGCAATCCCAACGGAGTCGCCGATGGAGCCTTACCCAACGGTTTTGTCCGTACAGTCGTCATGGCCGGTTTTGTTTTCTTTTCGGTGCTTGCAGATATGCTTATCTTAGGCTCACTCCCCATTACCTGGGTTGCGGCCTCGCGGATGACCTGAAGAAGTCTGTCCCGAACCCAATTAGCAACAAAATCATTCGGTGCGGTAAGTATCAGTTTATTGCCTTCGACAGTGCCTCTGAGAGGCTTGATCCAGACGGTATACACGCCAGGATTGAGGCTCTTTTCGAGTGAACGGAGTATTTGCTTCCACGCAGTCTTCATCATGTGGTCGGTAATAATTGATTGTGGGTGCTCAGACAATTCTCGAATTCCTTTCGTATGCACAATGCACATGAGACTTTATCTACAGAGAGGTGACTCTTTAATAGACTTAAA